>JAITIX010000014.1 GCA_031279205.1 Treponema sp. | reverse complement strand
TGCTTGTTCCACGTTGATTATGATACAGGGAGTTTCAAGGTTTGATAGTTCCATGTTGTTTAATGTAACACAGACCACAGGGAGCAACAAGATTTAGCGCGATTGAAAAACGCGCTACTATCGTAAAGGAGGGGGAAGTCTCCCCCTCGCTTCAGCCCGCCTCTGGCGGTCTTCCGCTTCCCCCTCTGCGGGGCTGCCGCCCCCGAGACGCCCCCGCGCTGCGTTCACGTGTCTGTGGAACTTTCGTTAGGCTCGTAGCGGAACGCGCCCTGGGCTGAGGCTGCGTATCTCGTTTTTTAAAAGACTGGTGGTAAAGATAAGGATAGGTTAAGGCTGTTCCAAAACGTGTGCTTTGGAACAGCCTGTGTTGTTCTTCTACAAGGTCAGCAGGCGGTTCAGGCGTTTTACGAAATCGGCGGGGTCTTTGAGTTTGATCCCCTCAACAAGCAGGGCTTGATCGAGCAAGACGCCGGCGATGTCAGCGACGCGTGCTTCATCTTCGATGTCCCTGATACGGGCTACGATGGGGTGATCGCCGTTTATCTCAAGAATGGGCTTTATGTCAGGAACCTCAATTTGTCCCATGGCTTTGAGCATCTGCGCCATCTGGATTGTCGGGTCGTTCTCGTCAGCGACGATGCAGGAAGGAGAATCAAGGAGGCGGCGGGACAGTTTGACGTCCTTAACCCGATCTCCCAGGACTTTTTTTATCCGGTCGATCAGGGGCTGTATCTCCTTTTCAGCCTTTTTGTCTTTTTTCTTACCCAGTTCCTCATCAGCGCCGGCGCGGTTCACGGCCTTGACATCCCATTTCTTGTATTTGTCAATATGGGGGAGAACAATGTCGTCGATCTCATCGTCCATGATAAGCACTTCGATCTCCTGGGCGGTATAGGCCTCAAGGAGCGGGGAGGCGCGGAGGGTTTTCTCGTCACCGCCGGAAATGTAGTAGATGCTCTTCTGATCGCTTTTCATGCGAGAGACATAGTCGGCAAAGCTGACTCTGCCTTCCTTGGTGCTGCTCTTGAAGCGCACCAGTTCGAGGAGCGGATCGCGGTTGCCCCAGTCATGGTACAAGCCTTCTTTGAGGGGACGGTTGAATTCGCTGATGAACGTGTCCCACATTTCCTTGTTGTTTTCGGCCACGTTCTTAAACTCGGCGAGGAGTTTGTTTACGGAGGCGTTTTTGATGTTGAGCAGGATTTTGTTTTGCTGAAGGATTTCACGGCTCACGTTCAGGGGCAGGTCTTCTGAGTCAATCACGCCCCGGACAAAGCGTAGCCAGCTTGGCATGAGTTCCTTGTCGTCGTCTGTAATGAAGACCCGCTTCACATAGAGCTTGATACCGGGCTTACAGTCCACGTTGTACAGGTCAAAGGGAGCTTTTTTTGGCACGTAGAACAGCGTGGAGTATTCGAGTGTGCCTTCGGCATGGGTGTGCAGATAAAAGAGCGGCTCATCGTTGTCATGGGCAAGCTGTTTGTAGAACTCGTCGTAGTCTTCTTTTTTCAATTCAGACTTAGGTCGCTGCCATATTGCGGAGCCGGAGTTGATTTTGTCGGTTTTGGTCTTGCTTGACTTAACCTTGCCCTTATCGTCGTACTCGTTTTCGTCGTAGGTGAGATAGATGGGGAAGGCTACATGGTTTGAGTAACGCCTGACGATGTCTTCGATAGACCAGCGGTTTGCGTATTCGGCGCCGTCCTCGCTGAGGTGCAGGATCACGGTGGTTCCTTGGGTTTCGCGGGAAGCGGGCAGGATATCAAAGCCATCTTTGCCGTCGCTGAGCCACTTCCACGCCGTGCCTTCGCCGGCCTTGCGGCTGATAACCTCGATGCGTTCAGCGACCATGAAGGCTGAATAGAAGCCTACACCGAATTGGCCGATGAGGTTGGAGTTTTTCTTTGCGTCGTCGCTGAGTTTTTCAAGAAAGGTCCGTGTTCCCGACCGTGCGATGGTTCCGAGAGACTCGATCAGGTCGGTCTCGTTCATGCCGATTCCATTGTCCGCGATGGTGAGGGTCTTTGCGTCCTTGTTAAACGAAAGATCGATACGCGGGTCAAAGCTCAGGCTCTTGTACGAATCATCCGCGACTGTCAGGTACTTGAGCTTATCCAGTGCGTCCGATGCGTTGGACACCAGCTCTCTCAAGAATATCTCGCGGTTTGAATAGAGCGAGTGAATGATGAGATGGAGTAGCTGGCTTACTTCGGTTTGAAACTGGCGTTGTGCCATAAGGTACATCTCCTTTTAACATTAGTGTTGTTGTTGTTATTGTTAGTAAGATACTAAGGGGTAACTGATTAGGAAAGTCCTGTCGGCACGTTGGTGTGTGTGTCTGCCGTGTGTCTGGCACGAGCAGAGGGGTGGAGCAGCGTGCTGCGGAGGGGTTTCAACGGGCCTACTTACCACGTAAACGGCCGCTTATGTACCATCAGGAATATCCAGTTTGCGGTAGGCCGTCCTTTGTTCAGGTCGGCGCGCTCGTTTAAGCCGGTATAACCTGCTCCGGTATAGAATACCCATGAATAACCGGGGCGGCTTTCGTTGCTGACTTCGATTCTTCCGCTATAGCTCCCGATAAAATCAATGGCCTGGGTATCGGAGGGGCCAACCTTGCGGTACGCCAAATACAGATAGTTGGCGCTAAGGCGCCCGTTGTTAAGATCGATGTTGATTTTGGTCCAGCCGGTGGGGGGCTGTGTGTTCTGGCCTACAAGTATTGCAATCTCTGCGATAGCGTCACGTTTGTTCACTTCTGAATCAGTCTTGTAGGCAAGGCGTATCCAGTCCTCTGCTCCATCGGTGCCAGCGTTTCCATTCAGAATGTTGCCCTGAGCTGGATCATACATGTCGTCTCGTACCCAGTTTGTATAACCAGAAGGAATGGCGGGGTCTGGTTCTGTTGGATAGTTCCATACATTAACGGCGGTAACATACCGGGGCGACTCGGTTTCCTGTGCTACCGAGGGGTTTACGGTTATCTCGGCGTATGCGCTTACCGTCTTGGCGGTTTTGTTTCCACTTGCGCTGTTATTCGTATTGGTAACAACAACGGAGTAATAGTATGTTCCGGGTGTTTCTGTGGAGGGCATATAGACGGCTTCTGTTCCAACGCTGGTTTCTCCGGTATCATCGGCTTGGTCATTGCTGAACCACTGGTAGGAGAGTGTTCCGCCGTCGTTTACACGTGCCGTAACGCTCAGGGGTGAAGCGCTGTCGTTCTGGAGATAGATCGCGCCCTCCGGCTGTATGTCTATCACCGGCACAGCCGCATTGACCAGGCTTTCTTTCTCCTTTCCGATCAGTTCATCACATATTACAATACTGAATATCAGCGCCACACGCGCGAGCGCGGCAATTAACCACAATAGTTTTTTCATACCAGACTTCCAGACTTCTTTGTACGTTTTACATCCGTACTGACAATATACACAACTCTAAGCAGATAGTTGCTATAAACAATAAGAATAGAAAAGCACAGATAAATCCATATAAGAGAATCGGTATGTTTACGAGAAAAAGTAGGCTGTATATGCTGTTTAATTATACAGAAACAAGAACTACAAAACCAGTCTCCTTATCAACGAAGGTACTCCCGTACCAGAGGTCTATAGTATACCGGCACAGACAGGATATGCTGAAAAGAGTGTATCGTTAAGAGTGTACGTGATTCCGCTCTGCAGATCCGCTGAAAAATGGGGAGCGCTTAGGGTAAAGAGAAGCTTTGTGGATACGTGCGCTACCGAAACCACCTTTGTTAAAGGGCTTTAACCCAAAACAAGTTCCAGTGGTATGAACTATATGAGCGTTAGCTGCACCACTTTGTCAACATAATTGTTATGATAATGAGCAAACGATGTTTCCCATGTAACATCTCACCGTACTGCCACGACTGCATTAAGCAAAGGCGTTTGTTTAGCAACGAAATGTGCAAGTCCCATTGCGTGAAGCGGTATTGATGTATACACTACATACATGACAAGGGGTATCTTGATAGCAGGAAATGGCACAGCTTTATCCTCGGCGATCGCGGCTGAAGCGGGCAAGCGAGTTGAATACTTTGCGACGGCGTTTATTCCCAATCGCCTTCAGTCGCTTAAGGGGGATGCGCGGATGATTGTCCAGCCCATGGGGGACGCGCAGATCTCGCTTAACTGGAATCCGGGAAGCCCGGTTTCAGCCCGCACCTTACTCCTAGCTACTGAAAACCGGCTGGAGCGGATTGATGATGCCATTCTGATATGCGCGCCGCCCTCAGTGTACAAATCCCCAAGCGAGCTTGCCGCGGCTGATGTTGAGATACTGGTTAACGATCATATTAAGGGCTGGTTCTTTCTGGTAAAGGAACTGGTCTCAGTCTTCAAGGCGAAAAAGGCTGGTAATCTGGCATTCGTACTTTCGGAGTTTGACGCCAAACATGGGATCCTGTTTGATGCGAAAGAAAACCGCCCTGACTTTGTAGGACTTACGATTGCCGCTTCGTTTAGAGCCTTTAGTCAGGCTATGCTTGACTCGGCCATAGGCGAAAGTTTTCAGATTATAGGCTTCTCCGGGCCGGAAACCTGCGACGAGGCGGCTTTCGCAGCTTTTATCTTCAAGAGTATCGAGGAAGGAAACAAGCGTAACACCGGCAAACTGTTGCGTTTTGGGAAACGCGGCCTCAACTTATTTAACAGGTAAGAGCAAAGCAAACATCGATCTCTATGCCGTATTAGCGGTATGAGTGATTATCTTTCTTGTGAAGTCCGGGAATCTGCGAATAGCGCATCTCAGCAGAGTAAAAGCCTCCGCTTGCTTCCCCTTGATGACCGTCCGCGGGAAAAACTCCTCGATAAGGGGCCGAGCGCGCTTTCAGATCGGGAACTGCTGGCCATACTGCTCAACGTGGGAATCAAAGGCAAGAATGTCAACATACTCGCCAAAGAACTCCTTGAACGCCTTGATAAGGAAAACGGGATACCCACGGTGAAGGAACTGGTGCTACTTGCCGGAATCGGAGAAACAAAGGCCTGTTCCATTGTCGCTATGCTGGAATTTGGCAGACGGCGCTGGGGCGCGGCAGGTACGCGCATTACTCAGCCGGAAGATATTTACACTCTTATCCGCCACCACGCGGACCGTCGACAGGAGTGTTTCATCTGTGTCTCTCTGAACGGCGCTCACGAGGTTCTGGCGGTGCGCATCGTAACGATTGGGCTGGTGAACAAAACTATTGTGCATCCCCGCGAAGTGTTCGCCGACCCCATTCTCGACCGGTCAAGTGCCGTCGTTATAGCGCATAACCACCCTTCCGGCCAGCTCTCCCCCTCGCGTGAAGATGATGAAGTAACAGAACGCCTCCGGACAGCCGCGGAGATTTTGGGTCTGGGCTTTCTGGATCACCTTATCTTCTCCAACCACTCTTTCTTCAGCTACCGACAGCATGGCAGACTGAGCGACGTGAGTTTTGCTCAACCTTTTTAAGCGCGCTGCTAGGGCTTTTCAGGTTACACCGGATAGTTCAGATTTTCTGGGGACGGATTCTTGAGTATCGCGACGTAGCGTTTTGTTTCCCACTGGGCCATGTCGAGGTTCTGGTCCTTCCAGTTGCCACACTCTTCAGGCGCCGCGCCCGGAATCGCTCCCTCAAACGCGATAATCCAGTAGGCCATTTCGAGGATAAGGGGAAGCACATCGCTCGAAGACAGTTTCCCCTCCAGTATAAGATAAAAACCAGTGCGGCAACCCATAGGCCCAAAGTACGCAACGCGGTCTGCCCAGTCCTTGTGGGAACGCATGAAAGTCGCCCCGAGGTGTTCGAGCGTGTGGAGCGCGGGTACATCAATGACTGGCTCCTTGTTCGGCTCCTTGAAGCGCAAGTCAAAGGTGGTAAGCACGGTATCCCCGAACTTGTCCTGGCGGGACACATAAACACCAGGCTTTAAGCGCAGGTGGTCTACTTGAAAGCTGGCAATCTTTTCCATAAAAAACTCCTTTGTTGCTTAGTTGGTTCACCGTCCAAGGGAGAGACGCGCTAGTAATCACGAACAACGCGACGCACAATCTCTGCCGAGCGTTTTGCCGCCAGAGGCAGAAATTCGCTGGAGGTAATCGGCGACTCAATGCCGGCAATGTCTGAGAGCGCGCGGATGATGAGCGCCGGCGTCCTGAACAGGTAGCAAGTGTGGGCAATGGCCGCGCCTTCCATCTCAACCGCCTTGATGTCTGGAAACAAGACTCTCACAGCCGCGATACGCTCCGGCTCGTGCATGAAAGTATCGCCTGAGCCGATAAGCCCGCGTATGTGGTTAAACGTCGCAGGAAGCGCCTGTTCCTGCTTGAGCGTGTCCATAGCCCGCTCCGCCTTAGCGATAAGGGTGGACGGGATCGGGAAAACCGTTGGTAACCCAGGAACCTGCCCTGGCGCGTAGTTGAACGCGGTAACGTCCACATCGTAATACACAAGCCCATCAGAAATGATGGCGTCTCCGAAGGTCAGACTGCTGTCAATGCCGCCAGCTGAACCAGTGTTGATCACAAACTCCGTTTGATACCGGTTCAGTAAGAGGGCGCAACCCACCGCCGCGTTCACCTTGCCGATACCGCAACACAGAAGAACCACCGGCTTTCCCTCAAGCTCACCAACAGAGAAGTTAAAACAGCCCACGCTCTCAAGCCGCATCTTAGTCATTGCCACGCGAAGCATCACAATCTCATCTTCCATAGCTCCAATGATTCCAATCATGCATTCAGTATAGACCGTGTCAGCGACAAAGATCAACACAAGAGCGCGCACCCAGTTCTGCCGTACAGAAGAGCTTGATAACGTTTGTTTCGTTCTGTCTTATCCACGGGCACTTCCTTTGATGGCAGTCAAGAATTTAAAAATAGGCGTAAGCTATTTGTACAAATACTAATACTAGGTTATCATATAATAAATCTTATACAGTCAGGAGCAAAAGGTGAGTAAGTCTTTAAATGTGCATACAAATATTGCTATAGCCCCCTTGAGTATTCATGAATACACGCCAGTTATACGTGGGGAATGTACTAAAATATGTTCTTGTAGCGGAAAAGTTATGTTCATCCTGCTCTTACAAGGAGTATTCTATGAAAATTGGCGTTAAAATGGTGGTGATTGTCAGCATTTTCAACCTTATTGGTATCGGCTTACTTGCCGGTGTTACCATCTTCCTATCTCAGTGGGAAATCAGCCGCATGGCAGAGGAGCAGGCGCAAAGCATTGCCAGAGAGAATGGGGAGAAGATAAGCAAGTGGTTCGAGCGGTATATAGGCGTAACAAGAACCATGGCTCAGATTATGGAGGGCTATAAAGACATACCGACCGAACAACGGCGGGACTATTTCAATATGGCGATGCAGCAGGTTCTTTCCACAAATCCCGGACTGCTGAGTGTGTATGCCAATTGGTCGCCAATGGCCCTGGACGGCCTGGACGCGGCCTATGCCAATACGCCGGGAAACGATGATACCGGACGCTTTATACCTTCATGGGCAATGAGTAACGGCGCATTTCAGCTAAATTCTATAGTAGGTTTTAGCTGGGACCTGGTTATAAAAATGCCCCAAGCGAGGATGGAATATATCCTTGATCCCGCAGAGTATCCCTATCCATTACCAGAGGGAAGAGTGCTATATGCCAATATGGGCAATCCGGTAAAGGATAAGGAGACCAGCGCTTTGATAGGGATGGCGGGAGCTACTATTGTATTGTCCACCATACAATCTATGGTGGATGAGATTAAACCATTTGGCGATGGCTATGCCTTTGTGTTCAGCTCCGGGGGCATCGTCACCGCTCACACGGACCCGGAACGGCTGGGAAAGAACATACAGGAAAGCGAAACCGACACCTTCGGCCCCTTCCTCAACACGATGGTTGATGCGGTTGCCAAAGGAACTTCCGCTTCTTTTGCGTACCAGAGTCCCCAATCGGATACCGTCTACCAGTATTATGCAGTCCCCTTTAGCGTCGGGAATGCTCCTCAGCCCTGGACTTTGGTAATCGGCGTTTCACGGAACACCGTCATGGCACCGGTCTACCGTATGCTCAGGATATGCCTGGCCATCGGCATCCTTACCATCCTTCTTATGTCAGCGGGGGTCTTCTTCATGGCCCGCTCCATCAGCCGCCCTATCAATCGCCTCGCCCTCATGCTCAAAGATATTTCCGAAGGTGAGGGCGACCTTACCAAGACCATTACCATTATCACCCATGACGAGCTAGGAGACCTTGCCCACTACTTCAACCTTACCATAGCCAAGATCAAAAACCTCGTGGTGTCGATCAGAAAAGAAGCTTCATCCCTCGCCCAAACCGGTTCCGAGCTTGCCAGTAACATGACCGAAACCGCCGCCTCCATCAACGAAATCACCGCCAACATCCAAAGTATCAAGAATCAGACCAAGCGGCAGACGGCGAGCGTCAAAGACGCCGGTTCAATCATGGAACAGGTGGTAGAAAACATAGAAACCCTCAACTCCCAGATTCAGCGGCAGGCAGACTGTGTGAGCCAATCTTCAAGCGCCGTAGAACAGATGCTGGCGAATATCCAGAGCGTAACCCAAACCCTGGTCAAGAACGAAACCAATGTAAGCAAGCTCTCCCATGCCTCTGAGGTGGGACGGAGTAGTTTGCAGGAAGTATCAAGCGATATTCAGGAGATAGATCGGGAATCAGCTGGGCTTTTGGAGATCAACGCGGTGATGGAGAACATCGCAAGCCAGACAAA
Source organism: Treponema sp. (assembly GCA_031279205.1). Taxonomy (GTDB): domain Bacteria; phylum Spirochaetota; class Spirochaetia; order Treponematales; family Breznakiellaceae; genus JAIRMT01. Next base: position 12,262 of record JAITIX010000014.1, on the reverse strand, counting down.
CCTGCTTTCCATGAACGCGGCCATAGAAGCGGCGCACGCGGGGGAGGCGGGGAAAGGCTTTGCAGTGGTGGCCGATGAGATCAGAAAGCTGGCGGAGTCCTCTTCGGAGCAGTCCAAGACCATAAGCGATGTTTTGAAGAAGATAAAAGGTTCCATAGACAAGATTACCTCGTCCACTGGAGATGTGCTGCGGAACTTTGAGGCAATAAGCGAAGGGGTGAAGACCGTAACGGATCAGGAGGCGAATGTCCGCAGCGCCATGGAAGAGCAGGGCGTAGGGAGCAAAGCCATACTGGAGTCCATAGAGCGGCTGAACGAGATCACCGGGGAAGTGAAAAGGAGCGCTGCGGGTATGCTGGGGGGAAGCCGGGAAGTGATACAGAAGAGTAAGAGCCTTGAGGGGATAACTGCAGAAATAGGGGATGGGATGCAGGAGATGGCATCCGGCACGGAACAGATAGATACAGCAGTACACAAGGTTAATGACATAAGCATGGAGAACAAGCGGCAGATAGAGCAGCTTATGAATGAGGTGTCCCGGTTCAAGGTTGCGTAACTCGATCGGCTGGTTCATCTTGCTGGGAGTGCGTTTATTTCCCAGCAAGTCCGCAGACTCACGAGCAATCTCTTGAATATCAGCGGAGACACCTCTGCAAAGCAGCCACACCCAGTTCCGCCGTACAGAAGAGCTTGATAACGTTTGTTTCGTTCTGTCATATCCACGGGCGCTTCCTTTGATGGCAGTCAGGAATTTAAAAACACAAGCTACTTACATAAATACTAATACTGGGTTATCATATAATAAAGTTTATACAGTCAGGAGCAAAAGGTGGGTAAGTCTTTTAATATGCATACAAATATTACTATAGCGCGCCACCCAATCCTCTGTAACATTCATGAATACACGCTGGCTATACGTGGGGAATGTACTAAAATACGTTCTTGTAGTGGAAAAGCTATGTTTATCCTGCTCTTACAAGGAGTGTTCTATGAAAATCAGCGTTAAACTGGTAACAACTATCAGCGTTATCAACCTTATCGGTATCGGCTTACTTGCCGGTGTTACCTTATTCCAATCCCAGCGGGAAATCAGCCGTTTGGTCGATGAACAAGCAAACAGTCTTGCGGCCCAGACCGGTGAGAAAATAAGGAATTGGTTTGGCGAATATATGGATGCGGCGCGGTCTCTCGCACAGGTGATGGAAGCCTATAAAGAGATACCCGTGGAACAGCGCCGGGAACACTTCAATTTAATGATGCGCCAACTCGTCCTTAACAGCCCCGTAGTGGAGAATATGTATGCCAACTGGTCGCCTGATGGACTTGACGGCATGGATGCACAGTTCGCCAATACTCCCGGAACCGATGAAACCGGACGCTTTATATCCAGTTGGTACAAGGATAGCGGTCAGGTGAAGCTCATGGGGATACAAGGTTTCAGTTGGGAAGCAGTGCTGCAAGGCACGTCTCGTCAAGAATATATGCTTGATCCTGCGCTGTATTTGTATTCCGGTTCCCAGAGAAAAACCTTAATTGCCAATATGGGTGTTCCAGTAACAGACAAGGATACGGGCGCGCTTATAGGCGTCATAGGCGCTGGTTGTGAATTATCAACGGTACAGACTATGGTAGAGGCGATCAAACCTTTCGGCGATGGGCAGAGCTATCTGTTCAGTTCAGGGGGCATTGTGGCAGCTCACAGTGACTCAAGCCGGCTGGGAAAAGATATGCGCCAGTCCGAAAGCGATACCTTCGGCCCCTTCCTCAATACGATGGTTGAGGCGGTTAGCACAGGAACAGTTGCCTCCTTTTCATACCGCCCCTCGCAATCAGACACGGTTATGCAGTACTACGCGGTCCCTTTTACGGTGGGTCATACTCCTAATCCCTGGACTCTGGTAATTGGCGTTTCACGGAACACCATCATGGCGCCGGTCTACCGGATGATGCTTGCTGCCGGTATCATCGGTATTGCTACGGTTATCCTCATGTCAGTGGGGGTGGTTTTTACAGCCCGTTCCATAAGTCGTCCCATCGCCCATACCATGATAGGCCTGAAAGATATTGCCGAAGGGGACCTCACCAAAGATATCTCCGTCCATTCCCGTGATGAGCTGGGGGATCTTGTTCACTATTTGAACTTCACCGTAGACAAGATCAAGCGCCTTATCGTAACTATCAAAAAAGAAGCTTTATCCCTCACTCAAACCGGCACGGAACTCGCCGCCAACATGAAAGAAAGCGCCATTTCTATCAATGAAATTAGCTCAAATTTTCAAACCGTTATGGAGTGTATGCTTTCCGAAACGACGGGCTTTGAAACTAACGTAGAAGCTATGGAAGAGGTTACGAAGAACATAGAAACGTTCAATACCCAGATTGAGAAGCAGACGAGTTACGTCAGTCAATCGTCCACGGCAGTGGAAGAAATGCTTGCTAACGTACAGAGTGTAACGCAAACACTGGTGGACAATGAAGAGAATATAGCCAAACTTGCCGAAACGTCGGAGATAGGGCGGAATGGCTTGCTGGAAGTGGCAAGCGACATTCAAGAGATAGCGCGAGAATCAGAGGGACTGCTGGAGATAAACACGGTGATGGAAAATATCGCAAGCCAGACGAATCTGTTAAGTATGAACGCGGCGATAGAAGCTGCACACGCAGGGGAGGCGGGTAAGGGCTTTGCGGTAGTGGCTGAAGAGATCAGAAAGCTGGCGGAGTCTTCAGATGAACAATCGAAAACAATAAGCGGGATACTGCAAAAGATAAAAAGCTCCATCGACAAGATAATGAAGTCAACTGAGAAGGTACAATGGAAGTTTGAGGCGATACGTGAAGGGGTAATGAAGGTAACAGAACAGGAAACTATAGTAAGGATCGCGATGGAAAAACAGGATGAGGGGAGCAAGAGTATCCTAGAATCGATAAGCGGCTTGAATGAGACAACGAATGAAGTTACCAAGAGCGCGCATGTTATAGAAAACAGGAGCCATGAGGTAATCAAAGAGAGCAGGGCGCTTGAGGCTTTAGTGAAGGAGATAAGCGGAAATATGCAGGAGATGGCATCTGGTATAAAACAGATAGATACGGCGGTGAACCGGGTCAATGACATAAGCATGGAGAACAAGAACCAGATAGGAATACTTATGACTGAGGTGTCCCGCTTCAAGCTTGCCTAGTCCTAAGCCTGTTAGGTCGACCTAACCAAGCCTATTATGCCGACCTAACCAAGCCTATTATGCCGACCTAACCAAGCCTATTATGCCGACCTAACCAAGCCTGTTATGTCGACCTAACCAAGCCTGTTATGCCGACCTAACCAAGCCTTTTATGCCGACCTAACCAAGCCTGTTACGTCGACCTAACCAAGCCTATTATGCCGACTTAACCAAGCCTGTTATGCCGACCTAACCAAGCCTATTATGCCGACTTAACCAAGCCTATTATGCCGACCTAACTAAGCCTGTTATGCCAACCTAACCAAGCCTGTTACGTCGACCTAACTAAGCCTGTTATGCCAACCTAACCAAGCCTGTTACGTCGACCTAACCAAGCCTGTTACGTCGACCTAACTAAGGCTATTAATGACATAAGCATGGAGAACAAGCAACAGATAGAGCGACTTATGACTGAGGTGTCCCGGTTCAAGGTTGGCTGACGAGCAAAGGGACTATCGAAAGGGCAGTCTTAACCACCTGTTCAGTGGGGGTTGCCCGAAACTACGCTATTTCTGCTGAAACTGAATTCCGGGTTTCCACATGGTAGTACGGTTCTTGCCCTGGCGCTTTGATTCATACAGGGCGCTGTCTGCGCGGCTTATAATCTCTCCGGCGGTTAAATCGTCTGATTCGTCGAAGGTGAAGATTCCTAGGCTGATGGTAACCTGTGGCAGTTTGGGTTCCCACTGCACATGCAGGTTGGCGATGGAGACGCGCAGCCGCTCGGCCACAAACCACGCGGCCTCAGTGCAGGTGTTCGGTAAGAGCACGGTGAATTCCTCACCGCCAAAACGGGAAGGTATGTCTTCAAGTCGCACGCTCTGTTTGATCATGGCTGCGATGTGTTCGAGTACCCTGTCGCCAGCCATGTGTCCATAGTGGTTATTGAAGCGCTTGAAAGAGTCTACATCAATCACGATTACCGAAGATGCAAAGCTATTGCGCTTAATCCGTGAAATTTCTTCATTGAGACGAGTCATGAAGAAGCTGTGGTTATAGAGGCCGGTCTTCCCATCCCGCAGGGAATGGTCATAGTTCAGGTGATTCTGTATGGCAAGGGAAACAAAGGCCATGAGTTGCTTGAGAAAGGCTAACTCTGTGGAACTAAAAACCTCGTTCTGCGCCTTCCTGCCGATCAGGATAAGCCCATAAAGGCTCAAAGGACTCTGAACAGGCATCACCAGTTCTGGGTTTACCGGCAAAAGAGCATCCACCGCCTCGTGGTTATTCATACGCGCCTGTAGTTCGGCGAAACTGATTGGCACAGGATTTTCCCGGAAAAAACGCTCAAAGGGGGTAATGGTTTCAAGGTGGAATCGCGTGTCCACGATCTCGCAGTCTTTATAGACCTTGATGCTGACGTCTTCCCGATTCTGGAATGGCCGCCACAGGAAGACAATGAATCCAAGCTGGCTATTCTCCACGATATGCGAGACCGCGCTATCCATGATACCGTCCAGAACGGTATGGTTAAAGATATCCAGAACACTGGAAAAGAGTTTTTTGTAGGTACTTATTTCAGCTTTAAGCGCATCGATTTCGGGAACTTTTGGAAACTCCTCTTTTGATCGGATCATCATGTTGAAGAATAATACTCACTAATGGTTTTTCGCCATTCAGCCCGATTTTCCCTGTTCTCCCATTCCATAATCTTCTTGATACGGAACCTATGCGAAATTCCGGTAAACCGCACAATTCCAAAACGTCCGCCACCGATATAGGTCAGTATGTCTTCTTTTTCCAGCCGCTCATCTTCGGCAATGAACGCCATGACACATTCAAAGTGAGCTGGCATATTCATAGTCGGGTCTTCTAGAGCTGTGGCAATGTCTTTAATAGGCTTTCCACAATAGGGACAATCCGGCGTAGGAAGCGGTTCGCTTGGCTGTGCAGGCGGTATCCACCGGAAGCGCTCCATACCGCGCTCCGTGTAATGGCGATCTGTCTCACGACGGGAGTTATTCATCCCTTTTCTGGACGACTTTTCCTGCCAGGCATCATCCTGCTCACGTCGTTTGAAATTGCGACGATTCCCACCCTTGCCGCTCATACTGCACTCCTTCTTGAGGTATATCTACCATTTCTTTACATAGTATTACGGCTAAACAATCAATAGCCCCGTCCAGATACCTCTTGCTGTTAATCTTGGCCCGCAATTTTTCCAATTCAGCGGGTTCCAAGCGCTTATGCGCTCGAACCATAATTATATACTCTCCATAAAGGCCGATACAAGATGGATAATCGCCGGCTGCGCCGCCTGATCCGCGCGAGGCTTCATTGGTCCTATAAACACTACATCAAAACGAACCGCCATACTACTATATTCTCGATTCATGGCCAGAAAATACTTAGCCGTTTCTATGATACGCCAGCGCTTTCTCCTGCTGATGCCATAGCGTAACTCCTCAATCCCGTAAGTTGACCACGCCTTAACCTCAACAAACACGATAGTATCCCCATCTTGCGCCACGAGGTCTATCTCTCCGTACATGGACCGCACATTGCGAACTATGATATGCAGGCCAGCCGTTTCCAGAAACGCAACGGCCTGATCCTCACCTGCCTGTCCTTTCTTTCTTGTATTCATACAAAAGGATAAGGCGCTGTTTAACGCGCCGGCATTAGCGCGCACGTTTATGGCTCCACGCTAACTTTTCTGAGCTTCTTTTACTGGCGCGGCGCCCCTTGTTTCGCGCTTTTCTTAACAATGAGTTCCTTGATCTTGGCGGCTTTGCCAATCTTGTGCCGAATGTAGTAGAGCTTGGCGCGGCGCACTTTGCCCGGACGCACGACATCGACCTTCTCAATACGTGGCGAATGGATGGGGAAGATACGCTCCACCCCAACGCCATAGGAGTTCTTCCGCACAGTGAAGGTCTTACCGACCTGGGAATTCTTCATAGCAATAACCAGACCCTCATACACCTGAACCCTCTCGTTTTTCCCCTCAACAATCTTGAAGTGAACCTTAACTGTATCCCCAACCTTAAACTGAGCAAGATTGTCTTTCATTTGCTTGGCTTCAATCGCCCTTATCTCTTTCATCTTTATCTCCTTGTTGTTGCAATTCCGCGATAAACGAACGGGTTTCCTCATCGAACAAACCTGCAGTTTCGCCCCGCGCAATAAGCTCCGGTCGCATGGCAAGGGTCTTCTCAACCCGTTTCATAAGCCGCCAGCGCCGTATGTTTTCGTGATGTCCTGAAAGCAGAATCTCAGGAACCTTTAACCCAACGTTACCATAAATCTCAGGCCGTGTATACTGCGGATACTCCAGCAGGCCTCCTCCAAAGCTCTCTTCCCGTAACGATGCGGGGGTGATTACCTCTTCCACAAGCCGGTAAGTCGCATCAATAAGCACCAGCGCCGCTGTTTCACCGGACGAAAGTACATAGTCCCCGATGGAAAGCTCATCGTCAACATAAGCGTCGATGATCCGCTGGTCAATACCCTCATAACGCCCACAGATAAGAACAAGCTCCTGCTCTTGCGAAAGTTCCTGTGCTACGTCCTGCGTAAAGGGGCGCCCCGAGGGGGTGAGATAGATGACCCGCGCCTTTTCAGCGCCAGCACCAGCCTCGAAGCGATTGCACACACCCACCGACTCAAGCGCCCGTCCTAACGGTTCAGCCAGCATTAGCATACCCGCGCCACCACCATAGGGCGCGTCATCACAGGTCTTGTGCCGGTCAAAAGCAAAGTCCCGAATATTGACCGAACAATACGCGACAATACCCCGCCCAACCGCCTTGCCAAGTATCGAAAGATTGAAAAAAGCATCAATGATTTCCGGGAACAGGGAGAGAACCGTATACTTCATTCCAGAACCCACGCTGCCACAAGCACGGCGCTTCCCTTTTCAATATCAATATCGCTCAGGAATTCTTTTCTGAATGGAATGAACTTGAGTTCCCCTGATTGAAGCTGTATCTCCGCGAGGTTTCCCCCACCGCCTTCCACAATATCAGTGATCCACCCCACTGTTTCACCGTCCGACAGTCGCACGGTGAGGCCACGCAAGTCTTCAATGTACCATTCGCCTTGCTGCAACGGGACAGCGTGACTTCGGTCGCTGACAAGTCGCGCCCCGCCGAGGCGTTTAGCTGCTTCAGGGCTATCAATACCCTTAAACTTTATCGCCAGACCCCGTACGAGTGGCGCGGTAGCTTCCACCTCAAAGACGCGCTCCTGCCTATCTTGCTGTATGGTAACGATGGTCAGCCGTGTCAGGTGTTCATGCTCGCCGGATAGGGAGTTTATCTTCACAAACCCCTCAAGGCCAAAGGGAGCGCCCACAAGACCAAGCGTAAATCGCTCAATCATGGTCTTATCAGTCTAAAATCTCCAAAACCGTACGTTTCCTGCCTCTGGAGCCAGCGGCTTGAAGCACAGTTCTGATGGCTTTGGCGATACGGCCATGCCGTCCGATAACCTTGCCAATGTCGTTGGGGGCTACTTTCAGTTCCAGCGTAATGGATCTTTCCCCCTCAATAACCGTAAGTTCCACAGCTGTGGGGTCATCGACCAACGACTTTACAATATACTCAACCAGATCTTTTTCCACGAATCTACCTTCTCGCAATACGTTATTATAACGCGATGCCTTTTTGGTTTAAGAGCCGATGAACCGTATCGCTGGGCTTCGCGCCCTTCTGCAACCACGCTTTCACCTTTTCTTCATTAAGCACTATCTGCTTCTCTTCTGTTTCGATGGGGTGATAGTACCCGACTTCCTCAATAGCTTTCCCATCCCGTGAGTCCCGGCTATCCATCACTACAACGCGATAGTATGGCCGTTTTTTTGTTCCGAATCTCTTGAGCCTGATTCTGGCGCTCATGTAATCTCCTTTTTATAGTAACATGTTGCGCGTTAACAACGCGTCTGTGTCAATAATTATTCTAGCATAAGCCACCCACGTTAGGCAAGGGCGCTGTAGGAGACTTCGCCCAGCGCCATGCCGTTGACAGATTCCTCAGCCCTTAAGGATGACCCTCCTCAGCCTTGAGGATTCTTTCAGATTGGCTATACTGGATAGCCCATGAACATTACCTTTGATGAAGATCAGTACGCGGCATATCGCGCTGATAACAATGTGGCAGTGTCGGCAGGCGCAGGTTCAGGGAAGACAACAGTGCTTGCCGAGCGCTATGTGCGGCTTGTTACCGAAGGCGGACTTGCGATTAGCGAAGTACTGACGCTCACCTTTACGCGCAAGGCCGCCGCGCAGATGTATAGCCGAATCTTCACACGGCTATCGGAATCCACGCACCCACTGGCCAAAGAACGACTCGCCCAGTTCGACCAGGTGAGGATTTCAACGTTGGACGCCTTTTGTTCCACCATCTCCCGCGGTGTGTCGTACCGCTACGGCATCTCCGGCGACTTCCGTATTGATGAACGCTCGCTCGTGCTGGCGGCTGAAGACACCGCAGTGGAGGTGATTATGCGCCACCGGCACGATAAGGCTATCGGAACGCTCGTGGCAGCGCGTAACTTCGAGACCATCGTCAAAGACCTGTTCGCAGGATTGGCACTGTCGGTGTTCAGCTTTGTGGATGCAGACCTGGCCTTGCCAGTGTTTACCGAGGGCGAGGAGCGAACTTACGCAGCCCTGATGAAGAAGCAGCTTGACTGTATTGAGAAAGAAGCCGGCGTGCATATCGAGGAATTGAACGCAATCCGGAACTATATCCTCAGCCTCACCGCAGAGAACGGCAAGGAGCCTGAGTCTCTCAAGAAGATCAAGGAGACGCTGCGGGGCAGAGCGCCGCTGGAGCCGCTGTTCGATGAAGAACATGTCGAGGCGCTGGTCGATGCGGCGGAGCATTACCTTGACGGCATTACCTTGCGTGGAAAAGTTTTAGACGAGGTTAAAGAAGCGATCATTGATATGCGGGAAAAGCTTAAAATGCTGAAAATTCTCGCCGTAAGCCTCCTGTTCCACGAAGACATACCCGCACTGGGAACAATACTGGACGAGTATCGCCAGCTTTTTCTGAATCGCAAGCGGCAGACCGGCCTGCTGTCGTTTGGCGACGCGGCGGAACTGGCGGTGGACGCGCTCAAGACTGATATAGACCTGCGTTCTTACTATAAAGAATACATCAAGGCCATCATGATCGATGAGTTTCAGGATAACAACCAGCTCCAGAAAGACCTGCTCTACCTCATTGCCGAGCGCAATGATCGAGGTACGCCCGGTATCATGCCGTCAGTACAAGACCTTGCCCCAAACAAGCTCTTCTTTGTTGGCGATGAAAAGCAGTCCATCTACCGTTTCCGAGGAGCTGATGTTTCAGTGTTTAACGGACTGGCCGAAGAGCTAGCCAAAGCGCCAGCACCAGAGAGACTGAGCATACGAAGCGCGTCTCTGGCACTCAGCACAAACTACCGTTCCACAGCAGAACTTGTTGGCTTCTTCAACGCCCTGTTCCCCGACGTGTTTGGCGAGGCGAAAAAGCCCTTTGAGGCAAAGTTTTCCCCCATGTTAAGCGGAAAGGAAAAGCAGGACAGCTTTATGCCAGTAGAGGTTTATATACAGGAACTGCGCCGGTCTGCCGCCACGCCAGAGGATGAGGCAAATAGCGAAGAGGAAAGCGTAAAGGAGGCTGGTGAAGCTCTGGCCGCGGCAAGGCGAATCATCGCGGGGGTGAAAGATAAGGAATTCACGTTTGGCGACATTGCCGTGCTGTTTAAGTCAACCTCGCACCAGAACGAGTATGAAAAAACCTTCCGCCTAGCCGGGATTCCCTTTAGCGCCGCAGACCCACGCGGGCTTTTTTCCGAAGGCCCGGCCAATGACTTCTACGCCATACTGCGCCTCAGCCTTTTCCCCATGGACAGGAACGCTTATGCCACGGTACTCTGCTCGCCTTTTGTCAACCTGGGCCACGAAAGCGTGTTTCGTATCATGCTGGAAAAGCCCGATCTACCCTTTCCGTCCAGCTTCAACGAGAAGTGGTTCGCCACTCCGACCGAGAAGGCGCGTTATCTCCACGGCGCAGAAGTGTTTCACGCCCTGGGCGCCATGCTTGATCTGCACGGCATAGCGTTTGCGTTTGCGTATCTGTGGTATGAAAGCGGATATCGCACCTATCTTTTGTACAACGAAACAGCCAGAGACCTGCTTGAGCATTTTGAGTACCTCTACGCCATGGCTCTGGACGCGGACAAGCGCCAGCTTTCCATGAGCGCGTTTCTTGACGAGCTTGCCCCGCTTATGGGAACCACGCAGAAGGCCGAGACAAGCGACATACCAGAACGAAGCGACAAGGTGCTGTTTCTCACCGTACACAAGAGCAAGGGACTTGAGTTCCCAGTGGTGATCATTGCCAATGCCGGGGTTGAGGACATGACCGTACAGAAGGAAAAGCAGAAGCCATATTACCTTGACCCACAATGGGGCGTAACACTTAATCTCAAACGAGACACCAAACCGCGTGATGAGGACGCGGTGTTTAACTACTTTTTTGACTTAGGTGAGACCGGTAAGAAGCTGGTGCAGGAGCAAAGCGAGGCGGAACTCAAGCGACTTTTCTATGTGGCCACAACCAGGGCTGAGAAACGTCTGTTTATCTTTGGCAGCCGCACCACGACTAAAGACGAGGAGCTTATGCTTGACAGCATGGAAGGCCATGAACGACTGGAGGCGCTTATCCGCATGAGGCGCGTGGCAGGGAAAAGCGGCGAAGAACCGCGTTTCAAGCAAAAATCGTTTCTTGATCTTTTTACCTCTGGCGCGGCCTCCACTACGTTGCCTCCCTATAGACTTGAGCCTCTGAGTATCCCGGCAATAGACGAATATAAAAAAGAAACACGGCGTTTGCATGATGAGGCGCAGGCTCTTCTTACCAGAGAGTCCCCTTTGCCTGAGACCGAAAGACTCACGCCAGCCCAGTTTTACAATACACCCGCGCGGCGTGAAGCGCCTTCCCCGCGCCGCGCCACAAGCCCTACCCACATGGAGGAGCGTAACCGCGAACTACGCCCGGAAAGCTACCGGTGGGGCGCGGAGCTGAAAGACTTTGACTGCCAGCGCTTTTTAGACCTTGCCAGCGATCCTGAGCAAACGCCGTTTGAGCAGCAGACAGAACTTGAAAGTGAGGAGGCTGCGCCTTCCCGTTCCAGTGAAGCCATGCGTCTTGGCTTTGGCACACTCTGCCACCGCGTGATAGAACACTTGCTTGCTGGCGACATATCTGAAGAGGCGCGACTGGAAGACGCGGCGCTTGAAGAGGCGCGGAGGCTTTTCCCCGAAGCCCCACTTGCTGATAATCGCCACACCAGTCAGGCGCGGCTCGCCTTTACCAAAGAAGCCCTGAGCATAGCACGACGCTTCCTTGTGAGCGATCTGGGTAAGGAGACCCTTGCCGCGAAAAACCGCCGGAGTGAGTTTCCCTTTATCCTGCCCATGGGAAGCGAAGCTAACCGTGTGCTTGTCCGTGGTTCCATTGACCTTATCTACGAGCATGAGGGGCGCTGTACAATCATTGATTTCAAGACTGACAAGTACCTCAACCCCGCGTCGCACCATGTTCAGCTTGCCTGTTACGCGCTTGCCGCCGAAGCCTTTTCCAGCCTGCCTGCGCGAACCGTGCTGGTCTACCTGCGCGAGTCTGACATGCCGGCGCATGAGGTTGTGAGCAGTATTGATGAGGCGCGTTTGGTGGAGCTTGCGTGCGACGTAACGCAAAGCTAAGGAAGGATTCGCGGCAGCATTAGTACCGGCACAGGCCACCCTGAACGAGCGTGTGGGCGCCACACCAGCAAGCAACCAGACTCAGGTTCCAACTAGGAACAGGGGTCAGGTTCCAACTAGGAACAGGGATCGCTTCCAACTAGGAACAGGGGTCAGGTTCCAACTAGGAACAGGGATCGCTTCCAACTAGGAACAGGGGTCAGGTTCCAACTAGGAACAGGGATCGTGTTCCAACTAGGAACAGGGATCGAGTTCCAACTAGGAACAGGGATCGAGTTCCAACTAGGAACAGGGATCGAGTTCCAACTAGGAACAGGGATCGAGTTCCAACTAGGAACAGGGATC
>JAITIX010000019.1 GCA_031279205.1 Treponema sp. | reverse complement strand
TCTTTCCAAAATCATGCAATGGATCAAGGGGAATTTTGCTAGGTACTGGAACAAAGTGCATAATAAGCAGGGGGGACATCTCTGGGGAAAGCGGTTTTTCTCGAAGATTATCAATGATGTCAGGTATTTTTTGCGGTATTTAACTATATTGATAAGAATCCTGAACGTGCCGGCATAGTTAAAGAGGCAGAGGCCTGGGAGTTTGGCGGCTTATACCACCACCGGCATGGAAGGACGGATGTAGTGGATATCCCGCGGAGAGCTATTCTGGAGCTATTCTTCCTCGGCAAGGTCGTTGGGGGCTAAGACACACCACCTCGGCAAGGTCGTTGGGGGCTGGTCAGACACACCACGGCGTTACCTATGCGATGGCAGCGCCTAACGCGTACCATCGGTAACCAGTATGGAGTTACGAGCGCAATTCCACATTTTCTTACCCGGAGTCTTGCAAGGTCTATCCCGCTCCCTACGATCTGCGGCTGTCTTATGAGGAAGACGAGAGCGACGATACCGTAGTACGGCTGGACATCTCAGTTACCTGCGATTCCATGAAGCGCAGTTCGGAAGACTGCAGGGGAGAGCCTGAGCTGCTGGTGGAAACCGTGTCGTTAGCCAACGAGGAATGACCGAGCCTGCCGGGGTTTGAAACCGTCCTAGAACCGGTCTTTGCTGAATAGAATGAGTGATTGCGCTCTTCACGATAGCCATGGAATCAGACCCAGGCGCGCAATCCCGTCGTAGACGAACTGCACTGACAGCCCCGAAAGAAGAAGCCCCATGATACGCTCAAGAACCGAAACCCCGGTCTTACCCAGAACGCGCAGTATAAGCTCAGAACCTCTGAGGGCAACCCACACAATAGCCATAACGATGAGCAGAGCAAGGATCAGCATCACCATCATCATGATAGCGCCGGTTTCTGGGGTATCACTGGCGCTGCCTGTATACAGTATGATAGCCGTGATGGATCCGGGACCGGCCAGCATGGGAATCGCTAGGGGGAAAACCGCCATCGACTGACCATCCTCTCCACTGCCCTCTGTGCCAGACTGTTCCCGACTCGAAACCTTGGACTGGTTTGGCTTCCCAAAGAGCATTTCCATGGAAACAATGAAGAGCATAATACCCCCAGCGATGAAGAAAGAGCCTACCTCTATGCCCAAAAGAGCAAGTATGTGCTTCCCCAAGAGGATGAAGCCAAGAAGCACCCCAAAAGAAATAAATACAGCGCTGCGGATGATTCTTTTTTTCCGACCAGCCTCAATGCGGGAGGAAAGGCCAATGTAAAGAGGAACCAAGCCTATGGGATCGATAACGATAAACATGGTGAAGAACACCGGAAGAAATTGGGAAATCATTGTTTTTATACTATAGCTACTTATTCAGCGCCGGACAAGGGCGCGTCTCAAGTGGCCATGATGGAGAGAAGGAAGGCGAGAGCGACGGTGGCTCGGTGCAGCCAGACATCACCGTTGTGAATCGGATGAAGCACATGAAACCCAAGTATCCAGAACATCTTTATGGAATACAAAAAATGCGTAGAGGAACTTCACAAAGCTTACCCGGAACTCACGCTGGAAGAACTTTTCAGTATGGAAGTGGAGCGGCCCGAATATAGAAATGACCAAGCGGATCAAGTTGTCTTATCCATTGCCATTGATACGAATGTTTGGGCATGGTTCAAGAACGCCTGGCGTAACACCCTGTTTCACACGTGCAAGACTCTGAATCACGCATATAAGACCTTGTTTCAGACACATAATACCTTGAATCACCCACGTAAGACTCTGTTACGTGCGCGCAAGGCCTTGTTTCAGACACACAATACTCTGTTTCACACGCGCAAGACTCTGAATCACGCATATAAGACCTTGTTTCAGACATTCAAGACCTTGAATCACGCACGCGATACCTTGCATCACCCACGCAATACTCTGTTTCACGCGCGCAAGACTCTAAATCACGCATATAAGACCTTGTTTCAGACATTCAAGACCTTGAATCACGCGCACAATACTCTATAGCACACGCACAAAACCTTATTTAGCGCGCACAACACTTTGTTTCATGCGCGTAAGACCTTGAATCACGCGTGCAACACTCTATTTAGCGCGCACAACACTTTGTTTCATGCGCGCAAGACATTGAATCACGCGCACAACACTCTATTGCGCGCGCACAACACTCTATTACACGCGCACAACACTTTGTTTCATACGCGCAATACTTTGAATCACGCGCACAACATTCTATTGCACGCGCACAATACTTTGTTACGCGTGCGCAAGGCCTTGTTGCGCTAGGCAAAGTGTGCTATGCTCAGCCTATTCTAATCAAAATAAGAAGGAGAAATGATAATGAGTAGTGGAAAACGTTACTCGGGTTCTACCGAGGCGGAATTTATCGCGTGGAGTGAAAACTTCAGCGCGAATTGTACAAGCACAGGTACGGTGTATGGATTGACTCAGGACGAAATCACTACACTCGCGACGGCGGTAGGTGTTTTTAAGTCAGCGTATGAGATATGCCAGACTCCGGGACGCAGCAAACTAGACACCATAACTAAAAACAAAGCAAAAAACACGCTGCATACCCTCGAACATGGCTATGTCGCCCGGTTGCAGGTACATCCTGCCATGACTGACGAGGTGCGGAAGCGTTATGGCATCCCCATTCACGACCGAAACCACACCCTACAGCAAGACCCAACCGATCATGTCGACTTTACTATCGAGATTGACGCAGCAGCGCATCTGGTACGCTGCCCCTATCGGATTGCGAACAGCACGCACCGGGGAAAAGGCGCGTATCATGGTGTTGAGATTCGCTACACCATCCAATCGATCACCGAACCGGCTCCGCTAGACCCCGATGAGTTTACCCGCAGCGAAATCAACACAGCTTCGCCCTGGGAACATACCTTTCAAGGCCGGGACGCTGGGAAACACGCCTATTTCACCATGCGCTGGGAAACCAACACTGGCAGGAAAGGCCCGTGGTCAAGGATACAAAGCATAGTCATTCCTTGAGCGTGAACCACGCTGATAACGCGGTTGCCGGGTTACGCAAATCATCGCGTACCATGGTAACCGCGTTGCTAGAATTTACTCTATAAGCGGACGGGATGGTTTTTTATTGCAGCTTGACACCATTGCATTTAAGGGATAAAACACATTCATAAACTATAGATGATGGAATATACACATAATTAGAATAAAAGATAAGGAATGAGTATTATGGAAAGGCAAAAATACACAGATATTAATGTCGCTATGATTGACAAATGGGTAAAGAATGGCTGGGAATGGGGGATTCCAATCAGCCATGAAGATTATCTTAAAGCAAAGAATGGCGAATGTAATGTGTTATTAACGCCAAATAAATACGTTCCGCGTGAATGGTTCCCTACGTTAAAGGGAAAGAAATTGCTAGGGCTTGCGAGCGGCGGTGGACAGCAGATGCCTATTTTTGCGGCTTTAGGCGCTGATTGTACCGTGCTTGATTATTCAGATGAACAGCTCGCCAGTGAAAAATATGTTTCCGAAAGGGAATCGTATTCGATAAACATTGTTAAAGCTGATATGACTGAGCGATTTCCGTTCAGCGACGCTGAGTTTGATGTCGTATTTCATCCAGTGGCAAATTGTTACGTTGAGGATGTTTATCACATCTGGAATGAGTGTTATCGGGTGCTAAAAGATTGCGGCGTGCTAATAGCTGGAATGGATAACGGGATAAGTTTTCTATTTGATGATATTGAAAAACCGCCGCTCGTCGTAGTAAATAAATTGCCTTATAACCCACTTAAAAACCACGAGCTGTTTGAAAAGATAAACAACGAATATGATAACATTCAGTTCAGTCATTCTTTGGAGGAACAAATTGGTGGACAGTTAAAAGCTGGATTTGTTTTAACAGATATGTATGAAGATTACGATAATACGGGCGCGCTCAGGGAATACGCGCCGCAGTTTATTGCCACGAGAGCGATAAAATTACACCGGTCATCACGCTTGTTTGCGCTTCCATGAAGCGCGCAGAAGCCTGATCTCTGGCACTGTGTGTTGTGTGATGTGTGGTGTGCGTCTCTGGCACTGCGTAGTGCGGTGTACGACACCGCGTGCTATGCGTCTCTGGTACTGCGTGGTATAGAGAGCATCAACGCATAGTTTAGTTGGAAAACACCTTTCAGAACTCATCGAACTCAGGTATGATATACTTATTCTTATCTTTGTATTTCAGGAGTCTATATGGCAAAGGAATCTGAGGGCATGAACTATGCTCCCAAAGGCAAGCCTAATCCAGTAGTCAAGCAGGGTGAATTCACCTTCGCGGCTATCGCGCTGGATCATGGGCATATCTACGGTATGTGTAACGGGCTTATCGAGGCTGGTGCGGTTTTGAAGAGCGTCTACGATCCGGACCCGAAGAAGGTTGACGGGTTCTGCAAAAAGTTCCCCGGCGTGATACCAGCGCGTTCCGAAGAAGAAATTCTCGCGGATCCAGAGGTCAAACTGGTGGCTGGAGCCGCGGTAACAGGTGAGCGTTGTGCTTTGGGGCTGCGCGTTATGAGCGCGGGCAAGGACTACTTCACGGACAAGGCGCCGCTGACCACACTCGCGCAGCTTGAGGCGGCAAAGGCTAAGGTGAAGGAGACCGGCAAGAAATATATGTGCTACTACAGCGAGCGTATTCATGTTGAGAGCGCGGTGTTTGCTGGTCAGCTTATCGAGGAAGGGGCCATTGGCCGCGTGATTCAGGTGCTGGGAACTGGCCCGCACCGGCTGGGCGCGGCTGGACGGCCAGACTGGTTCTTCAAGAAGGAAAAGTACGGTGGGATTCTCTGCGACATCGGCAGTCATCAGATAGAGCAGTTCTTATTCTATGCCGGCGTCAAGGATGCTAAAGTTGCCTACAGCCAGATCGCCAACTATAATCATCCCGAATACCCTGAACTGGATGACTTTGGCGACGCCACGCTGGTGGGCGACAACGGCGCGACCCACTACTTCCGCGTGGACTGGTTCACGCCTGACGGTCTCCAGAACTGGGGCGACGGACGTTCCTTCATTCTGGGAACCGAGGGCTTTATTGAGCAGCGCAAGTATATGCAGCTTGGTCAGAAAGGCTCTGGTGGCGGCCATCTCTACTTGGCCAATGGTAAGGAGGAAACTTACTACCACGTTGAAGGCAAAGTCGGCTATCCCTACTTTGGCCAGCTTATTCTGGACTGCCTCAACCGTACGGAGAACGCCATGACCCAAGAACACTGCTTCAAAGCCGCAGAACTCTGTGTGAAAGCGCAGATACAGGCAGTGAAGATACAGTAGTGAGTACAAGCGGCGCATGGTTCACTACGCACCGCTTGTTGTTTGGGACAAGAGTCATGTCGCCGGCTGGCAGCGATAGACGCACAAGTGACGGATTGTTATAATGTAACGTATGAATACGTATACACATTGTTCTTCTTTATCACGTGTTTCATTGCTTCAAGGAATGAAAGATACTTGGGTCGGGTTCCTCCTTTTTATTATGGCAGGACTCTTTTTGCCAGTGGCGTTGTACGCCAACCCCAAAGCCGATAACTACGGTGGTCTCGGACGGCTAAGCGACCCAGTGCCGTTCATGGAAAAGGCGCGGCAGGGAACGCTTCCCAACGGACTGCGCTACTACATTCTGGAGAATGCACGACCCGAAAACCGCGCCTTTCTTACGCTGGCCGTGAACGCCGGCTCAGTGCTTGAAACCGAAAGCGAGCGCGGGCTTGCCCACTTTGCTGAACACATGGCGTTTAACGGCACGGCGCGTTTCCCCGAGGCTGAACTGCTCGAATACCTACGTTCCTCTGGTATGCGTTTCGGCGCAGACGCCAATGCGTATACCAGCTTTGATGAAACGGTTTATGGCATTGAGGTGCCGGTCGAGACCGTGAACGGCGTCAAGAAGATACCAGAGAAGGCTCTGGCTATCATCGACGACTGGTCTCACGCTGTTACCTTTGCTCCAAAAGACGTTGAGGAAGAGCGTGGCGTCATAATGGAAGAGTATCGTATGAGATTGGGCGCATCGGATCGCGTGGTGTCCCAGCAGTTGATACCGGCTCTGTTTAAGGATTCGCGCTACGCCGTGCGTCTACCTATCGGATTGCCGGAAATAATTCAAACCGCGAGCGCCGATCAGATCAAGGCGTTCTATCAGCGCTGGTACCAGCCGGATAACATGGCGATCATCTTTGTTGGCGACTTCGATGGTGCGGCTTTAGAGGCGGAACTGACGGCGCACTTTACCACGCCCAAACCCGCGATGCCCACAGCTCGCCCCGAATACGACCTCGCGCCGCCCAAACCTGCGGCATTCTCAACCGCTATCTTCACTGACCCGGAGTTCCCCTATATCTACGCCTACCTTTACTACAAGCTGCCACAACGAAAGGCTGGCACTGACCTCGCCTCGTTCCGCGAGGCTATCATTGATAACCTCATTGCACATATAATGGGGAGCCGTTTTAATGATGTTGCCGCGAAACCAGACGCGCCGTATCTGGACGCAGGCGCGTGGCTTGAAACGTACGGCGCCTCATCGCGCTTCCGAGTCTTGGTCGCGGAGGCGAAGAGCGGCGGTGTTGAAGATGCGATTCGCGCACTCTTGCTCGAAAAGCAGAGCATTGAGCGTTATGGCTTCACCGACGCCGAGATTAACCGCGCTAAACGGGCGCTCCTCTCCAGCTTGCAGCAGCAGGACTCCGAGCGCGACCGGACAGATTCCAACGTGTATGTTTCACAGTTCACCCAGCATTTCCTTCGAGGCGAACCAGTGCCGGACGTCTCATGGAAACTAGACGCTGCTCAACGCCTGCTTCCCGACATCACTGCCCGGGATATTAGACTGACCGCGCGGGCATACTTCTCTGCTAATGAGCTGTCGATCTACATTGTTGCGCCGGATAGCGAATTGCCGACGCTGCCCTCGAAGACACAGGTGCAGCAGCTCGTCGTACAGACCGCTGTTGCGCCCATAGCGCCGCCGGTGAACGAAGACCTCAGCGAAGAACTACTTGAGGAGGAACCGGTACCGGGCTTCATTGTGGCGGAGGCGCTGGACGAGGAAACTGACGCGCTCATCTGGGAATTAAGCAACGGCGCTACAGTTATACTGAGGGAAACCACCAATCAGAATAACCAAATCATCCTGATTGCACAGGCGCGGGGCGGTATTACCAGCGCGGCGGCGGAACAGAGCGTCAGTGTCCGCCTCAGTGCAGAACTACTCAACGCCTCTGGCATGGGGCCGTACACACGGCAGGAACTGATTAAGAAGCTCGCTGGTAAGCAGGTACGCGTCGGCTTTGGCAATTCAACGTGGACGCGCACGATTAGTGGCTCTTCCTCCACCAACGACCTCAAAGCCCTGTTTGAACTGCTGTACCTCGGCTTTACCCAGCCGCGTATTGACGCTGACATCATGGCGGTTGTGCTGGAACAGTACCGCACTGCCCTCCCTCAGCGCACGGAGTCTCCCTTAGATTACTACAGTGATGAAATAAACCGAATCATGGTTGACAATGACCCACATTTGGCGCCGCTTACGGTCGCTGACCTTGATCGCCTAAGCCTCGATGAGGCGCTTGGCTTTGCGCGTCGCATTCTTAACCCGGCTGATTACGTCTTTACCTTTGTGGGGAACATTGACATTGCCGCCATGCGGGACTATGCGGAGGCCTACCTTGCGGCGATTCCATCGGACGGCGAGGGTCTCAATGAGTGGGAGAATGCGCCAATCACGCGCCCAGGGAAGATGGAACAGAATATGTATAAGGGCAAGGAAGAGCAGAGCTATGTGTACATGGTTTACTTCGATGACGAGCCATTCAGTGAGGCCGACAGCGCCGCGAGTGAGGCGTTAACCGAGTATCTGAACATTGTCCTCACCCGTGAAATCCGCGAGAAACTGGGCGGCGTCTATGGCATATCAGCGTCGGCGTCTCTTCAGCCTCTGCCGCTTGACGGCGAGCTGGGGATGTATATCTCCTTTGGCTGTGATCCGAATCGCGTTGATGAACTGAGAGTGGCGGTGAAAGCCCAGCTTGAGCTGGTTGCTAACGGCGATATTGACGCGGATACGTTTGCCAAGGCGGTTGAAGCCCTGAAGAAGAGCTACGAGGTGAATCTTCAGAGTAACAACTATATCGCGCAGAGCTACAGTAACTCCGCCGTGATATACCGGTCGCCGTTAAGCCGCCTGAATCGACGCTTGTCGTTCTACGAGGCGCTGACACTGGCGGACATACAGGAGCTGATAGCGCAGCTTCTGTCGAACGGACCAGCGGAGTTTATGCTGTATCCTGAAAACCAGAAGTAAACGTCCACGAATATACAAATGTCCACGAATGGCTTTGACGGCTGTCCGTGGACAACTTTTATATGCCGTGTTCTATCTGAGCGCACGGATTGAGACAAACAAAAATAATAAGAGGCTAAAATGTTTGATGTTTACTATCTGGTACTGGTGGCGCCGATGCTGTTGCTGTCTGTGATCGCGCAAATGCTCGTGAAGTCCACGTTTGCGAAGTATTCACGGGTACGCTGTTCCCGTAACCTCACTGGACGGGACGTTGCGGCTATGCTAATGAAAGTGAATCGCATCCATGACGTGGGTATTCAGGCCACACGGGGAACACTCACTGACCACTACGACCCGATGGCCAAGGTGCTTCGGCTTTCTCAACCTGTGTTCGCGCAGAATTCCATAGCGGCCATTGGCGTTGCGGCGCATGAGACCGGCCATGCGATACAGCATGCCGTGTCCTACGCCCCGCTGGGGTTGCGGAGTACGTTGGTGCCAGTGGCAAATATCGGCTCGGCGGTCGGCCCGTGGCTGGCAATAGCGGGCTTACTGCTGTCATTTCCCCTGCTGATCAATCTGGGCATCATCTTCTTTGGCGCGTCGGTGCTGTTTTACGTCATCACCTTGCCGGTCGAGTTCAATGCCTCGGCGCGGGCAATCATGCTTCTGAGAGAGAATCATGTATTAAATGAAGAGGAACTTGATGGGGTTAAAAAAGTGCTTACCGCCGCTGCCCTCACTTACGTTGCCGCTGCTCTCACCGCGCTGATGAGCTTTGTCCGGCTCATCCTGCTTTCCCGCGACCGCCGCTGATGTATGATTAAAGATAAATCCTTCTACCTAACGCTGGCGAAGATTGCCGTGCCTCTGGCACTGCAAAACCTCATTACCTTTGGCATTGGTCTTATGGATAACTTCATGGTCGGGTCTCTGGGCGACCGCGCCCTGTCCGGCGTGTTTCTGTCAAACCAGATACAGTGGATGCTCCAGATGTTGAACGCGGGTCTGAGTGCTGCGCTGGTGGTTCTGGTCGCCCAGTACCTCGGTAAGAAGGATTCTCGAAAAGCCAAAATCGTCATAAACATAGCGATTAAGTCCGCTTTTGGCGTGGGACTGACCTTCATGGTTCTGGCGCTGCTGATTCCACGCCAGATACTCGGCCTCTTCACCAGTGAGCAGGCCGTGATCGACGATGGCCTCAAGTACATCGGCATTGTCTGCTTCTCCTACGTTTTCTTCTGCCTCAACAGCGTATTTCTGGCGTCAATGCGTTGCGCTCAAAACACGCGCATCGGCTTTATCAGTTCAGTAGTGGGCTTCTGCGTCAATGTCTTCCTCAACTGGGTACTGATATTCGGCAAGCTGGGACTGCCGGCGCTGGGTGTCCGCGGCGCGGCTATTGCCACAGTCTTTGCCCGCGCCTGTGAATTCGGCGTGAGCTTTAGCTATGTCCAGTTCAGAGACACGGCGCTCAGGTGGAGAATACGCGAACTGGTACTGTATAACGTGGATATACGGCGCGACTTCTTCAAGTACGGCTTTCCGGTTATTCTGGGCGACGTTTGCTGGGGCATTGCGGGCGTCGCGCAGGTTGCCATACTGGGGTGGCTCGGAACCGAGGTACTGGCGGCAAACACCATCGCCGCCAACCTCCACCAGATGCTGGGCGTAGTCGTGTATGGTATTGCCAACGCAAGTGGCGTCATTATCGGTCGCACAGTAGGCGCGGGCACCTACGACAAGCTGAAACCTTACGCCAACACCTTGCAGATAATCTTTTTATGCTTTGGCGTTATTACCTCGCTACTTATCTTCACTGTTAAAGACCTGATCCTCGCCGTTGGGTTCCCGAAGATATCGGCTGAAGCCCACGCCTATGCCATTCAGTTCCTCTCCGTTTTCTCAGTTACCATCATTGGCACCTCATACCAGATGTCGGTCTTAACCGGCATTGTTCGTGCTGGCGGCGCTACTCACTTTGTGCTTATCAACGACCTCTTCCATGTGTGGTTACTGGTTATCCCATCAGCCCTGTTGTCCGCCTTTGTCTTCCACTTCCCGCCTGTAGTTACTTTTGCCTGTCTCAAGTGCGACCAGATCATCAAGTGTATCGTGGCAGTGATCAAGCTCAATCGCTATGACTGGATGAAGAAACTAACGAGGTAAGGAAAAGTGTCAAAACCGCGATGCTCTACGCGGCGCTGGGCCAGAAGCTGTGGACAGACTAAGCGTTGACAAACTAAAAAATGCTTATTCAAACAATTCTTTGCGCTGATATCGGTACATCCTCATTAAAAGCCGCGCTTATTGACCTTGATGGCCGGAACGTGGCCTTCGCGCGGGAGGTTTATCCCCATCGAGCTAACGGCACACTTGCACGAGACTGGGAAGACGCGCTGTGCCTGTGCCTGTGTACGATTCGGAGAACCCTTAAAGCGCGTGTGGCCATTGCCGCAGTCTGCATTTCCGGTAATGGGCCGACGCTCGTTCCGTTTACTTTCACGGACCAAGTCCTGCCACCACTTCACTGGTATGATGGCAAGGTCATCCCACTGTCTCCTATGAAGTCGCTTTTTCTGCCCCATGTTGCCTGGTTTCAAACCGAGCGCCTGAGCGACTACGAGCGTGTGCGCTACTTCTTTTCCTCGCAGGAATGGTTTTCGTTCAGGCTGGGCGCGAATCCGGTGAGCGTACTTCCCTCCACAGCTTACCGTCCGTATTACTGGGACGAAGCTCAATGCCGCGATATAGGTTTTCATATTGAAAAATTCCCTCCTTTTGTGAACATGGGAAGCGTGATTGGCCGAGTCTCCATAGAGGCAGGCTATCGTTTCAATGTCCCCGCGGGAATTCCCATCATTGCGGGTGGTTCAGACTTTATCATGGCGCTTATTGGAGTGGGGGCAATCAGTCAGGGTCTTGTGTGTAACCGGGCAGGAACCTCCGAAGGCATCAACCTGTGTAGTGCTGTTCCCATACAGGCCAGAGAACTGCGTATCCTTCCCCATGTGGTGGATGGCCTCTGGAACATTGGGGGTCTTATCCCTGAGTCAGGGAGTCTCTTTGACCAGTACCGCGATCAAACCGGCCAGAGTAAACGGGACTATAACGAGCTGCTGGGCGAACTGATTCCTTCTTCGGTGTCAGACATCACTCATACGCCATCCACAATTACCTTAGGCCGTTCCACGCTCGAAACCATTGGTTTCAAAGTGCGGGCTGTTCTTGACCAGTTTAGGCAGCATGGCCTCTTGCTGACGGAAATGCGCGTTTCCGGGGGGCAAAGCAAAAATTCGCGCTGGAATCAGCTCAAAGCCAATATCACGGACTGTACTCTGCTCATTCCAGAGGTAAACGATGGCGAGCTTGCCGGCAACGCGATACTGGCGGCGCTGGCTTTGGAGGAAGTGTCCAGCCTGAGCCAGGCGGTGGAGCGCATGATCCGCGTCAAGCAGCGTTTTGTTCCAAACCCGTGTGTACAGTCTCTCTACTCCGAGCGATACCATGACTGGTGTGACGCTATGTCTGGCGTGTTGTGATCGAATATATCAACGGCAGGATAAAACATTTAGATGCATGTCATATCCTTTTACCGTGGGTATTGCTGTAATCGACATTCTCCGAGAATGATTTTGATTTGTGGTATCATAAACTATGACAGGCTGGTTTAGATGGTTGTTAAACAAGTCTTTTGATGATGCGCACCAGTCCGCCTGCGACCTCGAACTCCTCGTCGGGTATGGTCAAGCCGGGCGTGCTGATACGAATTCACGTCAACCTGTTTTCTTGCCTAATCCGTTCAAATTGTTCCATTCGCTCAATGCCTGGGCAATGACTTGATCCATATCATAATAGCGGTAGGTTCCAAGCCGCCCACAGAACACAACGTCTTTTTCAGCGTGGGAGAGTTCCTGGTATTCTCGGTATAAAATTTTGTTTTTTTCGTCTTCAAGGGGATAGTATGGCTCCATTTCTAGTTTCCATTCGTCGCTGTATTCATGGCTGATAACGGTTTTTTTCTGGGTTCCAAACACAAAATGTTTATGTTCAATGATCCGTGTGTAGGGCGTTTCCCTATCTGTGTAATTTACTACGGCATTGCCCTGAAAGTTATCAGTGTCCAATACTTGGATTTCAAATCGAGTATGCCGGTATTCAAGCGGTCCCAGACAATAGCCAAAGTATGCATCAATGGGTCCGGTATATATGACCTGTTCCGCCAGTTGCTTGTTTCTTTCCTTTTCGTCAAGGTAGTCGGCGTTGAGTTTTACCTCGACCCCCTCAATCATGCGTTCCACCATAGTGGTGTAGCCGTCTATCGGGACACCCTGATAGACGGTGTTGAAATAATTGTTGTCGTAGGTGAGGCGAAGCGGAATGCGTTTAATGATGGAAGGAGGAAGGGTGGCGCAAGGGCGTCCCCATTGCTTTTCGGTATAGTCCCGGATCAGCTTCTCGTATATATCATGCCCCACCATGTTCAATGCAGCCTGTTCCAGGTTTTCGGGGTTTGGCGTATAACAGTCTTTGCGCTGTCTTTCGATTTCAGCCCGTGCCTCTGCGGGGGTAACGCTGCCCCATATCCTGTTAAACGTATTCATGTTAAAAGGCAGATTGTAAATCTCGCCCCTGTAGTTGGCAATCGGGCTATTGACGTAATGGTTGAACTCGGCAAACTGCCGCGCATAGTCCCATACAGATTTGTTGTTCGTATGAAAGATATGTGCGCCGTATTGATGCACCTGAATGCCCTCGATTTCTTTCATGTATGCGTTGCCCGCAATGTGATTCCTTTTTTCCAGAATGAGGCATTTCTTTCCTGCTGCTGCGGCTTGCTGGGCGAAGGTTGCGCCTGAAAATCCGCATCCCACAATGAGATAATCATAGCGCTGCATTAGTTAAATCCTATTATCCACTGGGACAGTGTGTACATAGAAACAGAAATACTACGTCCGGTTGGTCCGGGCAGATTGACAAGCTGTCCCAGAAACCCGTACCGGAGCCTGTGATACAAACGCCTGTTATAGGTTCTGATAAAATTCCATAATGACTTCTTTTTTTGTAAATTACCGATTCCCCCAGCGCGTATAAGCATTATCGAGGAAACAATAGTTACAATTTCTAGATAGCTGAACAAATAGTTCCGGTGGCGTTTGTCATGTACCGTATCTAAGTCAAGGGAAGTTATCATCATACGGTTAACAAAAATCTGCTGGTCTATCATCCTGATCATGGATTCTTCATGTACCGACTGACCCTCGCGTCCAATATAATAGTGGTAAAAATTAATATCCAGATAAAACATTGTCTTAACGTTTTTCAGAGGAATATAGGCGTAGAGATTATCAACATAAAACGTATACCGGGGTAGTTCCATTCCGCTCTCTCGCAGGACAGTTGCCCGATAAATAATGGAATGCATGAGGAGATACTGCCCTTTGCGGAACTGGCCAGTTTCATTCCAGCCAAAAACACGTCCCTGGGGGAAAACATTAGCGTACCGCATCATTTTTTTGCGGCTCCTTCCCTGCTTCTCGTAAACAAAATTACATATTACCATATCGGGTGGGGAGCAGGTCGGGACGCCGTGCGTATCAGCCTCATCAGTATTGATGAAAAGCGAAAGGGTATCCAGCACTTTGGCGTAGGAAATGACGTCAACCCAATCATCGCTGTCTACCACCTTGATAAACGCGCCGGTACTATGCCTCACGCCGGTAGTTACCGCTGCACCGTGTCCGCCGTTGTCCTGATGAATAACTCGGACAATGCTAGGATGCCGCGTTTGGTATTCTTCCGCGATGACGCCAGTTTGATCAGCGGAACCGTCGTTGACAATAAGTATTTCCACGCAACCGCCCTGCGTGTTACTGGACGGTAAGAGCGAATCAACACAGCGGCGGATATAGTCCTGCGAATTGTAGCAGGGAACAATGACTGACAATACTTTCATGAATTTCAGCGCGGCTTGGCTGTACCCTTTGCCGCTGCCATAGCCAGTTTTTGTGCGGTTTTTCGGGCTGCTTTTCCCTTTATGACCCACGCGACTGCTAAATGCCCAATACCCTTAAAAGGACTTCCATTAAAGATTTCCAGCATTGCGTCTACCATAGCAATATCCACTGCCCCGACCATCATTTTGGCAGTACCGCGGAAGGGCATATTGAAAATAAAAAGCATATTCAAATCTGGTTTGCCGTCTTTGCCAATGCGGTCTTTGCCAGAAGCGATTACCTTGTAGACAAGCCGTCCTATCCAGCCTCTCGCGTAAAAGAGCTGGGAAAAGGTATCGTTCCTTTCAAGCGGCTTTGAGCGGTCCCATTTTGTCTGCGGTATTGGGCGACCAAGCAGCGTTTCAAATTCTTTGTCACTTACTTTGTTTACCCTGACCGTGTAATAGGATGGCAGCATTTCCGGGGAATACGGCGGCTTGACATTGCTACCAGAGACTTTGATAGCCGCTTCCAGTTTGATGTCATGCGCCGAAGCGCCCACCTCAACATGGTAAACACCGCCTTCGACTTCAAAGCGTCCTGTGGTGGTATTGAAATAACGGAAGGCTTTTTCATCAAGCGGCAGGGTAATCGTTTTGCTTTCAGCAGCTTCCAGATAAACCTTTTCAAACGCCTTTAATTCACGGAGCGGGCGGAAAAGACGGCTATCCTTGGCGGATATATAAACCTGCGCTATTTCTGCGCCGGCGCGGCTGCCAGTATTGGTCAGCGTAAAGGTTACTGATTTTTCGGTTGCCGTGAGACTTGAATAAGCGAATGTCGTATAACTGAGACCGTATCCAAAGGGAAAGCGGACTGGGATGTTTGCCGTTTCATAATAGCGGTATCCGACAAAGATACTCTCACGATATTCCGATGTTTTTTCCATGCCTGGATAATAATGACATGCCGGCGTGTCTTCGTAAACAAGGGGCCATGTTTCTGCAAGTTTTCCCGACGGGTTAACCACACCCGTTAAGGCGTCAACCATTGCCCCTGCCCCTGCTTGTCCTCCGAGGTATCCGTGAATTAGGGCTTTGCAATAACCGTCGCCAATCCATGGCGTTTCAATAGCCGCCCCACCCGACAATACCACCACGATGCGGGGGTTTATCGCACTCACTGCTTTCAGCACCGCCGCCTGATTTTTACGAAGGCGCATGTGATCGCGGTCCATGCCCTCGGATTCAAGAAGCTCGTCCAGCCCCATGTACATCAAAACAACTTCTGCTTGTTTAGCCAGTTCCACCGCCTCGATAAGGAGCGCTTCATCATCGTCGCCGTTCCGCTTAAAAGCGCTAGCATATCCTGTAACTTCAAGACCGCTTGTTTTAAGATGATCCAGTGGGATGTCAATCCGTGTGGGATTAACCACGCTGGAACCCGCGCCCTGGTAGCGGGGCTTTTCGGCAAAGCAGCCCAGAACCGCCGTTTTTGTACCGGCCTTTAGTGGAAGAATGTTGCCTTCGTTTTTTAGCAGCACGATGGAGGACGACGCCGCTTTTCGGGCAAAAGAGTGATGCGCGTCCACGTCAAAATCTTCCACGATTTCCGTCTTGGGAACAACGGTAAATAGTACCCGCAAATATTCATAGACCCTTTGGTCTAAAAGTGATTCGCTTATCCGCCCTTCTTCTACCGCCCTCGATATCTCACGGTCGCTGTCCCCATTGGTGGCGGGCATTTCCAGATGATTCCCTGTTTCAAGACCCTTTACCCGGTCGTTGCTGCCACCCCAGTCGGTAACCACTATGCCCTTAAACCCCCATTCTTCCGCCAGGATTTCCCGTAGGAGATGGGGGTTTTCGTTGCTATAGGTTCCGTTTACCCTGTTGTAAGAGGTCATAATGGCGAGAGGCTTCCCTTCCTTTACCGCGATTTCAAAGCCGGTAAGGTAGATTTCCCGCAGCGCACGCTCGTCCACAACGGAATCGTTATGCATTCTGTGCAGTTCCTGACTATTTGCCGCAAAGTGCTTCGGGCAGGCGGCAACGCTTTTTGACTGTATGCCCCGGATATAAGCCGCCGCCAGCTTGCCCGAAAGGTACGGGTCTTCCGAGAAATATTCAAAGCTGCGTCCACACAGCGGACTGCGCTTTATATTAAGGCCGGGTCCAAGTAAAACGCTGATCCCCTGGGCGCGGGCCTCAACGCCCAAATAC
This sequence comes from Treponema sp., assembly GCA_031279205.1. GTDB lineage: Bacteria > Spirochaetota > Spirochaetia > Treponematales > Breznakiellaceae > JAIRMT01. The sequence goes on along the minus strand of JAITIX010000019.1, from coordinate 13,897 downwards.
CGTCCCAGTTCCTCGGCCAATGTGGTATCCCACGAATTGGCGATAGTGGCTGCCGTTGGGTAGCAGGTGGCGGGCACGCTGGGGTTAAGCCCCAGTTGATCCGCCGCGCCCATCTGTTTCCGTATACCGTGGGGACCGTCAGATAGGTATATAGACGGAATCCCAAGCCGCTCAACCTCTTTGGTAGTAAAATTCCCCTTGCCGGACAACAGTGAGGTCTTTTCCTCCAGTGTCAGTTCTTTCAATAGCTTCTGTAAATCCTGTGTGTTCATTTTCCATCTCCTTAACTATTCAGCCGTAGCGTGATTTCGAGGAAGCCACTCCGCCAGATCGCGGCAAGTCCCTTTCGCTCCCAATCGGCTCATTTCGGGACAAGCCCCTTCATTCCGCCGATTTTTGCTATACCCCGCAGGCGACTGAATCGTTACCTTTCTCCTTAACTATCTTATCATTTTGACGCGAAGTGTCCAGTGCTCCCGGAAACAGCACGTTCAATTCAAACCAGTTGTTTGTCGTTGTAATCGTAACGCATCCGCCGTATTTCTCCGCGGAATAACGGATGCTTTTAAGTCCATATCCGTGAAAGGCAGCATCCTTCTTAGTTGTTACTGGCAGGCCTCCCTTAAAAAGCACTGCCCCTTCGTAGTAGTTTTCAAAGCGCAGCATGATCATACCGTTCCTTGAAAAAACAGCGATATGAATAAGCCGTTTTTCCTGTTCCGTTATGCACATCACGCTTTCTATAGCGTTGTCCAGGGCATTCCCAAAAATAGTACACAAATCCATAACATCCAGAAAACTCAGCAGAGAACCGTCGGCAACGCAGGTCATATATATACCGTGCTTGACGCAGTACAGGCTTTTTCCGGTCAGCACCGTATCCAGGACTATGTTCCCGGTCTTGTTCAGCGCTTCGTGCTGTTTGATTTCATTTTCCATGTCGTTAAGGTACGACAGACGCTTTTCACCGTTGTTCTCGGAGCGCAACACCGCTATTTGATGTTTCAGATCATGGTACTTACGGTTAATCAGTTCAATGCTGTCCCGTGAAATCTTGTACTGTTCGTACTGCGACTGAAAGATATGCTGTATCGCATCCAGTTCAAACTTCAGATACAATTCGCTTATCTGCACGTGATAGGCGTAGAGAATGACAATGCCGCAGAAATCAATAAGGGTTCTTATGTTGAAAATCTCCGATACAAACCGGCTGCTGAAAGGGGTATCGCCACGAACAAAACTGAGATTGCTTAAAGCGAAAATCGTTACGCCTATTATCAGAGCAGGCCATAACTCATGCCAGCGGATACTGATATGCGCGTCCCGCGTGGTATACCGCCGCTCCAACAGGTACACCCATCCAAAAACCAGCGTATAAATCAATATCAGCAGAACATAGTCAAGCCAAAGATGTTTATAACCAGTGTTACGCTCAATGTAAAAACACAACTGCCACAGAAACGAAGCGGCAAATTCGGCAAGAATGAAAGCACGTATACAGCGGTATACAGCTTGAAGTAACGACATTTCGCCGCAGACAAAAATAGCAAGGTACATCAAAGTTACCGCAAGCAACATTCCCGGAATCCAGAATACGACAGGCAGCCTTCCCGCAATGCTGTGCCAGATAATCTGAACCGCAAGCGCAATGACTAGCGCAAGGATGAGACGCGTATTATGAACACGCTTTTTGTTGTCCGCAATGTACACGAGACAGGCTGCCCATTCAGCCAGGGCAGTGTAGAGGCGGGGAATATCAGGTATGGCTTCAGCGTTCATTTCGCCCCGCCTCCTATGTAATTCGTCAATGCCTCAAGAAAACCGTTTCTTCTTGAGCGGCTTAAGAGAAGTTTCTTCCCGTTTACCAGCGCACAGCCGTCCACCACACCGTTCACGTGTTCAAGGTTGATGATGTAACTGTAGTTTCCCCGATAAAAATTGACCGGCGCAAGCTGTTTCTCAATATCTTTCATTCTTCCCGATGTTTTGTATTCTCCCTGCTTTGTGTGTACAAACAGGATGTGCCCCCAGCTTTCAATATAGAAAATATCTGCAATGTCTAGTTTTTGTATGCCACCCTTTACCGGAATAGCAAGAAAATGTTTAGACTTTTTCTTTATCCGCGAGATTGCCCGTTCCAGTTTCTGCGAAAAGGCAAAATACGAGACCGGTTTTAACACATAATCCAAGGCCTCCACCGCATACCCTTTTATGGCGTATTGGGGCAGATTGGTAATAAAAAGCAGCACTACTTCGGGATCGACCTCCCGTATCATTTCAGCAGCGCTTATGCCGTCCACCAAAGGCATCTTAACATCAAGCAGAATGATGTCGTACAGCGGCCGGTAATTAGCGGTGATTCCATCGCCGTCGGTGAAGGTCTTTATATCGAACAGAAGCCCCTTGTCGCGCTGGTATCTCTCCAGATACTCTTTCAGCGTATTGCGCGAGACCTCTTCATCCTCCACCACGGCTATACGGATCATGTTACGCACGCTCTGCCGCTTCGGGCTTGTTTTTGAAAATGACCTTGAATATCGGGAAAAAAACCCAAAAAGAAATCGCAGAGTTAATGACCATAGTTACAATGTCCGCCGCTTTCTCACCAGCATTGCCCGCCGCGCCCATAAAGAAACGATACAACGGCGCTTTATAAAGCCCCTGCAAGGCAGCAGCAGTCAGAGTGATGACAACATAGGCAATAAAATACCAAAACGCCGCGCTAATGATAGAGCCATTTGACTTAAAGGTGATGCTGCGCTGGGCAAAGAAATTGATAATCTGCGCTATCGCCAGGGTAATTTGAACCGCCAGAAAATACGCAAGCCCTCCGCAAGAACCATCCGGGGCTACAGGCCCAGGCGCGTAATTAAAAATGTAATACCGGGAACCATCCAGATTTGAACCTACAGGGAATACCTGAAACGATATCGCCTCAAGAGGCGAACCAGTAAACGCCACACGCAGCGCAGGCATCAAAATCAGTTGAAGAACCGTTATCCCATTGGACAGAATAAAAAAAACCAGAAACTGCGCCACAGTAGGGTGTCTTCCCTTAAAACGAATCCATATACCTTTGAACATTTTTTGATAACTCCTATTAAGAAGCAGTAGTATCGCCGCTTACGTTAGACCAAACATGAACGCCAAAACCTTCACGATGCCTCATGTTAAAAAGTGGCAAAAGCTCAGCCACAGGACACTGCCCTTCAAAGCAATCCCCCGCGCCCTGAACCATGGATATTACACCGATCATACCAGCATCCTTGAGACCTTAAATCACTAAACCACGATATTACAAAAGGGCGGTTACCTTTACCGCCCAGTTTCTTCTTTCCCAGCGGACAAACCTTAGCGGATTTTCCTCTGGGCTGCCAGCCAGCCCCAGAGCGTTACATTCGCCCCATTCACCTGAACCAGCTCCGTACTCGGCGCGCTTACCAGCGCGGCCGCCGCATCCAAACTCGCCGCCGCCCTGACAGCATCAGCATTCTGATCAAGAACACAACGATCTTGCAGCGTGTAAATCCATGACCAATGCCCCATATAGACAACCCCAGGCTGATCCTGACCCGTTACATTTTCAAAATAGCTGAAATGTACATTCTCCGCGCCCACACGCAGGAGGCGTGCATAGGTACGAGCAACGTACGCAGGAGGGGCAACAACCAAGTCGTCCGCCGATGCCGTAAACCAGATGGGAATGCCCTTTAATGCGTCCAGTTTCACATCATCAATAAATGAATCCATATACGCCTCACAAATGGGATAGGCCGCCGCGAAAAAGTCCGGATAGTTGATCAGCATATTAACCGTCATATACCCGCCGTTTGAACAGCCGCCAATATAGATTCGGTCTGTATCCACATCACTATTTCCCGCAACATACCGGTCTATGGACTGCTTCAAGACCCCGGTATACATCGAATCCTGATCACCCTGATGCTGACCGCTGCCGCTGTCCATCCACATGGTTGGCGCCTGCACCGCAAGAACATACGCACCTGCAAGGCCGTCCGTCTTAAAATACCCCTGAATCGGCTCCTTGCTGAGTTCCGTTACATCGTTGCCCAAAAGCACAATATCCGGGTCTGTTCCGCCTTCTCCAGCCCCGTGCAACCAGATGATCAGCGCGTTTTTCCCGCTGTCATTTCTCAGGGCATCCGGCTCGTAGGCAGCCGTTTGCAGCGTGATAGAATCAGAAACACTCACGCCTTTCGTGAACCGCGTTGTTTCGGGTATAAGCCTGCCGGTATACGAAGCTGCCGCCACGTTTAAGGCGTCATAACGGACATTGCCAAGCCTGATAGTTTTGCCTTCCGCCAGTTCAACCGTGTAGACCGCCAAATCCGCCCACGAATTAAAGCCAGTCTCCGCGTTATAGGAAAACGGTGATGACCCGTCGATTGCGGCGCCGATATTCCCAAATCCGGGGATGCTCATGGTGATCCCATATCCCACGGCCAGCTCCAAGGCAATATGCCTTGACGAACCAGAGGAGAGCTTTGTTCCATCCGGACCGCATAGATACATATCCGTGATCCCGCGTACGTATGTTACGGAATCGCCTTCATTGCCGGGCAGCGTTACTGTTACCACAAAGGTATCCGTGCCAGCTCCGTCAAGCTGAAAATCATCCCCAGCCGTGAGGATCAATTTGCTTACCGACGGCCCCCACTCGAAGCCTTCCACCACCAGTTCGTAAGAGACCTTGCCTAAATAGGCGCCATCGCCCTTGCCACCTGTACTGCTAAGGCAGCCAGTCATGGTGAACACCCCTGCCAAAAGCAGAACGGATAAGGGGGAAAAGGTCTGTTGGAAAATACGTTTCATAAAATTTGCCTCCTGAAATAAAATAACTCAACTAGAATAAACCTCAATTCACCGCCAGCGGGGAACAACTCCGCGCCGGCGGTAAGCGACTCCGCGCCGAAAGCGAGCGACTCCGCGCCGGCGGCGAACAACTCCGCGCCGGCGGTAAGCGACTCCGCGCCGAAAGCGAATGTCTCCGCGCCGAAAGCGAGACTCTCCGCGCCGAAAGCGAGCGACTCCGCGCCGAAAGCGAGACTCTCCGCGCCGGCGGTAAGCGACTCCGCGCCGGCGGCGAATGTCTCCGCGCCGAAAGCGAGCGACTCCGCGCCGGCGGCGAGCCGCATAAATAAACCTCTATGATACAGGTTTCTCAAAACCCATTCGGGCTTTAGCGGAGGCGTGGATAGCTTTTCCCTGGTTTCTCTTTGAGACCAGCCAGAAAAGAGGGATGCTTTTTCCTCAAGGATTATTTTCATGACAGGTTCATGATAACTCATTATTTCCTCCATAAAATATACCCTCCGCCATTCCCGCTTACCGCCATCAGACTGCCCGGTAAGTCCGCACTCGCTTGATAATAAACACCAGAGCTATGGCTATGAGCAACGCGATAGCGCCGTCCGCAACAAGAAGCAGTGTCCACCAAAGCGGGGAAATTGCCTTAAAGACAACCCCTGGCGCGACGCCGTTCATGGCGTTGGAATTGACTGTGGCATAGAGGATATTGTGTGCGGCGTTTCGTATGGCCTGTTTTGCCGTGGGGCTTTCCAGATCAGCCGGAGTCTTGTCGTATACCGGCGGCATATACATGGTGAGCATGAAGTCGCCGCCATTCCGCAGGGCTTCGTCGGGGGACATATAGGGATAGAGGTTGAAGTCTGTGATAACCGATCCCCGGAACCCCCATTCATCTCGCAGCACTTCTGTAAGCAGGCTGCGATTGCCCCCAGCCCAGGTAACGCCGATGCGGTTGAAAGAAGACATTACTCCGGTGGAGCCGCCCTTTTTCACAGCGATTTCAAAGGGACGCAGGTAGAGTTCCCGTATTGCCTGCTCATTCGCCCAGGTCATCATCCCGTTGTCCCGGACTCGGTTTGTTTCCTGATCGTTCAGGGCAAAGTGCTTAATGTAGGTAACTATTCCCTTAGAATTAGCGCCCGCCACAGCCTGAGCCGCGATTTCACCGCCCAGCACTCCGTCTTCGCTGTAATACTCAAAGTTCCTTCCGGCAAAGGGAGAACGATGGGTGTTCATAGCCGGGGCATACCAGCCTTGAACCTCCGCATGGAGCGCCTCTTCGCCTAATGCCTCGCCCATTTTCCGGGCTATGTCCTTGCTCCATGTAGCGGCGATAACACACGCGCTGGGATAAGCCGTGGCTGAGGTGTTGCCGACGTAAGCCGAAAGTCCCGCAGGACCATCAAGGTCTCTGGTTACTGGCTTGGCGACACTGGGCATTATCGCCGTGTTGTACGCGCCGGTCTTGAAGAGTTCCACGAATTCATTAATGTCCAACTGATCCAGCAGTAGGTCCCAGAGGGGATCGTCATAGGGCAAGCCTTTTAGGTTGATCAGGGATATGTTGTTTTGGGCGTTGAACACTGGCGCTGTATCCGCTGGATTGTTGTGTTCCGATGGAACATAAGGTTTCGCCCCGTCCAGAACCTCTGCCCCGGCGATCCGGTCATCCGCTGAGGGCGCCCTGGGCCAGGTACCTTCCCAGTTGTTCCGGGACAGGTAGACTTTGATATGGTTCGATACGTCGTCGAATCGGTTGGTTACCTGCACTTCTGTTACTGGATCGGTTTCAAACTGGATGGCTGAATCGATGCGGTATTCCAAGGGCGTGTCTATTCCCGGATCGTGGGCGTTTTTTCTTACCGAGATTAGGTATGTCCCGGTTTCCGCCTCGTAGCCCTGGAAGTTGTTCTGGTTTGCGTCGTTGTAGTCGTAGGATGCCAGGGAGTAAACCGGCGCCTGAAGGGTAATGATTTCCTCGCCTCCTGGCTGGAGGAGGCTGGTTTTTTCAAAGGCGAGCAGTATCACATGGGCTTTTTCGATGCCTCCTGGCGTATACGGGGCAGTGGCGTATAACTGCACCACATCCTTTCCCGGACGGTTTCCGGTGTTCCGCACCCGAACTTCCACGCTGATGGTTCCGTCTTCTGAAAGGCTTAGTCCTGAATCGGGATTGCTCCGCAGCAGTTCCCAGTCAAAGGCGGTGTAGGAAAGGCCGTAGCCAAAGGGGAACTGCACTGCTTGGCGGTATCCGGCTTCGTCGTTGACGTAGCGGGTTTCCCAGTAACGGTAGCCCACGTAGATGCCTTCTTCGTATTCCACGAAGTAGGTTCCCGGCGTGTTTTCGTAGGCAAAGTTCCCGAAGTTGACGAAGGTTGGGTCTTCCCGCATACGGTAGGGATAGGTGTCTACGAGTCTGCCAGAGGGGTTCACTTCCCCGGCGATGACTTTGCCCACTGCGTTCAATCCCTCGCCGGGGCTGCCTATCCAGAGTGCTGCGTTGATCCAGTCTTCGTTGATAAAGCCCAGCTCCATGGCTTCGCTGGAATTGATGAGGACGATAACCTTGTTGAAGTTCTGCTCGCGCACATGGGCGAGGAGGTCTATCTCGTTCTGGCTCAGTTCGAGCTGGTGTTGACCTGGCCGCAGACCCAGTTGTTCCAGAGCGGTCTGCGTGGCGGCGCTGTAATGACTCATATCTGCCTGTATGTCCCTGCTCAGGTCGCCGCCTTCTCCGCCGCCTCGACCAAAGATGACGAGTGCCGCGTCATGGTAATCGGCGTAGCTCTGCTGTACTTGTGGGGTATATTCCGAGACGGCCACCTCTGCAATGTGGTAGGTACTGACTTCAGGTAAATCCATCTGGATGGCGGCGTGTCGGTAGGGCTGGAGGTAGATGGGCGCTCCTCCGAAAAAGACGGAACCTGTGCCGATCTGTGGTCCCTGCAATTCCGAGCGTTCCCGATAAAAGTCTGGAAGCGCGGGGTTCACCTGGAAACCGGCATTGGTAAGACTGCTTTCTAGGGTGGCTGCGGTGGATACATCCACATTCCCCGAACCGGAACCGCCGTATACGATGTCTACCGACGTTCTCCCGAACACGCTTATCCGGGAACCTGCTGGCAGGGGCAGTATCTGTGCGGCGTCATTTTTGAGCAGCACGATCCCCTCCTCTTCGATAGTTACCGTCAGTTCCCTGGCCGCTGTTGCGGCTGCGTCAGGGCTTGCGTGGGCTTTTTTGTAATACTCCGTATCGACATTACCCGTTTCCCCTATGATCCGGTATTTTTGTCCGCCGAAGTACATGGTAATGGTGGCGTGGAAAACCCTGCTCGTTATTGTTATCCCTGCCGCTAGGATAACGACCAGCCCCAATACCACGATCCACAGGGTCAAGAACTTTTTGTTGCTCATTTTCTTCTTCATCTTTCTTCTCCTTTAGTTAAGTATCTTTTGATAGTTCCTCGTACTGTTGTCCTTAGAAAGGATAAATGCAAATTTAGGAAGCTGTCGAGTCGCCACTGCTTAGTGAGAGCCGGTGTCTCTGAGAGTCTCTTGAGTCCTCTGGGAGAGTTGACGAGGCAATCCAGGCAAGTAGGCACTGCGCTGGATTGTCTCGCTACACTTGTAACGGCGTTGTGGACTTCTTTCTTCACGTTGAACTCACGTTAATTAGCTGCCTGCGTTTTTCCATGAACGGGAAACCGCATACAGAATGTCTTTGCTGGTCCGCAGCAAAGCCTTAGTTGCCCAAATGCGGGTTGCCGGGTCTTCGGCTGCTTTGAGAAGCTGTGATCCGTGTCCGCCGGTTCCTCCGGTCCACGCGCCGCCCACATCAAGAGACAGATCGCCTCCGGTGGCAAGCCATTGCAAGGGGATCATGTGTCCGTGAATTGCGGCGTCGGTGATAATGACTCCGGGGAAACCCCACTCATTCCGTACAATGCCGGTAAGAATTCCCTCGTGTCCCCCAACCCATGTGTGGCCGATATAATTAAAAGCCGACATAATGCCTAGAGCGCCACCTTCTTTTATCGCCAGTTCAAAGGGTTTTAGGTATATTTCCCGAATTGCCTGTTCGGTTGCCCAGGTAAACAGCTTATCCCGGCAGTTTTCCTCCCGTTCGTTCATTGCAAAGTGCTTGATAAAGGTGATCATCCCCTTTTCCCTGGCTCCTGCCACTACTGAAGCGGCGATTTTCCCTGAGAGTAGACCGTCTTCGCTGTAGTATTCAAAATTCCGCGCGTTAAAGGGGGTGCGATGGATATTCATGGAAGGTGCGTACCAGCCGTTGTAGCCGTAGGCTTGTCCTTCGCTGCCAACGCTGATCCCCATAAGCCGCGCCACATCCTCATTCCATGTGGAGGCGATTACCACCGGGGTCGGGTAGGTTACTCCCGCGCCGCTGGCGCCCATGACTGCGCCTGAATAGGTGGTGGCGAATATGCCTGTGGAACCGTCTGGGGTGAGGGAGCGGGGAATTCCGAGTCGTTCAATGCCGTTGATCTGCCATGCGCCGTTGCCTGCGAGGTCGGACATTTCCTTGAGGGTGAGCTGGGAAACGAAGGCGTTCCATGTAGGGTCGTCATAAGGAACCTCCACCATATCGGCAAGCCGTATTGGGCTTGCCAGTGTTTGACTGTGCGGGGCTGGTTCGCCAGAAAGTCCCAGTTCCGCATCGGTAGGGGCTTCCCAATCGGCAAGAGCGGACAACACCGAAGTTCCGGCGGTAAAATCCGCTTGTTGGGGACCGGTAAAAGCTCTGCTGCTGGCATCCCAGCTTCGGGTCAAATAGTCGTCTATTCCCAATGCGTCGTCCAGGCGATTGACTGCGGCGCCGTGGTCGGAAGCGCGTTTGCCGTCTCGCCCGTCTTTGTAGACTATGTCCTGTCCCAGCGTCCATGTCTCGGAAGCAATTCTGGTATGGGCGTCCTTCATCAACATGATTTCATAATCGCCCTTTTCCAGAACCCAGCATCGGTTGTTCCGGTAATCGTAGGAGGCCATATCCTCCACATTAAAACTGATGGAATAGTATTCCACGGCGTTTGGGGCTATGAGGTTGGTTTTTTTGAAGGCCACAAGATTCACCGCGGCTTTTTCGATGTTTCCCGTATAGGGCGGGTTATAGTACACTTCCAGCACATTTTTTCCTGGACGCGCACCAGTGTTTTCCACCGATACCCGTAGGGTGACAACCCCGTCGTTTACCTGCATAGCCATTATCTTTTCTTCAAAAGTGGTGTAACTCAACCCATGGCCAAAGGGAAATACCACTTCCCGGTAGTTGTAGGACGGATCCACAGCAGCTCTGGTTTCATAGTATCTATATCCCACATAGACGCCCTCCGCATAATGGTTAAAAAATCCCTGTATGGTTGATGGAGCCAACACTGTGGTATTAGTCGGCGCGGGTGCGTTTACATAATGAAAACTGCCTGTTGTCCAGGTATCGTCGTTCCGGCGTTCCTTGAAGTTATTCGCCGCGGGGGCGCTGAAGTTGTCTGCAACCCAGGTGTCCGCAAGACGTCCCGAAGGATTCACCGCGCCGCTGAGAACCTTTGCCAGCCCTTCCGTTCCCGATTCACCTGGATAGCCAATCCAGAGGATGCTTTTGATCGCCGGATACCGAGCAAGGAAATCAAGCTCCAGGGTATTGGCGGAGTTGATAACAAGAACCACCTTGGAAAAAGCACTGCATACCGCGTCCATGAGCGCGGACTCTTCGGCGTTTATCCGCAACTCGGGTCCGGTAAGGTCGAAGCCCTCGCCGCCGCCCCGTCCCAGCACCACCAAGGCAATGTCGGAAAAAGACAGGGCGTGATCGATGATGGTTTTTCCGTCATTGTATAAGGAAGTATCAGCGTAGGCTGAACCCGGAACTTCGGGGATAACGATATTGTCAGGCTTATCGATAAACTCCGACGCACTTCCGTTGGGCGGGATCGAAGTAGGATTGATAGTTATGGATCCCGTTTTATAAAAATTGTAGTACAAGTTAAGCAAATCCTTGTTCAACTCATAATCGCCCCCCTCAAGGGCTGTCTCCAGTTTAACGCATTTGGTTACATCGGAAGCTGCCGAGCCGCCGCCGTTGTATACCAGTTGTATGGAACGGATGCCGAATAGGTTTATCTTTGTCTTCGCATCTGCTCTGGTTTCAATGGGCAACAGAGATCCCTCATTTCGCAGTAATACTATACCTTCTTCGGCAATGGTACGCACCGTATCGCTCGCTGAGGAATAGGCTAATTTCTGCTCTGGCGTATCGGACTGCAGGCGGGAAAGCAGCCAGTACCCAGACCGGGTGATGACAAACCCATAAATGGCGGTTATGCCAAGAATGACCACCACTACAATGCCGGCGATAAGACCGATTTTCTTACCCATTGATAGATCTTTGAATTTCATAGATTTACCTCTTCTGAGAAATGTTTAGTGTATTTAGAGCTTTTGCTCCAGCATAAAGATTCTGGCATGCTTATTGCTCCTAGGTTTTCCACCGCGTAAATTGCGCTTATCTCAGCATAACCTGTATTGACATAATTTCGCTGGCAGACTCCACGTAGACTGAATTCTAATCCGCCTCTGACGAAGTCTAACCTGTGCGGGGTGAAGACTCAGCCTCGTGCCAGACTGCCCCGCGCTGCTTCTTCCGCCCAACGAAGTTTCCGGCGACCCGGCTCTTGCGCTTGAGGCTGCGGAAAACTATACGGGCTGGGAACTTGGTCTGGTACAGCTTAGCGGCGTTTTCCACAAATCGGCAGACGGAAAGCCTGCCGGATGTTTCGGCTGTACGCGGGAATATGTTGTAACGGACGGGCTGAGTGCTGAGTCCGCGTACGCGCGCCATTGATGCGCTTGACACGATAAATAACATTATTCATAGTGAAACTATCCACATGATTACGATAAAACAGCTTGCAAAGATGGCCGGGGTGAGTCCATCTACCGTGATGAACGTATTGCACGGACGTACCCACAAGGTCAACGATGCGACGCTTGACCGAGTGCGGAAGATTATCGCAGACACAAACTATGTAACAAACATGGGCGGGCGTCTGCTCAAAAAGCATGATTCACGACTCATTGGCGTCATCATCACATGGTCGATTCGGGAAGAGCAGAATGTGGCGCAAGACCCCTTCTTTGGCGAAATCATCGGCGCACTGGAACGGGAAATACGCTCACACGGCTATGTGATGATGCTCTATACATCAGGAGACATCGATGAAAGCATCGCTATGGCGAAATCGTGGCTGGTGGAGGGACTGATCGTGCTGGGCTGTCCCACCGCCGACTGCGCCTGTTTCATGCGCCGCAGCCCCATACCGTTGGTGTTCATCGACTCCTACTTCAACGACGATGGCTTACCATATACCAATGTTGGTCTGGATGACCGGCGCGGCGGCTACCTTATAACCGAGTACCTGATTCGGCAGGGGCACCGGCGCGTGGCTTTTCTTGCCAATAACGGGAGACCGCCATCAGGTCTTGACGGGGAGCGTCTTGCTGGTTATCAGGACGCGCTCCGCGACAACGGCCTGCCAGTGGCTGACAGCGATTATTTTCCAATCAGCCACCGTATGGACGAGCGCCACGGTTTTCTGCGCTCTTTTGCCGCCGGCATTATGCGCCAGTACAGCGCCCTTGTCTTTTCCTCTGATTTTCTGGCGGTGGACGCCATGGTTACCCTCTACGACTTGGGCATACGGGTTCCGACGGACATCTCGATCTGTGGCTTTGACGACAACATCTTTGCCGCGAAAAGCCGCCCACGCCTGACCACTGTACGCCAGGTCGTGCCGGAGAAGGCAGCCCACGCTGTCGCCATGTTACTGCGCCTGATCCGTCAGGAGCCGCTGGAACAGCGCATCTGTCGCCTCGGCGTCAGCCTCACCATCGGTGATAGTGTGAGAATCATGCGCGGTGTCTGAAACCGCGACGAGTGGTATGATCAGGCGTTTAATCAGTTTGAGTTCGGATCAGCCTCCACGATAGGGCTTTTATCAGCACTCATTATCGTCCTGATAACCGTGTGTATGAATCGGCTCTTGCGTCTTGACGATAAAACAGGAGATTAATTCATGAAAACAAAAAAACATCTGATATTGTTACCCAAACAATTCTCTGGTTGTTGTTACTTGCCGCGTTACTGGTATCTTCCATTCCGTTTATTTTTATGATCACCAACACTTTTGAAGAGTTCAGCTATGTGCTTCCCAATCCTCCGCGACTGGATTTCTCTGCATATATATATCATAAACCGTCCTGAGTTTTTCACGGCGATCAAAAACAGCGTGATTAATACTTTTGATACGGTCTTTTTTGCGGTGATGATTTCCGCCTTATCCGCCTATGGTTTTGCGCGCATAAGATTCCCCGGACGCGAAATAATTTTTAAGATATACTGCTGACGCTGATGATACCTGGTTTCCTAAATATTATTCCGCAATTTATCGTTTTGAAAAGCCTGACTCTCCCTGGTTTCCCCAATGGTCTTGTATCAACGCGATTTGGCTTAATGCTTATCTATGTGGCTGTTGCGAAGTTGCGGGTCAAGCGGGTTATCTGCCCATTCGAATTCGGCGCGAACCCTCGTTGCTGTCTGCGGGGGTGTCTGGCGCCCATGTGCGTCAACCGATGATGGTGCAGATGAAGACGCCGATGAACGCAGATGGTATCTGGCACTGTCCCGCCACACAGACACCGTCCCTGACGTTGGCTTGGCGATAGAAACGTTTGGGTAGGTTGATAGAAACGTTGGGCTTGGCTGATAGAAACGTTTGGGTAGGTTGATAGAAACGTTGGGCTTGGCGATAGAAACGTTGGGGTAGGCTGATAGAAACGTTGGGCTTGGCGATAGAAACGTTGGGGTAGGCTGATAGAAACGTTGGGGTAGGTTGATAGAAACGTTGGGCTTGGCGATAGAAACGTTGGGGTAGGCTGATAGAAACGTTTGGGTAGGTTGATAGAAACGTTGGGCTTGGCGATAGAAACGTTGGGCTTGGCGATAGAAACGTTGGGGTAGGTTGATAGAAACGTTGGGCTTGGCGATAGAAACGTT
>JAITIX010000057.1 GCA_031279205.1 Treponema sp. | reverse complement strand
ACTATTCCCAAGCTATCTCTTATCGCTGCTCCTCCAACCCCAGCGTTGGGCTTGGCGATAGAAACGTTTGGGTAGGATGATAGAAACGTTGGGCTTGGCGATAGAAACGTTGGGGTAGGTTGACCCATGAAACTACACTTCAGACCGGTGGCTCGCAACAAAAAGGTGGCTGAAAGCCCTCAGCCACCGGAAACGAAGCGGAAACAGGGAATAGGTACTGAACGAACTGACCCTACTGCTAAATGGATGGATACTCTATTACCAGAGAGCGCCGTAACCCCCTGCCTTTAAGCGGCGATCCAGTTAGCGAAAGATCACAAAGTACAGCCCGTGGCTGGAGGCGCGCACCCATGCTTCATGGCCTACCACTCCTGGGCAGCAAAACCCGGCGGCGTATCGAACAAAGCAACCGATTCTCCAGTGAGCGCAAGCACAAACAGACCCGCTTTATGGGCATACTCAACTGTACCGGGCAGCACTACTCCACCCGCAATCGCCCCCAGCAACCTTTTACCCGCTACTTCGAGCGGCGGATATTGGCGTATCAGCTTCATGCGCTTGAGATGGTGGTCTACGTCTTTATCATCCGCTTCCCGTTTTACTTCAACCGCCATACACCATTCTGTATCAGAAAGCAGAATATCTATGTCCGTTCTCAGCTTATTCTGTTCGTCATAAATGGGAACCCGTTGATAGGCTCTTTTTAACCGGTACGGATACGCGGCGAACTTTTCCCAAAGATTCGCGGCAATCAAGGTTTCTATCAGCTCACCAATAGACCGGTTAAGGCCGCCGACATTGTTAGACACCCGGTCAACCCGCACAGACATTCTGTCAACATTTTGCGTTACCTGGTCAACATGTGCAGACATTTCCTTGATCGCCTTCTTCATTTCCTCAATTATCCGGTCATGTTCCACCCGGCTTTCCTGAAACTTCTTGTCCGTCTCCTGAAACTGCCTGTCCGTCTCCTGAAACATTGCCCAGACATCCTCAAACGTCAGCCCCTTCTGCGGCTGGCGTGCCTGCGCTCCTCCTATTCCCATATATACCCTCCATGGTCTTGATATCCCATTCTACCCAATAGATGACGCACTTGTAAATCTAAAAGAGATCATCGCATTATATGGCGAACTGCCCGTATCATTAACACAGATAGCGCGGGGTGGATGGGAGCTAAACGGACACTGACCCATTGACACCATGCCTAGTTCATTTCAAAATAGGCTTCAATCGAATCCATTCGTACATAAAAGTAGGAGGAAAGATGGTTTTTTATATCCTTAAACGAGCGTTTCGGTCTTTTCTCACCTTGTTCTTCATCATCACTATTGTCTTTTCCCTGCTCCGGCTCATGCCCATTGAAGGTTACTTCTCTAACTACGAGAAGATGTCTGAGACCCAGATTAAGGTGGAGCTGTCCCGGCAGAATCTCGATAAACCTCTGCCCATTCAGCTCTGGATGTTCTATAAAAACATCATTAAGGGCGACTTTGGCCTGTCCATGAAGTACCGCGTGAACTATCCGGTTACGAAAATCATTGCGGAAAAAGCATCGCTGTCAATAAAAATGGGGCTGCTGGCAATGCTGGTGTCGCTGCTGGTGGGAGTTCCCCTGGGTATACTCATGGCGCATAGCGCGAAAAGCCGGATTGGGGTCTGGGATAAGCTGGGAACCGTGTTTGTCGTGCTGGTGCAGGCGATTCCAGCCGCTATCTACCACCTCTTCGTGATGATCTATGGCACCGAATGGCTCGGTCCACCACTGCATATCCCAACGCTGTTCCGCGAAAATAACTGGCTCACCTGGATACTGCCGGTGTTCTCCCTGTCTCTCGGCGGCACGGCGTATTACACACTCTGGCTTCGGCGCTACATGGTTGACGAAAGTACTAAGGATTATATCACGCTTGCTCGCGCCAAAGGGCTGCCGTCGGCAAGCATTTTCGCTCGGCACATTTTCAGAAACGCTATCGTGCCGATAGTGCAGTACATTCCTACCTCAATACTGCTTACGCTTGTCGGCTCCCTCTATGTGGAAAGTCTCTATTCGATTCCGGGTATGGGCGGGTTGCTCGTGCAGGTAATAAAGATGCAGGACAATACGCTGGTGCAGGCGCTGGTACTGCTCTATTCGGCAATCAGCATCGCAGGACTCCTGGTCGGTGATACGCTCATGGCAGCGCTTGACCCGCGCATCAGTCTGGCGAAAAAGGATACGGTATAATGGCTCTATACAAAAGCAAACAGCGCGTGATTGAAGAAAACATCAGCGAGACACTGGCGCGAGAGTACGGTAGCCTCAGTGAGACTGAGCTGTTCACGTTTGCCGAACAGGACGAGGCCGCCGCAGAGTACACCGCGGTCAGCGGCTACTCGTATTGGAAAAGCACCCTGCGAATCTTTTTCAAGAACCGCGTGGCGTGTTTCTTCTTCGCGGTGATCATCTTCGTCCTGCTCTTCACCCTGATTCAGGCAGTGTCGAGTCGCGAGCCTTCTACCACGATTCACAACGATCCTGAGACCGGCATTCAGATACGCAATCATCAGCCCGACGAGCGTTTCCGGTTTGGCACAAACTCCATCGGCCAAGACCTCTGGGCGCTCACCTGGCATGGCACACGTACCAGCCTCTTCATAGGGCTTTCCGTTGCCTGTGTCGACGCCCTGCTCGGCGTTATCATCGGTGTACTCTGGGGCTATGCGCGAAAACTCGACCTGCTCTTCACCGAACTGTACAACATCGTTGACAATGTGCCGCAGACTCTGGTACTCATCCTCGTTTCCTATATTCTGCGTCCCGGCATTGGTACTATGATACTCGCCATGTGCGTTACCAGTTGGTTATCCACCGCGCGTTTTGTCCGCAACATGGTGATGATCATCCGCGACCGCGACTACAACCTCGCGTCGCGCTGCTTAGGCACACCCCTTGGGCGGATCATCATCAAGAACCTGCTGCCCTACCTTGTTTCGGTAATTACCATGCGTATGGCAATGGCGATCCCAGCGGCAATTGGTAACGAGGTTTTTGTCTCGTACATTGGTCTGGGCTTGCCGCTTGCAACGCCGTCGCTCGGTAACCTGATCAATTCCGGCATCGACAAGCTGCTGGAACCGACCCTGCGTTACCAGCTTATCTTCCCCACGATAGTGCTATCCATTGTTACTATCTCGTTTTATATCGTTGGCAATGCCTTTGCCGACGCTTCGGATCCGCGTAACCATGTGGTGTGAGGGGATATGACTGAATCAAACACGATACTCTCGGTAAAAAACCTTGACATCAGCTTTAACCTGCGCGGGCAGCGTCTGCGGGTGATACGGGACGTATCGCTCGATGTGTATCGGGGTGAAAGTCTCGCCATTGTTGGCGAATCCGGCTCCGGCAAGAGCGTCTTCTGCAAGAGCCTGATGGGTCTGCTCGACGCCAATGGTGCGCTTAACAGCGGCTCGATCTATTACGATCCAGGCGACACAGTTCGCCCTACCGCGCCGGCGCGGGACCTTGCCCAACTCAAGACTGACCGCGATTGGCAGGCGTATCGGGGCGGTGAAATCGCAATGGTCATGCAAGACCCCATGACGAGTCTGAATCCGCTCAAGACCATTGGCGCTCAGATCGTCGAGGCGATTGAGATTAACCAGCGCATACGCGGCAAGGCGGCAAAGTCAGCCGCCTTTGGCTACCTTAGCGACGTTGGCATCACAGAGCCGCAGCGTCGTTTTCACCAGTTCCCGCACGAGTTTTCTGGCGGCATGAGGCAGCGCGTGGTCATCGCTATTGCCCTTGCCTGCCGCCCGAACATCCTCATCTGCGACGAGCCAACCACCGCCCTTGATGTAACCATTGAGGCGCAGATACTCACGCTCATCAAAAGTATGAAAACAAAGCACCGGTTGACCACGATCTACATCACCCACGACCTCGGAGTAGTTGCCAATGTTGCGGACCGGATTGTGGTGATGTACGCGGGCGATTTCATTGAAATCGGCACTGCCGAAGACATTTTTTACGATCCGCGTCATCCCTACACATGGGCGCTGCTCTCCAGCATGCCGACGAATGGCGTCAAGGGCGAAGACCTCTACTCCATTCGCGGTACGCCGCCCAATCTTTTCCAGACCATACACGGCGACGCATTCGCGCCCCGTAACCCTGCGGCGCTCAAGATCGACTTTGTGAAACGCCCTCCACTTTTTAAGGTGAGCGACACGCATTTCGCGCGGACATGGTTACTCGATCCACGCGCCCCCGCAGTTGCCCCGCCGCCAGTGATACGGCGCGCACACATGGAGCGCACCGTATGAACACGCCGTTTCTCAGCCTCAAACAGGTATCAGTCTGCTTCGGGCATGGTAAAAAACGCTTTAACGCGGTGAATAACGTGTCGTTTGATGTGTACAGAGGTGAAACCTTCGGCATAGTTGGCGAATCTGGCTCTGGCAAAACCACAATAGGGCGGGCGATCATCAGGATTAACCCAATTTCAGCCGGGGAGATTGTGTTTAATGGCGAGTGCATATCAGGTTCTCTGCCGTCAAAACAGAAAAAGGCGCTGACCCGCAGGATTCAGATGATCTTTCAGGACCCCATGTCGAGCCTGAACGAGCGGGCAAAGGTTAACTACATCGTTGCCGAAGGTTTGTCCCGCGACGAAGGCACTGCTGCCGAGCGCGACGGGGCGGTTGCGGCGGCGCTGATGGAGGTTGGTCTGCGCCCTGAGTTTGCCACGCGCTTCCCTCACGAGTTTTCCGGTGGGCAGCGCCAGCGCATTGGTATTGCCCGCGCCCTGATCATGCGCCCTGAACTCATCATAGCTGACGAGCCAATCTCTGCCCTTGACGTATCAATACGCGCCCAGGTTTTGAACCTCATGCGTAAACTGCAAAGGCAGCGTGGTCTTACCTACGTTTTCATCAGCCACGACCTTTCGGTTATGCGCTTTATCTGCGACCGCGTTGCGGCAATACACCACGGGCGCATCGTCGAGCTTGCTGGCGCCGAGACCCTCTTCACGCGCCCGCTTCATCCTTACACCCGTTCCTTGCTCTCCGCCATCCCCCTTCCCGATCCAGAACACGAGCGTCGCAAGCAGGTACTGGTCTATGATGAGCGCGCCCACGACTATTCTGTTGACGCGCCGGTGTGGGCAGAACTTGAGCCTGGACATTTCGTGCTTGGCAATCAACAAGAACTTGATGCATGCCGGAAAGACCTGTGAGAGTGATCAGCACTGGATCACTCAAGCGATCAGGCTTAGTTAGGTCGACCTAATAGGGTGTCAGACGTGAGTGCCAGACACGTGGTGCCTATCTTTGTCGTCGAACTCACGTTACTATAGCTAGAGTAGGAGATTATTAGTGAATGAGATTATGAAGCCGGTAAAGCTTGGCAAACAGATGGACTTGCTCCTTCAAAATATACCGAGCGCTCTTATACGCCTTGATCGGGAAAGCCGCCTTGTTTACTGTTCCACTACGTTTCTAAAACTGATGGCAGTTGATGATTTCGAGTGTATCAACAGACGAAGTCTGTTGGAACTGCATCTGCTTACAAAAAATGAAGTGCTTGCTGGGCCTATCTTGAAGCTATTTGAGCATCTTGAAAACGGTAATAGCAGCGTAAGAGCCGAGACTCTTATGAATTTCCCCGGTTTAGATGGACCAAGAACCTTTACTATTGAGGCAAGCCGCCTCCTTGACGAAGACGGCGCCTTTGACGGTGTAGTGGCTTTGTGCCATGACGTTACCGAGACAAAGAACTCTGAGTCAGATGAACGCACCCGAATCATGCTGGACGCGACGCCCCTTGCCTGTTTCCTTATGAGCAAAGACGGGTATGTTTATGACTGTAATTGGGAAGCCTTGAATCTTTTGGGTGCTGAATCAAAGCATGATTTCAAAGAAGGTTTTTTTTTCAGGTTTATGCCTGAGTATCAGCCCAATGGCAATCATAGCCGCAGTGAGGCGCTGAACCGTATCAATATAGTCCTGGTAAATGGCGGCCGTATGCACTTTGAATGGGAACACACCACGGCATCAGGCAAGACCTTTCCCGCAGAAATTACTCTGGTATGCGTTGATGGGCAGGGCGGCTCACGTGTCGCGGCGTATGTTCGTGATCTCACTGAAATCAAGGCCAATGAGGAAAGAAGGCGTCTGGCCGAGAGTCGTGTTCATACCATGCTGGACGCGATGCCCCTTGCCTGCGTGTTGCTAAACGATATTGGCCAGGCCATTGATTGTAACGTCGCGATGCTCCAGCTTTTTAAAGTGGAGTCTAAAGAGGATGTTCTTAAACAGTATTACGACTGGATGCCGAAATACCAGCCTGATGGCTTACCCAGCCTCACAGAAAAATACCGGCGTATTCAGGAGGTCTTTAAAACTGGATACAACTGTTTCACTTGGATATATCAGACTGCTTCGGGCGAGGCATTGCCGGCGGAGGTAACGCTGGTCAGGGTTGAGTGGAACAGCATATCATGCATTGCCGCCTATATCCGCGATCTACGCGGCATATATGAAAAGGAAAAAGAAGCCCGTGAAGCGGAAGAACGAACCTTAGCTATGCTGAACTCTAGTCCGCTGGCCTGCTCACTCTGGGACGAAAATGGCTTTATGATTGACTGCAATCAGGAAGCCCTTACCCTCTTGGGGCTAGAAGATAAAGCCGCTTATATCAATGGCTTCTTTAATGTGAACCCTGAATTCCAGCCTGACGGGGAGCAAACGTATAAAAAGGCAGAGCGTCTCATCAAGGCGGCTTTTGAAACCGGCTATCAGCGCTTTGACTGGATGTACCGCACCGCGCAAGGCGAGGACTTGCCGGTGGAGACCATACTTCGGCGGATTCCCTGGAAGGGCGATTACCGTCTGGCGGCCTATTCCCGTGACCTGCGCGATTCTATCGCTGCTCAGAACGAAAAGCACGAAGCCGAAGAGCGTATGCGTCAGATGCTGGATACCTCGCCACTCATCTGTACGATGTGGGACGCAAATCTGAACCTCCTTGATTGCAACAAGGAAGCGCTGCGGGTGTTCGGGGTAACGGATAAAAAGATATTCCTGAAGACTTTCCCCCTCAGTTTCATTCCCGAATTTCAGTCCAATGGCGTCGCAACACATGTGCGTGGACTTGCGGCTTTAAGGACAGCTCTCGATACCGGATATTACCAGTACGAATGTACCTACCTAACTGCCAGTGGCGAACAATTGCCTACGGAAACTATTCATATCCGCATTGCATGGAAAGATACTTATCATATCATTGTATACTGCCGCGACTTACGTACCATAAACGAAAAAGAAAAAAAGATTTTGCAGGCCGAAGAGGAACTGCACCTCAAAAGAAATCTCCTGGATCTTATGGCCGACATAAACAAATTCACTTACTGGGAGACTAGCATGGATGACAGACTGACTTTCAGCTATCATTTAGAGAGGGAGTTTGGCTATTCTCCGAAGGAAATAACTAAAGTAGGATTTTATGACTGTGCTATAAGTGATCCGCCTTCAAAATGGCTCGATATTGTACATCCAGATGATCGTAGCCGTGTGTTACGGGATATTACAGATTATATTTACAGGAGATCAAAGCATTATCGCTCAGAACTCCGGATACGCCATAAAAATGGAGAGTACCTGTGGACTGTTACTTCCGGACAGATTGTCAAATGGGAAGATAACATTCCACAGCTTATGATAGGCGGAATCTTTAATATCAATGATCTCAAGCGTAGCGAAAGCGCGAACACCGCTAAAAGCCGCTTTCTCGCTTCCATGAGTCATGAAATACGGACGCCCATGAATGCCATTATCGGCATGAGCGATCTGATACGCATGGACAATATGGATATACGACAAAAGGAATTCTTCCACGATTTACGGATCATGTCCAAGTCGCTCCTCCAGATTATCAACGACATCCTCGACTTCTCCAAAATAGAGAGTGAGAAAATGGAACTCTCTCCAATTCATTTCGACCTCCTGAACCTCTACGATAATATCGTTTCCTTGAACCGTTTTATGGCAGAGAATAAGGGCTTGGAGTTCCGCAGCAGTTTTGACAATGACGTAACCCAGATTGTGTACGGCGATGATGTGCGAATCAGGCAGATAATCACCAATCTCCTGAGCAACGCTATCAAGTACACCTCTGAAGGTTTTGTGGATTTCCGCGTGAAACGGATCACTGAAAACGAGCAGGTGTATACGGCTTTCCATGTGGAAGATTCAGGCATCGGTATCCGGGAAGAGGATTCTTCAAAGCTCTTCAACTGGTACGAGCAGCTTGATATTACCCAAAACCGGGGTATTAGTGGCACGGGACTGGGACTGCCCATCACGAAGAGTTTTGTCGATATGATGAACGGCCATATCGACGTGAAAAGCAGATACGGCAAAGGGTCTGTATTCACTGTTCTACTGCCCCTCTCGGAAGGCGATCCTACTAAGGTGGAGCGGGCGGCAACGTCAAGCATTTTTGTTACCGACGGCAGCGCAAAGGTGTTAGTCGTGGATGATAACGCCATCAATCTTAAAGTAGCGCTTGCCTA
Source organism: Treponema sp. (assembly GCA_031279205.1). Lineage (GTDB taxonomy): Bacteria > Spirochaetota > Spirochaetia > Treponematales > Breznakiellaceae > JAIRMT01. The sequence continues at coordinate 17,078 of JAITIX010000057.1, read as the reverse complement.
TCTTGAGGTACACAATATTAGGGCAGATACCGCTGAAAGCGGTATGGCAGCTCTGGAAAAAATAAAAAACAATCACTATCATCTTATCTTTATGGATCACATGATGCCCGAAATGGATGGCATTGAAACAACCGCCCGGATCCGCGCAGCGGATGATGAATGGCTCAAGACCGTTCCCATTATCGCGCTTTCCGCAAACGCCGTAGTAGGTGCCGGTGAGCTTTTTCTGGGAAGCGGTATGAATGATTGTCTGTACAAACCTATTGAGGCCAGCGAACTCAACCGGCTGCTTGCCAAATGGTTGCCTCCAGAAATAATAACCCAGAAACCAATACCCGCGAAAATAACCATAACCGCGGTGGATAGTCCGGGACATGGAGAACACAACAACAGATCTCTGATTGACCGTAACGCAGGGATCGCCAATGCAGTAGGCAGTGAAACACTGTATCAGCAGCTTTTAACGGATTTTAAGTTCAGCCACAACATGGATCTGCAAAAGATTATGACGGCTCAGAACGCAGAGGATTATCAATCAGCGCGCCGGATAGCCCATACCCTTAAAAGCACTGCAAATTTGATTGGCGCGAAAACACTCGGCAATGCCGCACTGACCGCAGAAAAAGCACTGGAACTTAAAAACAAAATTCCCATCGCACAAAGTATCTGGGACACTCTGGAAAAAGAATTTAACGCGGTGATGGTGGAGCTTGAATACATTGCCCCCGGAACAGCTAGGGGAAAATCCCATTATCAAGCGGGTGAGCTTGACATAAGCAGAGCCTTAGCCTTTATTAAAAAACTGGAACCCCTGCTTGACTCTGGCAGTTCCAGCAGTCTGAATCTGCTGGACGATATACGGGAAATACTGGCTCCAGTGGGAAAAGAGTACGAAGAACTGATCTCTCGGATTGAAGATCTCGATTTTGCGGAAGCCGGGGCCTTACTCAATCAAATCAGGGAAAAGATTGCTAATTCATCTTAACGGTATGACACTGACGGTGAATAAGCTATATAGGGGTATAACGGATGTATTCTATATTGGTGGTTGATGATGAGAAAGCGAACTTAGTGGTACTTAACCAGATTTTATCGCTGGAATACGCTGTATATATGGCGAAATCCGGCACCCATGCGTTACAGCTCATCGCGAAAAATAGGCCTGATTTAATCCTTCTCGATATCCTCATGCCGGATATGGATGGTTTTGAGGTACTTGCCAAACTAAAAGAATCCACCGCGACCAGAGAGATACCAGTAATAGTCATCACCGGACTGAACAATCCAGAGGACGAGGAAAAATGTTTTACTCTGGGGGCAAATGATTATATTACCAAGCCCTTTAAGCCGGTAGTGATCAGGGCGCGGGTTAATACGCAGATAAAGCGCGCCGCTCTTATGCACATGATTGCGGATGACCTTGTACGGATGACCTCCATCGTGGAAAGTTCCCCCCAGTTTATGATTTATCTAGGCGAGGACGGAAAGATCGAGTACATGAATCCCGCGGTAAGCACCTGCTCAGGGTATACAAAAGAAGAACTCTTCCACAGCGGCGGGCTTGCCCTTTTATTCAATACAGATGATTTTCGCCGCTTGAATGAAGAATATTTCCCCGGTCTTTTATCTCAATGCTCCTCCCGCGAGCGTTTCAGTGCTAGTGGTGCTTCTATGAATTTTGAAATGCCGATAACGCGGAAAGACGGGGAAGTCAGGTTCTTTTCGTTCTCGGCCTTTGCCGCGGTTCTGCACAATGGGGAAACCGGCATCGGCATTACCGCGCAGGATTATACTGAACTGAAACAAATGCAGCAGGAACTCGTAACAGCCAAAGAACAGGCCGAGCAAGCCTTAATACAGGCTGAATATTACAACAAAGCAAAAAGCCATTTCCTCAGCCGCATGAGCCATGAAATGCGTACACCCCTAAACGCGATTATGGGTATGGCAACCATTGCCAAAATCGCGGATGACCACGACCAGAGAACGAATTGTCTTGAAAAGATTGATGAATCATCACGCCATCTTTTGGACATTGTTGATAATATTCTGGATATGGCAAAAATCGATACGGGTAACTTCACTCTTGCACCACAAAAATTCTATTTTCAAAAAACACTAAAACGGATTATTGCTGATATTTCCGCTAAAGCCACAGAAAAAAAACAACAGTTTACCTTCAACATTGAAAGCGCTGTCCCTGATATGATTATTGCAGATGAACGCCGGCTGGGACAAGTTTTGTTTCAATTACTCTCAAACGCGGTAAAATTCACTCCTGAACAGGGCTTTATATATTTCTCCGTGGCGAAACTGGATAACACCGAAGATGCTTGTTTCCTTCGTTTTGAGGTAAAGGATTCAGGTATCGGCATTTCCCCTGAAATGAAAGAACGTCTCGGAGTCGCCTTTGAACAGATGGACAACAGCATCAGCCGCATTCACGGCGGAACCGGCCTGGGGCTTGCCATTTCAAAGCGTATCGTCGAAATGATGAATGGCTCCTTTGAGGTAAAGACAGAGCTGGGCAAGGGTTCCCAGTTTATTTGCACGGTTAAGGTCGGTTTGGACAGCATCGCTTCCCAAACCGAAACCGGGAATGACGACTCCCAGAACGCATCCCTGGCTGGACGGCATATTCTCGTGGTGGATGATGTAGAGATTAATCGCGATATCATTATCGCCTTTCTGGAAGACACCGGCGCAATAGTCGAAGACGCCAGCGACGGTAAACTGGCGGTGGAAATGTCCACCAGAAAACAGTATGACATGGTACTCATGGACCTGCACATGCCCGGCATAGACGGCTTTGAAGCAACCCGTCTTATCCGCACTTCCGGACTTCCATGGCGGAATTCACTTCCCATCCTTGCCGTAACAGCCGATAGCGGAGGCGATGTGCTTTCCCGCTGCCATAAAGCCGGTATGAACGGGCTTATAGGCAAACCAGTAGATGGCAGCATCCTCATTCGTACAATCGCTGAGAATCTATCAAAAAAGGAACCTGCGCCCGTATCTTCAAAAACCACCGCCGTGCGTCAGTAATATGCCAGTAAAACACGAGAATAAGCGATACCGCTTTACCTAAAAATCAACACCAAACAAGTCCAAAAGCCACTGACAAAGCCGCACCGCATAGCCTTGCACAACGCCGTCCGTTCCTTCAAAGACTTCGGCGCCCGCAGGATCATGCCATATATCTATCCCCGCGATGAAATTGAAAGCGCCTCGTGATCAGCGTTACCACGAGGCGCTTGTTTTCTAGTTGGCCAACAGATAGGCGTCGTAGGCTTTTTGGTACAGTGCAATATACCGGTCAACACCCACAGCCCTGCATGAATTGAGGAAAGTCTGCCAGTTCGCGTCAGTTACACCGCCCCGGATAAAGTTAGCGATAGACTCCTGCATCAGTTTGTCAATCTCAGTATACAAGCGCGAAATCTGAAGAGCGTCATCAGAATTGGGCTTTACCAGATATTGCAGAATGGTAAACGACTTTGGCTCAAGTACGCCCGCGTCAGCATACTGCTTGCTAGATTCAGCACGCTCAACGCGATGCGGCGGCATCTCGTATATCTTGAAGTAGTAATCGCCTGGGGCAAAAAACCGCGCGTGATACACCGGCACATATTTGTACAAAGCATTGTTTTCAGGTACGTAGACAATCTCGTACTTACCCTCAGCATTCACCTTGATAGTGGGTTCTATAGGACCACCCGCGTTGACAGGGCCATTGTATCCAACCATCATTGTTTCCGTCTCAAACTGCGCGTCAAGCCACCGCAACGTTTCAGGAATATGCTTGTTGGCAGTTGTAATCACCGCGTTGACCGTGGGAACTTCCAGAACACGCGGAACTGACACGCCGTACTTACTCGCAGGCGGCAGAATCGACACATACTGAGAGGCAATTTCAGGAGTCAGCGCGGTGTTGATAAGACGGAGGTAGCTTGTATAGCCCACAAGCCCCGCGTTCATCTTCGTTCCCCAGGCGTTGGAGTCCTGAGTGATCGCTTCCATATCGAGAAGCCCTTCCTTGTAGCATAAGTTAAGCCACTCAAGCGCCGGGCGGAATCCGTCCATATACCCAGGAAACACAACCTTGTCATTCTTGTCGATAGTTGCGTAGACAAAGTACACCAGCGGCACGCCGAAGTTCGCGAAGTGGGTATACAAGCCCTGAGTCTGATGCTTTAAGTCGCCGCCAGAAAAGGGAATCTCGTCTTTGACGCCATTGCCATTAGGGTCATTATCACGAAATGCCCGCAGCACAGCGGTAAGCTCATCAATCGTTGTGGGAACCTTGAGCCCCAGCTTGTCCAGCCATGCCTTGTTTATGTAGTGATTGCCGTCATGGTTGATATTCTGGGCAATCAGACTGCCAATCCAGTAGATGTGGCCATCAGAGGCGTACATTGCCTTATCTGCGTCGTTCATCTTCATGCGACTGTAATAGTTGGGCATGTATTGGGGAATCAGGTCTTCAAGCGGAACCAAAAGCCCCTGGCTTACGCCGTATTCTTCAATGTCCACATCGCCGGAGAGAATCACGTCGGGCAAGTCCATCGAGGCAAACGTTAGGTTAACCCGCGTCTTCCAATCAGCGTCCTTCACCGGTTCCCAGTTAATGTGGATGCCAGTCTTTTTTTCCAGCTCCTGAAAAAACCACAAGTTGGGAAAATCCATCTGCTGATTCTCCAGTTCGTACTGAAGCGCGCGCAGGGTGATCGACCCACCTGAAGTCGCCGCCGGAGCTGACTCCCGTTTGCCTCCGGCAAACAGCTCGACTGTTACGCAACCGCAACACATAAACAGCGCAAGCAGCACCGCCGTGAACGTCTTTTCATTTCTTCTCATAGTATCCCCCAAGATTAAAATTATCTTAAACAGTCAGCCTTTTAGCGAACCGATTAAAACCCCTTTTACAAAGTATTTCTGCATGAGCATGTAAAGAATCACCGTCGGCACGGTGGATACCACGATGCAGCAGTATTTTGCCACCTGAGCCTTGCGGATGGCCTCAGAGATCGCCTCACTGTCATTGGCGTAGGCAGCGAAAAAATCCGCGTCTGAGGTGCTTGTGGTCAGCGTGGCGATCACTTCCCGAAGCACGGTTTGTAACGGCAGCTTCACCCGATCCCGTATGTAGACCAAGGCCGTGAAATAGTCGTTCCACCGCGCCACCGCGTAGTAAACCGTCAGCACCGCGATAATCGTACCCGAAAGGGGCAGGACAATGCGGAAAAAGTAGGTAAAGTGACTGGCGCCATCAATAGCCGCAGCCTCGTAGAGCTCATCCGGCACATTGGAAGCAATAAACGTCCGCGCTACCATCAGGTTCCAAACCGAAACGCAGTTGATAATAATCATGATAAACACAGTGTTGTACAGACCCAAAGAGCGGTTCATCAGAAACTGGGGGATGAGACCACCGGAAAAAAACATGGTGATGATGATATACAGATTGACCGCCTTCTTCCCCCGAAACGTGCGGGTGAGCGCGTAGGCCGCCATCATGGTAACAGCGACACTGATGGCCGAACCAACCACCGTGTAGAACACCGAGTTGGCGTAGGAACTGAGCAGTTCCTTGTGCTGAAACACAGCCTCGTAGCCTATCCAGGAAAACCCCACAGGCAACAAAAAAGCCCTGCCCAGCATAACCGCGTCAGGCTCAGACACACTAGCCACAAGAATCAGCCACAGCGGATACAGAATCACTCCCAGCAGAAGTATCCAGAACAGGAGATTGGCGGCGTCAAATACCTTGTCCGCTCCCGTACTTTTGATCTTTATACCCATCACATCCTTCCTCACTTCCTTTTAGAACAGGCTGGTTTCGCCCAGCTTCTTTGATATGAAGTTGACCGCCATGATCGTGATAAAGTTAATCACATTGGTAAACAGTCCAATAGCCGCGGTGTAGGAGAACTGCGCCCTTCCCAGCCCCATTTCATAAACATACACCCCGATAATATCCGACTTAGCGCTGTTAGCGGCGGTCTTCATGAGCAGAGCCTTGTCAGTGTTAGACACCAGCAGACTTCCGCAGCTTAGGATGAGCATCATCACCGCGATGGGGATGAGGTGAGGCAGGTCAATATGCCAAATCTTCTGCCGCTTAGTGGCGCCATCCACGGTGGCTGCTTCGTATAGCTCAGGGTCAATGCCGGTCAGCGTGGCAATGTACAGAATCGTACTCCAGCCAGCGTGCTGCCATATATCCGAGCCAATGAAGAGCGTGCGGAACCATGAAGGTTCGGCCATAAAGTAGATAGGCGCGCCGCCAAACATTTCAATGAACTTGTTAAAGATGCCGTTGGTGGGGGACAAGAAGAGGTAGAGCATTCCAGCCATAACTACTGTGGAGATAAAGTGAGGTATATAGATGGAAGTCTGTACCAATTTCTTAAAGCGAGGATGTTCAAGCTGGTTTAAGAGTATTGCCAGGATGATGGGTATGGGAAAGCTCCACAGCAGACCAAAGATGTTGAGTAAAAACGTGTTACTTAACAGGCGGGTGAAGTAGTAGGCGCTGAAGAAGTCGGTGAAGTTTTTAAGCCCAACCCATTTACTCCCCGTAATGCCGAACACTGCCTTGTAATCACGGAACGCGATCTGTATGCCGTACATTGGCAGGTAACAGAACACGAAAAAGTACACAAGGGCTGGAAGAAGCAGCACCCAGAGCTGCCAATCGTTTCGCTGAACGCGCTTTGGATTCACCATACTCCCGCGCAGAGCCTGCTTTCTTGAAGTCATTCCGCCCACCTCCAGTCTTTCAAAACTATATCTATATTGTAGGTTTCATATAAGATTATTGTCAATGATCTTTTCGCGCCATTTTGGAGACCGAGGCCAGGGTGTGCCGCGCTGTAAAGAAGGTAAGAAAACAGCATAACAAGCTGCCTCCAACGCGCAATCCTAAAACGTGTTGGTGGCGGGACGTACATACTCCTCAAGGAAAGCCTTTATCTATAGGAAGGAAATTTTTGCCGACACGAAGGCATTTTTCGCCGACATGTCGGGAACTTTCGCCGACATGAAGGCAAATGCTCCCGACACGAAGGTAGGTTCAGCCGACATGTCGGGATCATTTGCCGACACGAAGGCATTTTTCGCCGACATGTCGGGAACTTTTGCCGACATGTCGGCGAAAGTTCCCTTCCTATAGACAAAGATTATGGGTTATTCGGGGCAAGTTCCGTGGTGCTTGGTTTTTAACGCGGGTTCGACCGAAAGCCTGTCGCAGGTGCATCTCTGACACTGCGCGTAGGTCTGGCGTCGTGTGCGTCTGGCGTTGTGCGTAGGTTTCTGGCGCCGGGTGTTTAACACCATGCGTAGGTCTGGCGCCGGGCGTATGTTTCTGGTGCCGGGTGCGTGTTTTGATGGCGCCTATGGCGTGAAAGGGTCTTAAAAGAAACTTAAAGAAATTTTGATAAAAGTGCTTGACAGGGTTTATAAGTGCTGGTAGCCTAAATTCTATGGACTACAAAGAACATTTACTGGAGCTGTATGCTGTATTTCAAGCTGTTGGCTTGCAAGTTGCTTACAGTCTAGTTTTTATTAGTAATAATAGTATCGACTCTGAGAACAAACATGATGTATCAGCAACTCTTTGCTGCGTTGTATGTTCTAGTGGAAATATTACACCCCCCCCCCCCCCCTGTATATACTTTTGTTATATCTGTATCACTTGTGAGGTGTGCTTTATTACCCAGCGGGACAGAGAAACAGATGCACACCCGACTGTTAGTGATGATCCCTTCTTTTGCTTTAACACAGTTGCGTCGAACGGTTTATTTTTGGACGGCGCGCTTAGAAAAAATAGGAAGAGGAGTGTATTATGAAGTTAAAGTTTCGCTTAAGTATCATTGTTGTAGCCTTATTAGCTGTGGTAGTCTCAGGTACGTCGACTATTCTCATAGTGCAGGCTGCTAACATGCAGTTGGAGACGGCTGAGGGTAGTCTGCAGCGCCTTGCTGAGGTGATAGCTACGGATACTCAGCGGCGTTACGAGGTTTATTTAGAAACCGCCCGTAACTTGGCCGTTATCATGGGGGATTATGAGGATTATAGCCTGGAAGATCGGCGGGCATACTTTCTCAGAAACATGGAAGCCCTGCTGAAGGCGGAGACTCATTTTGTGGGTATCTACGCGGTGTGGCAGTCCAATGTGCTTGACGGCCTGGACGCCCAATACGCTGGTCAGTTGGGGAGCAGCGCGACAGGCCAGTTTATTCCTTGGTATACCCGTGAAAATGGAACGCTGGAACTGCGGTCGTACACTGACTATCAAAAGGTAAACATGAATATGACTAGCGAGGAGCTAGGGGAGCCTGAAGCGAGGACTATCAATGGCAAGGCTGGCTATACGTTCCATTTCAGGGTGCCTATTAAAAACGGGCGGAATGAACAGGTTGGCGTTGTAGGTATAACGGCCGACTCCGCGTACACGCAGGCTGTGGTTCAGGCTATTGTGGATAATAAGGCAAAATATGCTGATGTTGCGGCGGTGGCGATTTATACCAATACAGGTTTTATTGTAGGCCACTTCGACGCGGTGCGTGTGGGCAAAACGTTACGGGAGGCGGATGCGCAACTTTACAGCGACTCTACTTCTGAGGTGCTGTCGGTGATAAAAGCGGGTCAGGTACGAATTCTAACAGAGTATTCCCCGGCGTTTAGAACAAATTTACACATGGCCATAGTTCCTCTTGTCGTGGGTGGAATTAGCAGCACTCCCTGGTCGGTCATGATCGGGTGTCTTGAAGCCGTAATCCTTAAAGATATTAACGGTATGGTTATATTTGCCATTACCACGGTGGTGTGTTCCATCATTATTGCCGCTGTACTGATTTTCATCATTGCCAGCCGTATCGCCGCGCCCATCGTTAATGTAGCTCTGAACCTAAAAGACATTTCTGAAGGCGAGGGCGATCTCACCCGAACCATCAAGGTTAATTCCAAAGATGAAATTGGCGATCTGGCCTTGTACTTTAACCAGACCCTTGAGAAAATCAAAAACCTTATTATTACGATAAAGAGGCAAGCGAATGCGCTTTCTGAGATAAGTAGTGGACTTGTCAGTAATATGACCGAAACCGCCGCTGCCATCAATGAAATTACTGCCACTATACAAAGCATCAAGGGGCGTGTTAACCACCAATCAGACAGTGTTATTGAAACAAACTCGACGATGAAAAAGATCACTGTTAATATCGATAAGCTCTACAAGCATACCGAAGAACAGACATCCAGCGTTACGCAATCGTCCTCGTCTATTGAGGAAATGCTCGCCAACATTCAGTCAGTAACGCAAACACTGGGTAAGAACGCCAGTCATGTGAAGGAACTTGCGGACGCCTCTGAAATAGGCCGTAATAGTCTTCAGGATGTTGCCGCTGACATTCATGGCATTGCGGCGGAATCCGAGGGTCTCTTGGAAATCAACGCGGTGATGCAGAACATTGCCAGCCAGACCAATCTGCTGTCGATGAACGCCGCCATTGAGGCTGCCCACGCGGGCGAAGCGGGCAAGGGCTTTGCCGTGGTTGCGGATGAAATCCGCAAGCTGGCGGAGAATTCAAGCAGCCAGTCTAAAACCATCAGCGCGGTACTAAAAAAGATAAAAGATTCGATAGATAAAATCATCAAATCCACTGACGCGGTACTCAACAAGTTTGAGGCCATAGACAGTAAGGTGAAAATTGTAGCGAAGAATCAGGTGGAGATACGGAACGCAATGGAAGAACAGGGAGCCGGCAGCAAGCAGATTCTGGAGGCCATCAGTAACCTTAACGACATTACCCGTATGGTGAAGAGCGGTTCTGAGGAGATAGCTGAAAGCAGTAAGGGTGTCATCAACGAGAGTCATAACCTTGAGATGCTTACCAAGGAAATCAGCAATGGGATATCCGAGATGGCCACCAGTGCAGGGCAAATTAACATAGCGGTCAATCACGTGAACAGTATCAGTGGGGAGAACAAGGATAGCATTGATGTTCTGGTTCAAGAGATTGCAAAGTTCAAGGTGGAATAACATATGCAAGCTGATATGAAACAAGGCAGGAACATAGAAACGATTGCTGAAAAAAAGAATTTCACGCCATTGTTTACCATATTGAGTCTCGCCATCATCACGCTGATCACTATAGCGGTATCGGTGATCAGCATCGCCCACCTCCGCACCGGTTCGTACAATACCGTTGACTCAAGCGTGAAGGACCGCATGGACCGGCTCGCCGAAACGCTGAAACTCAGGTTTCAGAAATGGACAACGCTGATACAGGAAACCGCTATCAGCGCCGCGCCGATCATGTCGCAGGAGCCGGTTGACCAGGAAACACTGCGCCAGCTTTTCAGGCGTATCACGGACTCCCAGACCGACGCGTGGCATATCTATGGTTCCAACAATATCACGTGGACACAACCCGGGGGTTATACGGTCTATAGTAATGGATCAACGCCGTCTTTAGATTGGGACAACACCACACGCAACTGGTTTATCGGCGCGAAGGCGCATCCGGGAGAGGTTGCCTTCGCCGAGCCTTATATTGCTGACAGCAATGGACAACTGACGACCGCGATCTCAACCAATGTGTATGACGCGGCAGGCAATGATGTCGGCGTTGTATCAGCAAATATCTCGATAGAGTTTCTGTCCGAGTTGCTTGATACGAATATCAGTATGCTGGATGAGCAAGTCTTTTTTATCAACAGGAATGGATTCTACATTACCCATCCCGATAAAGGGGCAGTGCTTACGCGCTCTTTCTTCAGCGAATTCGGTCTTGAGCAGTACCGGGACGCGATACTGGCAAACGATACCTTCACCACCATTGATAAGACATACTATCTTAACGCCAGCCATATCATCCAAGCCGACTGGTTCCTTGTTACGATAGTGCCAACTCAGATGATCTACGCCGACACTAACCGTCTGCTCATCCAGTTCGTGTCGCTCAACGCCGTGCTTCTCTTCATCACCATTGCAGTGGCGGCGTTCCTCCTCCGTGTACTGCGCCGCGACCGCAACGAAATCATCACGGTAAACCGTCTGCTTGTGGAGGAGCGCGACGAAATCGCCGCCATGAAGGATAACCTCAAAACCGGCGTCTTCCTCATGGATAGGGACAGCGTAATCCAGTTGAATTACTCCCGATCTCTTGAAAAAATCTTCCCTCTGACTTCACACAAAAAAAAGTTTACCGACATTCTGTCCGCCTCATTTACCCCTCATGACATGGAGATCATTAAAGATTTTTTCGACATGGTACGGATGCGGGTGCGTCCGCAGAGCCAGCTCGACTACATTAACCCGCTTGATGAGTTTGTCTATACTAATAGCGAGACATATGAGGCAAAGACCCTGCGCTGTCGTTTTGTGCCGGTGGAGCGCGCCGATGATACTTTCCTTTTAGGCACTGTTGACGACATTACCGAGGAAACGCGACTGAGAAAACAGCTTGAGGAGGAAGCGGCTAAGCGCGATGAGGAGATGCGCTCACTCTTTGAGGTGGTTCATGTGGAACCGACGATACTCATGACCTTTTCCGAGGATGCCACCTATAACCTTGACGAAAGTCTCACGCTTCTGCGCGAGGAGAAGAATGCTGACGGCAACATAGACGCTGCGCTGGTGCGTCTGTATCAGCTTATACACGCGATAAAGTCCGACGCTTACATCGTAGGCTTGAGCGTGTATGGCGACAAACTACATAGCCTTGAGTCTGAAATTAAGCGCCTGAGAGACAGAGGCGACGGCGCACCTGCGCTTACGCCCGATGATATCGCTATGCTCACGACACAATTGGAAGAGATGGAGGCGGAGAAAGACAAACTTTTTAATATACTTGTACAACTACACACCGCTACCTCTCAGAAGCAGGATGAGCAGGATATACTCATGGCGTCTCTCAAACGAGCCTGCGAGCGAGTAGCGGCTGACTTGAACAAGCAGGTGCGTTTTGAGCCGGATAACATTGACCCTGATGCATTGAAAGCAGCGCCGTATCGTCAACTCAAAGCGATACTGATACAGCTTGTGAGGAACGCTGTCTATCATGGTATAGAGTTGCCAGAGCAACGGAGCGCCACGGGCAAAGATGAGACCGGCGTAATCCGGTTTTCTTTACAGCGACAGGAAAAGAACACCACAACGACTGTCTCGGCAACAGCAACACCCCAAGCGCAGTTCTCACACAGCGCACTTCTTATCACCATACAAGACGATGGCGTTGGTCTTAACTTTGACAAGATAAGAAGCAAAGCCCTTGCACAGGGTCTGATCACCGAAGACGAAACCGACCAAGATAAACTACTGGGGGCGCTCTTCCAGCCCGGTTTCAGCACCGCGGAAACCGAGGGCGCTCACGCTGGACGGGGCATAGGACTGAATCTGGTACAGGAAGAGGTATACGCTCTGCGTGGTTCCATTAAGATTCACTCAGAACGCGGCAAAGGCACGGCGTTTATCATTTCCATACCTTGCGAGTTGACATGATAAACATATTGTATAAGGTATCACGCGGAGGGAAGAGAAGATGTATGATTTCTCTTCCCTGCGTGGGATAATGGGGAAGCGGTGAAATCGAACCATCAGTCTTTCCAGTTTTTTATCAGAACTTCATTTACAAACCCGCGTCCTCTGGTATTGGAATTAATCGCTCTTTTCGCCTGCACGGGTAGTATTTCATAGTCTTTGTATAACTCACGAATAAAGTCCGTGTCGGAATTGCTTAACAGACATTTCGCACCCTGTTTTGCCATTCTGACAAAAACATTGCGGAGGCGTTCCTGCTCAGCTTCACCGAATCCATCGGCGTGGTACCTGGTAAAATTAGTTTTGTCCGGGCTGTGATAGGGCGGGTCAAAATAGACGAAAGAATGTTTATCCACGTCCACGACAGCGATCTCAAAATCATAATTGATTATGGAAATGTCATTGGTATTTAAATAACTGCTGATTTGTCGCAGTACACTTTCTTCGCAAATGACCGGATTTTTATAGTTACCATAGGGAACATTAAACAGTCCCTTTGAATTCACGCGGTATAAGCCGTTGAAGCATGTTTTATTGAGAAATATTAAACGCGCCGCTTTTTCAGTGTCGCTCAGTCGCTCAAATTTTTGCGGATCCCGATCCAGATTCCGTGTCTGATAAAAATAATATCTGATGTTTTTATTTTGATAATCGTTTAATAATTTTATAAGAGCTTCGACGTGTCCTTTTATAACCATATAGGTCATTATCAGTTGGGTATTCAAGTCGTTTATTACAGCTTTTTGGGGCTGTAATTCAAAGAAAACCGCGCCAGCTCCGAGAAATGGCTCATAATATGTATAATTATTTATATGCGCGGGGAGGCATTTTCTTATTGCTGGCAGTAATTGTCTTTTACCACCAGCCCATTTCAAAAACGGTTTTATAAGGGAATCATTTTTAATCATGGTATTATTTTATATGGGGCGGGAAATCGTGTCAAGGCGGGGCGCAGCAGGCTCCTGCATACAAGATAGCCGGCCTGTGCGCCCAGAACATACACGCTCGGCTTGCCGAGTTATCACCACACAACCCCGCCAAGCGGAGACTTCGCGCTGGCTCTCCAATACAAGAAGCAGGCAAGCCTCAGCCATGAAGTGAAAAACTTGCTGGAGTACCTTCGTCGGCTGGCCCCTGCGCCTGACCGCCGATTCCATTTCATCACTATCATCAAAAGGAGAAGGCAAGAACAGGAACGCCCCTCACTGTCAGCGTTGCCCGATTCCTCAAACAAGTTGACACATCAACCATATCTTTGTACATTGTTGGGTAAGGAGACAATATCATGAAGATAATCGGAATAAATGGCAGCCCAAGGAAAGGCTGGAATACCCACATCTTGATAGAGCAGGCTCTCAAAGGAGCCGTTCAAGGCGGGGCGCAAACGGAACTCGTCAATCTCTATGATTTGCATTTTACCGGATGTATAAGCTGCTTTACCTGTAAACGACAGGACAGCACAGGCCTGGGCCATTGTGCAGTAAAGGACGATCTCAAGCCGCTGCTTGAAAAGGTCGAAGCCGCTGACGGTATTGTCATTGGTTCACCCATTTATTGGGGTGAAGTAACCGCGTCTACCCGTGCTTTTTTGGAACGATTCCTGTTCCAGTATCTTACCTACAGCAAAGAACAAAATTCTTTGCTTAAAAAGCGCATAAAAACAGTTTTTATATTCACGGGCAATGTGCCGGAGGATCATCTTGAACCAATGGGCTACCGGGCAAAATTTGACGACTATAAACGTCTTTTTGATCGCTTTATCGGTGAACTGCAACTGTTTATTTCAACAGAAACCTTGCAGGTCGACGACTACGCCAAATATGGCATGACCATGTTTGACGAAGCAGCGCGGAAAGAAAGGCGGAAAGAAGTCTTTCCGCTGGACTGTAAACGTGCTTTTGAAGCGGGGGACGCCCTTGCCCGAATATGATCCTCCCGAAAGAGACTTTGGCCGCATTATCTCGTTTCTGTACCGGAAAAGCCTTGTTCGCGTCAAATCGGTGCTTAAAGAATTTAACCTCGCCGTGGGGGAACAGCCATTTTTTATGCTGTTACGCTATTATAACGGCGCAACCGCGGAGGAATTGTGTTCAATGCTGGACATAGATAAGGCGGCAGCGGCGCGGGCTATCAAGTCTTTGGAAGAAAAAGGCTTTGTAAAAAGAATTCGAAACGTGGAGGATAAAAGGCAAAACAAATTATTCCTCACGGCAACGGCAACGGCAAAGTTTCAAGGAATTGATGCAGCTTTGTCAGAATGGAACGCCGTCATGATGGACGGTATTGATAAAAACGACCTTGAGACTGTTTTCAAGTCCCTACTGAAAATGCAGGAAAATATAAGCAACATAAAGGAAACACAGTATGAGTAACACAAACATGGATCATTCAGGCAGGACTGACCGCCTTGGTACGGAACGAATCGGGAAGCTGCTCCTTGATTTCTCAATACCCGCGATTATCGGGCTGCTGGTCAACGCAATTTACAATATCGTTGATCGTATTTATGTGGGGCAGGGCGTCGACCCACTCGGTATTGCGGGTATCAGCATCGTCATGCCCGCCATGATGGTTTTAATGGCAATGTCCATACTTATCGGCATCGGCGCAAATTCCTTGTTCTCTATTCGTCTGGGCGAGGGAAGACGCGACGAAGTTGAAAAAATCATGGGACACGCTTTTGTCCTACTTTTCGCAATTCCCTGTACCGCCATAATCCTCTGCTTCATTTTCCTAGACGATATCCTTATTCATATTCTTGGCGCAAGTGAAACAGTGTTTCCTTACGCTAAAACGTACTTCCAGATAATTCTTTACGGCGCCATTTTCAGCGCGGTGGGGCCGGGCATCAATCACTTTATCCGCTCAGACGGGAATCCACGCACATCAATGGTAACACAATTAATCGGCGCGGGCATTAACATTATCCTCGATCCGATTTTCATTTTCGGGTTTGGCTGGGGCATCGCGGGCGCGGCATGGGCAACCATCATATCACAGTTTATTTCTTTCGTATGGGTCATGGCCTATTTTAATTCAAAGTATACCACGCTGCGCTTTCGCCCGCGCTATATGAAACTTGAACCACGCCTCACCAGAACAATACTCACCATTGGCTTTGCGCCGTTCATTATGCAGTTGTCCATAAGCCTTGTGGGGGTACTGCAAAACCATACCCTCGGCGCCTACGGCGGCGATACAGCGGTTTCGGCAATGGGAATCGTCTACAGTGTCATCATGGTGTTTTTTATGCCGCTGCAAGGCATAACCCAGGGAGCGCAGCCCATAATCGGTTTTAATTATGGCGCAAAACAATACGCACGAGTCATCAAAACCTTCAAATGGGCGTTAATAGCGGGAACAGCATTTATTAGTGCCAGTTTCGCGCTTATTCAAATATTCCCAAATTTGTTCATCGCGCTCTTCAGCAAAGAAGGCGGGGAACTTCGAGACATGGGCGTGTATTGCCTGCGGGTAAGCACAATGATTTTCCCGTTAATCGCCGTGCAGGTTTTTACGTCGCAGTATTTTCAGGCAGTCGGTAAGCCGGTGCAA
Source organism: Treponema sp. (assembly GCA_031279205.1). Taxonomy (GTDB): domain Bacteria; phylum Spirochaetota; class Spirochaetia; order Treponematales; family Breznakiellaceae; genus JAIRMT01. The sequence continues at coordinate 979 of JAITIX010000057.1, read as the reverse complement.
AGCACGATATTGAGCTTGTCCCGGCAGATATTGTTTTATATTCCGTTCTTGATGTTGCTGCCCAAAGTGTTTGGGCTTGACGGCGTGTTTTTCGCTATGCCCGCCTCAGATATTCTGGCGGTGCTGATGTCGGCTGTTTTTATGTTTCTTGAATTAAAACGGCTTCGCGAAAAACAACGGGGTGGAAACTAACATAGGTGCAAAGCAAAAAGGTCTGTCGGCGTCCGCGCCTTTGGCGACAATGATATGCCCAGCACCCGTACCTGCCGGCTGTCTCTGCCGCAACATAGAACTGTTGGGTAGGCTGATAGAAACGTTGGGGTAGGCTGATAGAAACGTTGGGCTTGGCGATAGAAACGTTGGGGTAGGCTGATAGAAACGTTGGGCTTTGCGATAGAAACGTTTGGGTAGGCTGATAGAAACGTTGGGCTTGGCGATAGAAACGTGTGGGTAGGCTGATAGATAATTGTGGGTAGTGTGTTATATACGTTGGGGTAGGTTGATAGTAACGTTGGGGTTTGATGATTGAAACGTTGGGGTAGGATGATAGAAACGTTGGGGTAGGATGATAGAAACGTTGGGGTAGGATGATAGAAACGTTGGGCTTGGCGATAGAAACGTTGGGGTAGGATGATAGAAACGTTGGGGTAGGATGATAGAAACGTTGGAGGAGAGGCGCCCCAATATACTATTTACCTTTCTTGATAGAAGGGAGATTTTCCAGCAGCTTTTTTGCCTCAAGCTCCAGCTGCTTCCGCTCCTTCAGGGCGTTATACACAATGATGAGTAAAAGCAGTATGAACACCCCGGTAGCGATCAGTATTAAAATGATATCGTCCTTTCTTATACGTTCCGGTGGCTCAACTAGCAGAGGGTCTTGCACCGGCTCTTTGCTGATAAGAACCGCTGGCTGGCTGAATAGCACATAGATGACCACGCTGACCAGCGACGACAGAACGACGATGATCAGCGCAATAAT
>JAITIX010000147.1 GCA_031279205.1 Treponema sp. | reverse complement strand
GCTTTACCGCGCGGCTTAGAGTCGCTTTCACGCATAGGTGAGAGGCGGTCTCCCGCGTCCTTACGCAAGCCATTCTAGCGGTTCAGGTTGCGCTGGCTGAATACTGAATCCGCGATAGGCGCGTCCAGAACAACGTTACTCATGGTGAACGTGGTCTTGCTGTTGCGACGGAGGAGGTCGCGCATCTCGGTTTCCACCGGGAAGCGGCGTCCGCCCAATTCCTCAACCTTGAGTACTGTCAGTTCCTTGATCTTTGCGCCGGAAAGCGCGTATTGCTCGGAGTGGAGCAGGTCTCTGTTAGCCTTGTCTATCCATAGCTTCTGCTTGGGATAGGTTTCGGCGCGGCTCTTTGCGGTCAGTTCGAGTATCCAGCATTCCCGTCCATTCCAGTTCTCCGCGCCGGCAATGCTTGGCGTGTAGCGGCTCTCCAAGGAGCCGTTTTCAATGGCGTCCTCGTAGGACATATCTGACCCCATCATGCTCTCTTTCAGCATGTGGCCGCTAATAAGCATCACTTCCTCTGTATCTGGCGAGTAAACATAGAGTCTGCCGTTGGTCTTGAGGTACTTGACGCCGCGGTCTTCGCGGTTGGTGAATTCGATGAAGCTGTCTGAGTTTCCCCGCGCCCATGCCCGCATGGTCTTTACATACCTGCGTCCCTGATACTGGATAAGCATACTGCCCTCATACTGAATCGTGTTGTAGATTTCGTTATCGTCAATCCGGCGCAGAAGTTCCATCGCTGTGGGCGATGTCGAAGGCGCTGATTGCGCCAGAATCATGCCCGTTGCCATAACGAGCGCTAATACGGTTGCTATAATCTTTTTCATATCTAACTCCTTATTATTGAAGCGCGGCGCTGTACCGCGCGGTTAACGCCGAAGCGCCTCCACTGGCTCGACAAAGGCGCTCTTAAGCGACGGGAACAGGGTGAACAGGGACGCTACAAGCACGCCCATGAGCCAGCTTTGCAGCAGGTTGAGCCAACTGAAGTCCATGAATATGGCGTTGGCCGCGGGCAGCTCAACAAAGGTGCTTTCCCCAGCGAAAGCGGTCCAGCGAAGGGGGTAGTTCTGGAGAATACCGGTTAAAAGTCCGCCGAGCAGCACGCCGGCAGTAGCGCCAACCATAGACAGAATGACTGACTCAAAGAAGAACACGTTCACGATTTCTCCGCGAGTCATACCTAGGCTTCCCATCATGCCGATTTCCTTGATCCGCTCGTGGATAATCATGGTGATAGTGTTGACGATCAGGAAGCAGGCCACTACGAGGAATATCAGGTAGATTGCGTAGAACAGGGGTTCGTACATATTCATCATGACGATCCAATACTGTTCGTTCCATTGGCTGATCACATCGTCTGGGCTGAATATGTTTTCCATCTCACGAGCAATGTCTCTGCTCATTTCCGGCTTGTCAGCATAAACCACGATCTGCTGGCTTGCGTCATCCAGTACCAAAAGGCGTTGTAGGCGACTGAAGTCTGCTATGATGGCTTGTCTGTCCATCTTTGCGTAGTCGAACTGGAAGATGCCGGTGATCACTGGCGCCCACATTTTGTCAGAGAACTGGGCGGATGTGGTTTTCAGGGGAATCCGGTCTCCGATGCTAAGGCCGGTCTTTTCCGCGAAACTGAGGCCGATAGCGCACTCGTTGCTATCAAGCGCGGGGTAACGGCCTTGTACTAAGCCGTCTGTACGGTCAGTGAGGTTAAAGTTATTTACCATGGTCTCCTGATTCATGTTTATGCCCCAGAGGTTAGCGTGCTTCACTACGTTTTCCTGCAAGGTGGCGTAGGCCATTATGCGGGGGAACACGGCCTTGACTCCGGGTATGGCCTTAATCTGTTCGATTACTGCGTTAAGGCTCATACCCTCCGCCACAGGGTACTGCACGGGGCTGTATTCGCTTTCAGCCTCGTACTGTGCGGACACGGCCTGCACATCTCCAAGTTCAAAGACCCGCACGACTTCGTGCATACTGTTCAACATGCCTTTGATTGCTGATGAATAAAAGACGATGAAGAGTACCGCGATGCCTACTGATATGATGCAGAACATGGTACGCCGTATATTTCTGAAATTGTTGCGGAAGGCTATTTTGACGAGGGTTCCGGCGCCTCTGCGATTGTATGACATATAATTTCTCCTTATTCAAACCTGAGGCTTTCGGTTATGGCCATTTTAGTCGCTCTGCTGGCGGGGAAGAAGGCCATGAGGGACGACAGCAGGGTCGCCACAATGCCGGTTGCGATGATGGTTTCTGGGCGCCATATACCTCTGAAGTTTCCGGCGATACGGTAGCCCATGCTGCCGCTCATCTGTTCCATCATTTCAGAGAAGTCAACTCCTGTATTAACCATAGGGATATTGAGGATGCAGCCTAAGATGATGCCCAAGATAGAGCCGATAAGCCCTAGGGCTGCCGCTTCGAGCATGTAGGCAAAAATTATCTGGCTGTCGGTCATTCCCAAGGCCCGCATCATGCCGGTTTCCTTGGTGCGCTCCAGAATGGCGAGCAGTATGGTGTTGGAGATGCCGATGAGGGCAAGGAAAAAGAGGAGCAGGGAGAACACCTTGGTCGTCCCGTTCTCCATGCCTTCATAGCTGAGGTAATCGGATACATAATCCGTCCAGAAACGGACGTCTAGTTCTTCTGGCAGGTGTTTTCCCTGAGCCGCAAGCCCCGCATCCAGCGCGGCGCGTATAGCTTCCGCGCTTTCGAGCTTGCTGTTCATGTCAGCCGCTCCCAAAGCCTTGTCCCGAATCAAAAGTTCTGTTACATGGCCTTCCAGCATCATGCCTGCCTCGTCCTGCAAGACGTCCAGAGGCATATAGCCAATGTTGAAGTTGTTAAAGGGATCAGGGGAATTGATCATTCCCACTACCTTGGCGTCGATTACCTGATTCACGTGGCGCAGCGCACCGGAAAAGTCCACGCGAATCATGGACTGGAGCGCGGCGTTCTGCTTTGCCTCATCCTGTTCGGCCAGAAGATAGGAGCCGGTGGGTTCGTCGAAGTCGTAGACCGCGCTCACAAGCCGTTGTTCCGCCGGGCTAAGGAGAGGCCAAAGTTCCGCCTCCCACTTGTTCTTGCTTATCTGCTCTGGAGCCAGCTTGTAGTCAATGACTGTGGAGATACGGATGTCGTTACGGCCTGTGGCGTCAAACAGCGCCCAGAGCTTATCCGCGTCAGCTTTGGAAATATCCGGCCTCAAGGCCATTCTGTCCTTTGCCCGATCCTGCGCGTAGTCTTTGGTTTCCCCAAACTGGGTCTTGGCCTCTACTTGGCGGTAACAGGAACGGATGAACGCCTGGTCTGCGTGTTCCGCGCCGCTATTAAGGATCAGGTCGTCAAGTTCCTGAGCTGTTGGCCTGGTTGGGACGCCCACCTTAAGCTTGTCTGCAGTCTGTGCGCCCAGGGCAATGCCGAATTCGCTGTTTTGAATGTAGCGTCCTAATTCGACATAAGTGGTATAGGACAATGTTTTCGCTTCAGCGGTCGGGTCAACGGCGTTGACCACCAGCGGCGCGGAACCGCTGGTCGAGTATATGGTACCGGAGAAGGCATAACGAGGCGCCACATTGTAGCCTGCGGCGTCCAGAATAGCGACGTAGGATTCCCATCCGGCGAAGTTCTCATAGGCGGGCATTTCGTCGTGCTTGTCGAAGTAAAGTTTGGTTTGCAGTTTCGCCGCGCCCATTTCGTAGTTAATGATGTTGCGCCGAGACTCCATGAAAACACCGCCTAGCCAGCTATCCATCCAGATATAGACCGCCACGCTCACCATAATGGCCGTGCAGGTGAGGCAGGTCTTTGCCTTATGCCGTCCAAGGTTCCGCAGGGCTATGCGCTTGAGTTCAACAAATTCCTTCATTTGATTAGCTCCTGTTCAACCTGTCCATCGCGCAGCAGTACGATTCTGCGGGCAAAGTCCATAACCATAGCGTCATGGGTGGAGAAGATGAACGTGGCGCCTTCGCTCTTGTTGAGCTTCACCATGAGTTCCAGAATCTCCTTGCCGATTTTGGAATCAAGATTCGCGGTCGGCTCATCCGCGAGGATGAGGCTGGGTTTCTTTACCAGCGCCCGCGCAATAGCTACGCGCTGCTGCTGACCGCCAGACATTTCTTTGGGACGCCGGTTTTCCATGCCGGCCAATCCCACGCTTTCCAGAGCCTGAAGAGAGCGTTCCCGCGTTTCTTTTTTGCCAAACCCCAGCAGCGTAAGTGGAAACGACACGTTTTCCAGCACCGTTAGCACAGGGATCAGGTTATACGCCTGAAAAATGAAGCCAATGCTGTGTCGCCGCAATAGCGCAAGCTGACGCTTACTAAGCGTTGCTACATCAGTTCCCGCGATGCTGAACGAGCCTGACGTGAGAGTATCAAGGCAGCCTGCAAGATGCAGGAAGGTAGACTTCCCGCTTCCCGACGGCCCCGCGATAGCGGCAAACTCGCCGCCATCGAAACTCAGACTTATGCCCCGCAAGGCGTGTACTGTTGTACCATTCAGCCCGTAATCCTTCTTTACATCAATTGCTTTTACCACTGTCATATCTTCCTCCATAGATAAGCGCCTCGCGATTAAGCGCCTTGCGCGCTCCATCTTTGTACTATTATCATAGTACAAAGCTAAGAGTATTAGTACAATTTGTCAAGATATTTTTAAAGAATTCTGTATGACTTTTATCAAAAGCGCCGTCTGCGCCCCGGCTTCCCTTGCGGTATCCTTAAGCCCCACGTTTCCCAATTTTCCCCGCGTCAGATACCAAATCCCAATGCTCAACAGTTTTATAAAAGGCTCACAGCGTTTTTGATAAGAACTCAGCGAGTCTTCGGTAAATCTCAGTGAGATTTAGGT
>JAITIX010000130.1 GCA_031279205.1 Treponema sp. | reverse complement strand
GCAAGGGACACGGCGTCGGCGCCGGAAGCGCCGGAGGAGGCGCCGTCGCCGGAACCACCGATGACGGGCCGCAGCAGGGCCAGCGTGGCGTAGGCATAGCCCAGCCCGGCGCGCGCGCGGTCCGCCGGCGGTTCAAAAACCTCCTGAACGGCGATCCTCCGTTCCAGGTAGACGGTAAAATCATCCCATACCTCTTCCGGGGTTTTCCGGTTTCGGACAACCGCGGACTTGTCTTGCGGGAAACGCGGCCCGGCGGCTTTCTGTACGGCGGATTCCTGGAGAGCGGCTTCTCGTGCGGCGGTTTCCTCTACGGGAGTTTCCTCCACAGCGGTTTCCTGTTCCTTTATCCGGGGATCCTGCCACGGATCGTACAATCCGTTTCCGTCAATAAATACACGGGCCGTCTCGATAAAGGCGATGACCAGCGGTTTAAGCGCGTCAGGCGCAATTCCGGGCCGGAAAAGTTCCTCGTAGCGGTAGTAAAGATCGCCCAGAACAAGATCCATTTTGGCGGCCTCAAGATCCGGCGCGCCCCGGCCGGAAAGCTCGTGGTTTAGCCGCGCCCAGCCGCCGCTGCCGCTGTCCCGGACTTCGTGTATGTCAAGAAAGACCTGGGCCTGGTATCCGTCGAGCACGGCGAAAAGGCCGCGCTCGGCAATATCCTTTGAGGAACGTATGTACCAGAGGGAAGAACGGAGTTCCCGCAGCAGAACAAAACATTCGTCTTCGGCGTGGAGGGCCAGCGCCGAACAAAGGCTTTCCCGGATCCGCGTATCCCTACCGGCGGCGGCCTCCTTAATCCAGCCCGAAGCGCCGCTATAGCTGTTGTTGTACAGTACCAGGGCGCATTCGGCGCCGGCGCGGTTGGAATAGGCAAAAACATTTTCATTGACCGAGCCGTCTGAAAAAAAGTCGTACAGCCGGAAATCGGCGCTGCCTGAAAAAAGGTACCGTTTTTTCATAAGGGGAAAGATCTCCCGCTCGTGCCTGTCGACAAGCCACTTGTCGCTCTCTTCGTCCCGGTATGAACGGCGGTATTCCATGCCGTACTTTTCCTCAAAGCCTTCGATCTGCCCATGACCGAACATCGGTAATCCCGGCATCGTTACCATCAGCGTACAGATGCCAAAATACTTGTCGCCCTTGCCAAACTGAGCGACAGCAGTATCTTCATCAGGGTTGTTCATGAAGTTAACGAAGCGTTTCAGTATCTCCGGGTCGAACTCCAGCGTGTTCTTAATAGTGGCGCGGTACTTCTGGTTTTCCTCGTTTTTGAGCATATTCATGAATGCCGAGTTATAAACACGGTGCATACCAAGGGTACGGACAAAGTAGCCTTCCATCATCCAGAAGGCTTCGGCTAACAACAGCGTATTCGGCGCTTCAACAGCGCAGCGGTCAACAACTTCGCGCCAGAACTCGTTGGGGATACGGCGGTTGAACTCCTCGTTAGAGATGGCGTATTCGGCGCGGCTGGCAATGTCGCCGCCTCGACCGGGTTCTGGGTACCAGAGGCGCTGTATGTGGCGCTTAGCGAGTGTCATTGCCGCGTCAAAACGCACGATGGAGAACTGCCGGCACACGCCAATAATGGTGCGAATGACTGCTTCACGCGCTTCAGGGTTAAGAAAGTCGATCTGAGCGGTATCGTTCCACGGCATCGAAGTACCGTCGTTCCCGTGGTAGATATAACGGGTTTCGCCGGTGCGCTTATCAACACGCTTGAACACCACTGCCGCATCACTGTGGGTGAAGTAGTGTTCCTCGATTTGGACAGTAACATCGTCGCATCCCGACAGATTGCCGCAGTTGTAGTTGTAGGTGGGGAACGGTGGGTATGACAGATGCAGAAAGCGGTCAGGGTGTTCGATGACCCAGCGGCTATCAATACCAGTGTGGTTTGGCACCATGTCTGAACCAAGGTGGATACCGCGGACAGCGCACCGTTCACGCAGGTTCGTCAGCGCGCCCCAGCCTCCGAGTTCATCCGCAATGTCGTAATCGTAGAGGCTGTAGGCGCTGGCAGCAGCTTCGGGGTTGCCTGTCCATTGCTTGATGGTGCGGGAGGCGTTACTACGCTCCCACAAGCCGATCAGCCACAAGCCTGTAAAACCCCGGCGCGCTATCGTATCAAGTTCTTCGTCGGGAATCTGGTCAAGCGTTGTTATCTGCCGACCATACTTCTGCGATAACTGGTAGAGCCACACCAGCGTACTTTTCGCTAGCAGGACTGTGCGCGGCATCCAGTCCTGGTCAGGGCTGAAATGCTCGTACTCGCCGAGACCTTCGTAGGTATACACCTGCGTGGGACCGGGACCGAAGAACGAGGCCTTGGTTTCTTCCTTAATAACATCAAGGCTCATGAGCAGGCGGGCGATGAACTTACCCAAAAACAGGGACCAGCGCGTCCGTATAAACTGAAGCTGCCCCTCAAGCGTGTCTGACGCCAGCATCGGCGCCTGTAATAAATCCCACAGGTTCTGTCCATCAGGTCCAAACGGAGGCAGTAAGGCAAAACAGGCGCGTAATTCAGCGAGAGCGTCGTTGTAAATCGTTGTTATCGCCAAATCAGTGTCATCAAACAGGAGGGTAAACGGCTTAAACGCGGGGTTGAGGTTGGCAAGCGACAGTAAGAGCAACTCCTCAAGGGCAAGAGCGCGGCAGCTTTCGCCGTGATCAACACTGTTAAGGTATTCATCAATGGTGATTTCCCCGGCGAAAACCTTTTGTGGCGGGAATAAGTGGCAAAACGTCTTCAGTAAGGCGTCGGTTTTGTCCTTGCCTAAGCGGTCCTCGATTCTGGCGATGCTGGTAGTAAATATCTCAGGCTGTACCTGTTCACGGTACAGGGCAACGATGTAGTGCAGTATTTCGTCAATGAGACCCATCGCGTTAAGTTGCCCCGCCTTCACGAAACGTTCCGGTCGGTCAGCTTTAGCGTTGAGCTTGGCGGTAAGCTCTCGTACCTGACGGAAGTCGATGAAGACAACATTACCCGTCAATGAGAACAGGGCGTGTTCGAGACTGTGTTCTTCACGCACAAGGCGGAGTATGTGAAACTCCATCGTTGCTTTACGCTGCGATGCAAAGCCTTTGCCTGGCACCGCGCCTTCAAACGCGGCTAGTCGTATCTGTAGCTTCATCTTTTCCCCCTTATGGCGACTTTCTTCTTTTCAAGCGGTGGTATTGCCGCTAGTTCTTCGACGCCCTTAACAAAAACCTCGTCCTTAGCCAGCTCGTCAATAGTCGCTGGTAAGCGATAGGTCCAATTGAATGAGTTATAGGTACCGGGAACATTGATACGCTCGGTAGCGGGGTCTGGGGCGTACCACTTCTGCGACAGGTGCAGTAAATCCTGAATCTGGAAGACCCGAAACCGTGATGCCGCTCCTGCCAGATGGTGCAGGATAATCTTGGCAACACCCGGATTGTATACCGGCGGCAAAAACGGCTGCCCTATGAAGTCTGTCAACGCTTCTTTTTCAGCCTCGCGCTCCCACCATTCGCGGAGAGTCGAGCTATCATGTACTGCCGGCGTACACACGCTAAGTTCGGGGTAGTCCTCCAGCGGAATGTACGGCTGCCCCTCCTTGTTCCACCAGCGGTACCACCGTACCACCCGTAACCCAAGTATCCTCAGCTTCATCAGCACTCGTGGCACACAATCAGGTACCTCGCCCAAGTCTTCCGCGCATGGCAACATTGCCGACGACTCGACCAGTACCGACAAGAGCTTCTCTCCGAGCTTCTCCCACGCTTCCTCAGATTCATCCTTTTTTTCAGCAAGTAACTGCTCAATGATTTTGCGTTCGCCATCTGACAGAGAACAATACGCCCGTGATTCACGGTACTTCCACGTGGGGAAGTAATGGCCATTCTCGTATTGCAGGAAGAGCCGGTTTTTCCACACGTCCAGCAGGTAATTCTTCACTGCCGGGTGCAGTTGCAGGGCGTCAATGTCCCTTTCACCTTTAATCGAATCCTTAAACAGCCAGAGTTCTTCACTATCAATGCGATTCAGCGCCAACATAAAGGCGCGTTTCGCCTCATACTGAATGTCGTTTTCGGAAAGACAGCCGTCGCGTTTCAGGCTGTCCCAGACCTCGCTCGTCGGCACATGGGGATACGACAACCAGCGTATCCGACTGACGTCAAAGCCGCGCGCCACAAGGTCTTTCTTGGTAATGGCGACGTAGGGAATGTAGCGGCCAAGCAGCGAATTGTTGTCCTTCTCGGTGCGCGCTGTTGCCCAGATACGGAAGAAGCCCAGCACATGGTCAATGCGATATGCCGCATAATACTTCGCCGCCACCTTGAGCCGGTCCCGCCACCATACATAGTTCTCCTTCTCCAGCGCGTCCCAGTTGTAGATCGGGAAACCCCAATTCTGACCACTGGGACTGTACATATCCGGCGGCGCGCCAGCGGACAGTTCAAGGTGGAAGTATTCCGGGTGCGCCCATGCGTCGCAGGAATCATCGTTGATGAGAATCGGCAGATCGCCTTCCAACAAAATACCGTCGCGCTTGATACTCGCCGCCGCTGCGCTGAATTGCTCATCAAGCGCCTTCTGTATCCATGTCCAGAACAGATGTTCAGCCTTGAGATCAACGTCATCCCAGAGCGCCACCAGTTCCGCACGCGTAACAGTACGTTTAGCGTCCCACTGACGCCAGCTCTGCTCCTGATTCACCTGCTTAAGCCGCCGGTAGACCGCGTACTCCTTCACCCAGCCGTTAGCGGCAATCCATGCCGCTAAGTCCCCGCAACCTTGCGCTGAGGCGCGTATCGCCGCTTCATTCGTGGCAAAAATCTCGCGTAAGAGACTCAGCTTCGCCTTCATCACCTCGTAATGGTTAAACCGCGCCTTATGCTCAAAACGTAGCTTCATGGCCGTAAGTTGCTTCTGCCACTGCGGGTCTTGCGCCTCTGGCAAGTCAGCAATACGCAGATAGATCGGGTGTAAGGCAAAAGCAGTGAGCGCACTGTACGGAGAGCTTTCGTAACCAGTATCGTTCACCGGCAGTATCTGAATAAGCCCGACGCACATCTTTTTACACAGATGTCCGAAGGCGATTAAGTCAGGGAACTCTCCAATTCCCATACTATCCGCCCCGCGCAGAGCGCCGACCGGTACCACAACGCCAATCAGCCGTCGTTCCGTATCCTGTTGAGCAGTACCCATAGTATCCTCCAAATAAAATGATCGAGCTCGCGCGTCCAAGCCGTAGTGGTCGAACTCTCTAGTAGGAAAACAGTATAATAAAAAACCTCTTATCTGTGTAGACCTATAGACGATTCTGTGATTGATACAAGCCAGCGTCTCTGATAGGCTTGGGCTATATCTGTTAAGCAAGGAGAACTTATGGAACAACGACACTATTTCTTTACCTCAGAGTCGGTCGGCGAGGGTCATCCCGACAAGCTCTGCGACCAGATTTCCGACGCTATTCTTGACGCTTGCCTCAAAGATGACCCGCAGAGCCGTGTTGCCTGTGAAACATTTGCATCAACCGCGATGGTACTCATCGGCGGGGAAATAACCACCCAGACCTTTGTGGACTTTCAGGGCGTAGTCCGTGAAGTCGCCAAAGAAGTCGGCTATACCGACCCTGCTTATGGCCTTGATTACGAGTCAATGGCGGTGCTGGATATGATTCACAGCCAATCGCCGGACATCAGTCAGGGCGTTTCCGGCGTGGGGCTTGACGAGTACAGGGGACAGCAAGGCGCCGGCGATCAGGGTATGATGTTTGGCTTTGCCTGTAACGAAACCGAAGAGCTAATGCCCCTTCCCATCACGCTGGCGCACAAAATCCTCATCCGCGCCACTGAACAGCGCAAATCAAAGGCTATAGCCTGGCTGCGCCCCGACGCCAAGAGTCAGGTAACGGTTGAGTACGAGGGGCATAAGCCCGTGCGTATCGATGCGGTGGTTGTGTCTCACCAGCACGATGACAACATCCCCTACGCCGCCATAAAAGAAACGCTCATTGAGCAAATCATCAAGCCAATCCTTGAGCCGACCGGTTTGCTTGACAGCAAAACCAAGTATTTCATTAACCCAACTGGCCGTTTCGTGGTTGGCGGTCCCTTTGGCGACACAGGCCTCACCGGCAGGAAGATCATCGTGGACACCTACGGCGGTATGGGCAGACATGGCGGCGGCGCGTTTTCAGGCAAAGACCCGACCAAGGTTGACCGTTCCGCCGCCTACATCGCCCGTTGTGTTGCCAAGAACATTGTGGCGGCGCAGTTTGCCGAGCGGTGTGAGGTAGAGCTTGCCTACGCCATTGGCGTTCCGTTCCCGGTCTCGGTTATGATTGACACCTTCGGCACCTCCACCATCCCTGAATCGCGCATTGAATCTGCAGTCGGGAAGGTGTTCGACCTCAGCCCCGCCGGTATCATCAAGACCCTCGATCTGCGCCGCCCTATCTACCAGAAAACCGCCGTATACGGTCATTTTGGCCGGAGCGAGTTCCCTTGGGAAAAGACCGACAAAGTCGACGCGCTCAAGCAGGCAATAGGATAAGAAAATCGTAACTATTCAGCCGTATGCCGATTCCTGCCTGCGACTATGGCACGGCTGAATAGTTACAAAATTATCCTTCTTGAAGATGAGATATACAGGCTTTTATTTTTTGCGGTACGCCACGCACTACCACCCACAAAGCGGCGCAACAGCATATACACTTACACGGATGTTTACCTACGAAGGTATGGCGTATCCTCTTAGGAGGACTGGGGAACACGAAAACTACGGGACTGGACCGGAGCTTACCCCCGGTCCCAGGAGCCAGACTTGCGGAGCAAATCCGTGATTTCTCCTACTTCCACTTCTTCATGTCGAGTTCGTTCATGGACTTAGCCACTATAGTAGTACAGGCGAGGTCTCCAGTAACGTTGAGGGCGGTACGTCCCATATCAAGCAAGGCGTCAATGCCCAGGATCATCGCGTAAGCGCCAGCAACAACGCTGCCAGCCGTAACAGGAAGTCCCACTGAGTCGAGGACCAGCAGGAGCATAATGGCCCCAGCTCCGGGAACACCAGCGGTGCCTATGCTGGCCAGAGTCGCGGTAACTACGATGATGCCCATTTGGGGAATGGAAAAACCGTGACCCCAGACAGAAAGGGCGATAAAGGTAGCGCAGACACCCTGGTAGATCGCTGTGCCGTCCATGTTTATTGTAGCCCCAAGCGGAAGGGAGAAAGAATAGATATCTTTGGAGATACCCAAATTCTCCGCAGCTTCCATAGTAACTGGCAATGTACCGTTGGAACTGCGGGTTACAAAGGCAGTAATGAAGGGGTCCTTAGCATCCCGGAAATAGCGCTTGATGGGCAGTTTGGCGAGGAATTTGACCATAGCGAGATAAATGAGGATAATATGCAGAGCATAGCCCATGAAGCAGGCCGCTGTTACAATGCCGAGGCTTCCCACTACCTTGGGGCCATTGGTAGCAAAAACCACCGAGACCAGAGAAAGAACCCCGATAGGCGCGTACTGCATAATCCCCTTGATGATAAGCATCATCACCTCGGCCACTCCGTCAAAGAAGTTATACAAAACAGCCGCCGCGTGTTGCTTGCGCTCATCGCCGGAAACGCGGAGAAAAGAAATGGCAATGCCAATAATCAGCGCCGCGAATATAACCGCCAGCACTGTCTCGTTGACAAGCGCCTGCATAACGCTCGTGGGAACAATGTTAAGCAGAGTTGTTGAAAGTTTCGGCGCAGAAACCTCCAGAGCACCAGCCTCCGCCACATTTGCAAGCTCAGCCGACGGGTGGAAAACCGCCCCTAAAGCAAGGCCAATAGCAACAGCCACTGCAGATGTTATTAAATAGAAGATAATAACCCGCAGCCCCACCTTGCCAAGGTTAGCTGGACTGACCGAAGACGCGCCCACAATCAGCGTAGACACAATAATCGGCATCATAATCATCTTGAGCAGGCGGACAAAAAGATCGCCAAAAGGCTGTATCCAAAGGATACTTTCCTTAAACACCAGACCCAGGATGATACCCAGCGCCAGTCCGATCAAAATCCGGTAGAGCAGGTTAAAATCAAAATACCAGCTATACCACTTTTTTGCGGAATGCTTCTCAGTCATAAGAACCTCCTAACAGTTCTCTAGTAATGTATATTTATGCAATTCAAAACTTAAAAGGCAGGATAGTCAAGTGATTGTTGTGTATGGCTAGAGCTTACTAGGAGGTTGAGTATGGAAAGCTCTTCGTCCCCCCTAACAGGCGGCTGTTGAAAACCGCTTATGGGTCAGTATCGTATGCATGACACTGACGGGTGCCACGGTGCCAGACACGGGGTGCCAGACACTTACAGGCGCCATGTGCCAGACACGGGGTGCCAGACACGGGGGGCAACTAGGAACAGGGGTCAGGTTCCAACTAGGAACAGGGATCGAGTTCCAACTAGGAACAGGGGTCGAGTTCCAACTAGGAACAGGGATCGCTTCCAACTAGGAACAGGGATCGAGTTCCAACTAGGAACAGGGGTCGCTTCCAACTAGGAACAGGGATCGAGTTCCAACTAGGAACAGGGAGTCGGACACACGGCAAGATAGAATGTTAATCCGCAACAGTACCTCCATCCACAGGCAGCGCCACACCGTTTATGAAAGCCGCCTCGTCGGAAGCGAGGTAGAGCGCGGCGTTTGCTACATCCTCAGTCGCGGCAAGACGGCCTAACGGCACTTCGCCGATACGCTCCGCTTTTTTCACAGGGTCCTGAAAGAGTATGTCCGTGAGCGGCGTGTGTACCGTGCTTGGATGCAGGCTGTTACAGCGAATGTTGTCTTTCGCATAACGCACAGCGATACTACGGGTGAGAAGCGTTACCGCGCCTTTGCTTACTGTATACGCTTCGGGGGTATAGCGATGGCCGATGAGTCCGCACACAGACGACATATTGATGATGGAACCGCCACCGCCAGCCCGCATGAGCGGAATAACGTGCTTTGTGCCAAGAAAGGGGCCTTTCACGTTTACTGCAAGCATATTGTCGAAATCCTCCGGGGGCATATCCTCAATGCTTTTGCGGATATTGATGCCTGCGTTGTTCACGAGGATGTCGAGACCACTCGCACTAGTTTTTACGACGTCAAGCGCGGCGATCCAGCTTGCCTCATCGCTCACGTTGAGCGTTACAAAGGCCGCTTTACCACCTTTTGCCTGAATATCGTGCACGGTGTTGTTGCCAGTTTCTGCGTTCAGGTCTGCGATGAACACAAACGCACCTTCTTCGGCAAAACGCGCCGCTATCCGCGCCCCGATACCCTGTCCTGCGCCGGTAATGAGCGCGATTTGGGGACTGCCATCCACTTTAAGAAGCCGCATCTTCCTTCCTCACTTCAATTTGC
>JAITIX010000146.1 GCA_031279205.1 Treponema sp. | reverse complement strand
CATTTTCAGGCGGAAACGGCGCATTTTCAGGCGGAAATGGTTCATTTTCAGGCGGAAATAGCGCATTCTCAGATGAGCAACATAAGCGCGGAGAGCAATGAGCGGCGAGGGCGGCTTATGACAGAGGCACCGCGGTCTTGGTACTCGCCGAGACCGCGCTCTCGGAAAGGCTGTTGACGATTAGACAGAGACAGCCTAGAATAAACCTGTGAAAATAGAGAAAGCCTTTAAAGATTTGTATGACATTGTTGTCCGTTTACGCGCTCCAGACGGCTGCCCTTGGGACCGGGAACAGACGCCGCTCAGTCTTCGCAGCGATTTAGTGGAAGAAACATACGAATGTGTTGAAGCCATTGGGGAACAAGACCCGGAACATATCAAGGAAGAACTGGGCGATATCTTCCTCGTTACAAGTATGCTGGCGTATATGCACGAGCAGGAGGGACGTTTCTCTGTGGCTGATGTCCTTGAAACGGTCTCGCAAAAGCTGGTGCGGCGGCATCCTCATGTGTTTGGCAATGAGAAGGTTAAGGATAGCGATGAGGTGCTGCGGAACTGGGCGCGGATTAAGGTTGAGCAGGAAGGGCGCAAGCCTAAAGAATCCATACTTGACGAGGTGCATGGGGGACTGCCGCCTCTGGAACGCGCCTACCAGCTCCAGAAAAAGGCGGCCAAGGCTGGCTTTGACTGGTTCTACGTGAAAGGCGTGTACGATAAGCTGGAGGAAGAGCTAAACGAGACCAGAGAAGCGGTGGACGCGCTTGCTGAACAGACTACTGATGAAGGTAAAAGAACCGCGCAAGCTGATCTTGAGGAAGAGCTGGGCGACGTACTTTTTGTGGCGGCGAACCTCTGCCGTTTCCTCAAGGTTGACCCGTCAATCGCGCTTGGTCGGGCAAATAGCAAGTTTACCCGTCGCTTCAAGTTTGTCGAGCAGCGCATGAAAGAAAGCGGCGGAGAAATGAGCAGAGAAGCGGTTGAACTGATGGAAGACCTCTGGCGCGAAGTTAAATGCCATGAGAAGGAATATGCTCCAAGCAAACGATAAAGCGCGCCTAATCAAAGTCGCCTCGCGTATTGCCCTGGTGGGGAATTTGTTTCTTTCCGGCCTTAAGATCGTCTTTGGTCTGTACACAGAAAGCCTTGCTGTGCTTGGAGACGGCATTGATTCGGCTGTGGACGTGTGTATTGCGGCGCTGTCTCTGGCCATAGCCGGGGTGATTTCGCGTCCTGCTGACGCGGAACATCCCTGGGGGCATGGTCGGGCGGAAACTGTGGCAACGGCGCTCATGTCTTTCATTTTGTTCTTTGCCGGCGCCCAGCTTGTGTTTAGCTCTGTGACCCAACTCTTCACTGACGGCGCGCCTCCGCTGCCAAACAGAGCCGCGTTGGTGGTAACGCTCGTCTCTATTGTGGGTAAGCTGGTTCTTGCGTGTACCCAGCGGATTCTGGGGAACAAGGCTGATTCACCCATGCTCAGGGCAAACGCGAAGAATATGCTTGCTGATGTGGGCATTTCGTTTGCGGTGCTGCTGGGGCTGTTCCTTTCACGGCTGACCGGCGTTGGAGTGATTGACAGCGTGGTGGCGATTCTTGTGGGATTATGGGTGATCAAGGCGGCTATTGAGATTTTTCTGGAAACAAACTTTGAACTCATGGACGGCAGTGCCAAAGAATCCTACCATGCGGTGTTTGAGGCGGTTCATTCGGTACGCGGCGCGGGGAATCCTCATCGCACCCGTATGAGGCGCGTTGCTGGTCTGTGGGACATTGATATCGATATTGAGGTTGATCCCACGCTCACGGTGAGGGAAGCGCATACAATCGCCGAAGCGGTTGCAAAAGCTATCAAGGAACGGGTGGAAGTATACGATATTATGATCCATGTGGAACCAATTGGAGATAGCACGGATCGTTACGATGAGGGTTATGGACTGCGTGAACATCAAGTCTACAACTGAAGGTAATTATGGCGCAGGATGTTGATGTCTATTCTCTGTATTCAATTCTAACTGGGTACGCGAAGAAGAAACATTCTCCCATCATAGAAGTAAATGAGTTTCTTGATTTCTTTGAACGGTACGCTAAACACCATGCCAACGAACATTCGGCATGGACGACTTTGGCTGGAGGAGTAAGAACCAAATTCTGGGAAGAGTTTAAGCAGCTTACTGACGCGGGAACCTGTAGTCTTCAGGAAAAAGGCAAGTTTCGTTACCTGTATCTCCCCAAGTACTGTGCCACCATGATAAGCAATATTTACCATGCTGATTCTAAGCCGCCGAAAGAAGGAAAGATTCCCCCGTTTCCCAGCGAACTTTCGCTGAGGGTTTCTTTACCTCCAGAATCATTCATTTTTATGGAGGTGAATGAGTTGGCCGTGCAACTGGAAGATCCGCCTCCTGATGATGCGTTTATTAACATGAGTTTCCCCAATTCACTTGGTTCCATACTGCTTCTCGGCTCAACGATATCTAATAACGAATTTCTGGAAGCGGCGCTTGTTCGGGTGCGGTATCATCTGATAAAAGACTCAAACCAAGAATTCTTTCAGAAAAAGCTCGGTCAGTTCTTCCACGGAAGGGAAGAGTATCCGCGGGATATGCTGAATAAACTCATCCAAAAGCCCCGCGAGGTTGCTGACAGTCTCATAGAAGGCGAGGAAAGCTCATACCTCTTATGGCTTTCTTTCTGTGGTGAAGTAAAGAATGATCTGGAAAACAAAAAAATACTTTCCCATGATGAGAATACGGTTCTGCAAGCGACTTATATTATAGAACAATTCAACTCGTTTTATAACAAGATCGCTAAAAAGAGAAGGGATAAAGAACACGCCTTTGATGGGTTGCTTGTCTTGCTTGGGAAACCGCCTTATTTGTTTAAAGCTGGACAGATCGCCAAGTTCACAGACAGTGATGGTCGGCCACTGTTGATGAAACATTACACCCACCAAGAACTGTTCAACTATCTTGATGAAATAAGTACGGCAGAAGAAGACAAGGTTCCCCAGCTCATCGTTATCAGTAAGCAAGAAAATACTGAGCAATGGTATATCCTGAAACAGAAGTTGCCCCTACTCTGTGTTCGCTATCTGCTTGACGCCCAGCCAATTCTTAAGAACGCGATTGTTGACCACTGGGAAGACATCTTACTGGAATATGAAACTGAAGAATCCATGACCAATCCCGACGTGTTTGAGATTGTACTCTGGCGTTACCTGCATTCCCTGATTCCGCCTCTTGCCGCGATGCTGGAGTATAAACAGATGTCCCAGCTCTACAAGGAGATGAACAACTCATGGGAAGGCTATACTGAATTCGCCAAGCTGATTAACAAGGACACTGGTAAGCTATATCCGCTCTCGACTCTGCTCTTTCTCAATCAAAAAAACCTGCTCAACGAGGCTCGTGAACGACTGCCCTTACTGTATGTCTTTCCCTTTATTGGAAAAATTATTCTCTTTTTTCGGAAGCAAAAGAAAAAACAAGAAGTCCTCAGCAATTCACCCTCCGTCCAATCTGCTGTCTCGAAAGAAGGTTCTGTTACCATCAAGTCGGTGTGCAGCAAACTTGAAGCTGCGCTGGTTCCTGAAGGCTATACCGCAGAGTGGTATCTGATACGCTTGTGCGATAAGTGGACAAGACCGTTCAAGAAAGATGAAAAAATGGACGAGGTGAATCGACTGATTCGTAACCGGATACATCGGAACGCGCCTCTGTATAAGCCATCTCAGATAAACGAGGATTTTCTCGACGAAATTGCTAATGGTTTAATCGAGGATACGCCCACGCTGAAACGTCTGGATCAGGAGAGCCTTAAACTGTACATCAAGTTGTATAGCCTGAAGTTATTACGCGATATGAAACGCAGCGGATTCAGGGCTTGATTGCCTGACTCAGCGCTGATTAAATCAAGCCCATGTACAAGTCTTACATTGCCCTTGAAGTACGGATTCTGTTCCCTTCGGAGGCCAAGGCGTTCTGCGCCTGCGCGGTTAACGATAACGCTGCAGTCTCATGTCCAGTGTGCCGGGGGGAAAGCGGCGCGGTTCCCCTGCTCAACACCTTAGCAACGCGAAAAGCCTATCTGCTCATTCAGGGATTGCACGGTTCTATCATACAGGATGCTGTGTATGAGCGAAACATGAACGCGCCGGCTTTGCTTGATGGCCATGCGTTTTCGCGCCTGTCCGTGAAGCTCGGTGTTGACGCTGGCATTGATATCATGTTCCACCGCAGGAAGAAGCATGTTCGTATTACCGAAATACGCCTGGAGGAGGATGCAGGCCGGCTGATCCGCCACGGCGTCGAAGCGTCCCACGCAGCGCCAGAGGCAGTGATGGATTACTCAAGCGCTGGTATGCCGAGCCTGCGGATTTCAACCGCCGCTGATTTTGAGATTGGCGAGGAGGCTGAACTCTTCCTCCATGCGCTGCGAAGGCTGATCCAGTATCTGGAACTGCTGCCAGGAATCCAGCTTGAAAACGTGATCCGCTGTAACGCCTATGTCGCTCTGGCGAACTACCCGGAAACGCCCACAACCTTCGTGAAACTGCGGAACCTCAACTCGTTTAACTTTGTTACCAAGGCTATTAACATGGAGCTTTCACGGCAGGAAGCCATTGTTACTGAGGGCGGTACAGTGGTTCCTGAAAGCCGGCTCTGGAACGAAGCCAAGAACACCACCGAATCGTTTAAAAACAAATGGACCCGTGAAGAAAAGCCGCGTTTCATACCGCTTGAAGACCAGCCCTTTGCGTCGGCAGAGGATATCCTTGAGTCGCTCGGCAACTTCTTTGTGGAACTGAGCGACACTCGCCGCAACCGCTTTGTGGAAGAATTCGACCTTCCCCTGTTCCTCGCTGAATTTGTCTGCGATGAAAAAAGTAGGGCTGATTACTTTGAGGAGACTGTGGCGCTCGGCGCGTCTCCAAAAGAAACCGCCCAGTGGATGGCCTCCTTTGTGGTCAAAGCCCGCAAATACGTTGGCGGCGCCAACAGCGAGGAGACGCCGCTGAGTCCCTTACGTTTTGCGGCAATCCTAAAAATGCTGGCAGCAAAGCGCATCCATGCGGGTATAGCCAAACAGCTCATTACAGCGGTGCTGGAAGAGTCCCGCGATCCCGAAGAGATTCTCCATAAACGGGGATGGGAACAGATTACCGACCGAAAGTTGATTGAGACCCTGGTTAAACGAATCATTGAGGAGAACCCGCAGGAGGTACGCCGTATCCGCGAAGGTACGGCTGGGCCAATTCAGTTTCTGACCGGCCTCATCATGCGGGAAACACGCGGCCTTGCAGAACCCATGCTGGTTAAAGACATACTCAAGGAACAGCTCTCTGTTTCGCTGGTGTATGTGCTTTCCATGGGTGGGGCAATCTCAGGCCGCGTGTCAGACGATGACAACCTTGAATGTGGTGATGAAAAAGTCCTGCGCGACCTGCTTGCTGGCAGCGTGGACATTTCCCACGTCTGTTTTGAGTCCATATTCGTTGGCCGCCTGCTCTCTGAAGAAATCGTGCCGTCAGACTGGGCTGCGCTTATTGAAACCATTGCGGAGAAACTCAATTCAGGAACTACCAATGGCATTGTCGTTGCCCACGGAACCGATACGCTTCCCTACACAGCGCCGCTTCTCTATTGGCTCTTTGCCGACGCCAGCGCGCCCATTGTACTGGCCGCTTCCTCAACCACGCCGGCTGAGGGGCAAGAAGCCACGCGAACTATGAAGAAGGCTGTTGACCTTGCCCTCAGCAAACCCAAAGGCGTGTATGTGGTCAATGGCGGCAAAGTGCTTTCACCCCTCAATCTCAAGTTTGAGCGAATCGGCAATGACGGATTCCGTAACTGGAACATGGATATGCCTGTATTTTCCGGGACTTCGCTCCTGAGTGAATCCAACGGTTCTATCGAGGCAAATCGCTATGTCTTATCCCAGCTTCTTGAGGAAGCGGTGAACTCGATCTGCGTTATCCGTATCTACCCTGGTCTGCGTTCCGAGTACCTTACCGCGCTTATGGATAAAGGTGTCAGACACTTTTTTCTGGAACTGTACGACACTGGGACAGCAGGTTTTCGGGAAGGCCCCTATTCCTTGAAGCGGGTTTTTACTGCAGGCAAACGGCGAGGCACACGGTTCTACTGCACATCTCAGCAGGAAGGCATTGTTGATTTTTCAGGCTACACGACAAGTCATGAACTGTGGCGCGAAGGCGCAGTTCCTTTAGGCGCGTATACCACTGAAACCGCAGTTGCCCGCTTCCTCGTGGCCAGCATCATCGCCGATTCTGAGGAAGAGCGGGTGCAACTTATGGAAAGCGCGAGTCTGGAACCTGGCAATCGCGCCTAGTCCATACGCTAGTTAACATGTCCCTCACACAAGCTGGAAGTTGTTAGTTGGAACCAGCGTGCGATTGCTCACACACCCGTCGGTGTATTGCTCACACACCCGTCGGTGTATTGCTCACACACCCGTCGGTGTATTGCTCACACACCCGTCGGTGTATTGCTCACACA
>JAITIX010000138.1 GCA_031279205.1 Treponema sp. | reverse complement strand
AAGCATCCAGTGGTAGGCTTCGTTGCCAGCCATGTAGTAGATGTTGTAAATAGCCTCCTGCGCCTGATCCGCGAGGTTCTTGATGGGCGTGATGTTGTGAACATCGTCAAAATCAGCGTCAAGATCGGCGTTGTTAAGCCACGAGGGTACGAGGTCAGGATAGAGGCTCACGTATTCCTTGCCCTTTTGCAGAAACCCCAGGGTTTTGTCCCCGATGATAGCCATGTCCCGGCGCTCCTCCGCCGTGAGGGGTGTCCGGTACGGCTCCAGCTTGGTCAGAATCTGCTGAAAGAGTCCCTCAAGCTCGGTCAAAACCTGAGTGGGGATGGCGACGCTGTGTTCGTTACGCATGATAGCTCCTTTTGGACGCTTTGCGCGCCCTGTTTGTGATGGTCTGTCCTGTCAAAACCATGTCTGTTTTGACAGGACGCGATTAGTATAGCATAACCGTGAAGAATGAAGGAAGGGCGCGTATGCCCAGCGCGATGCGGTGTCAGACACCGCTGATACCCTGATTATGCTGGTGATTGATTCGTGCGTCCCAGCCGTTGTAGGCTTAGAACTACTCTAAGGGGGTTATATGAACTTTAACTTTGTTCTGATTGGAACCGTGTTTCTCGCGGTGTTCTTGTTTGTGTTTATCCTGTTTCTGGCAAGCAGGTATAAGCGTTGTTCGTCAAACCAGATTCTCGTGGTATACGGGAAGGTTGGGGGTGGAAAGTCGTCGCGCTGTATGCACGGAGGAGGCGCGTTTATCTGGCCCCTTATTCAGGATTACAACTACCTTGACCTTACGCCAATGACGATTAACATCCCGCTCAAGGGCGCGTTATCCCAGCAAAACATCCGCGTCAATGTGCCAAGTACCTTTACTGTGGCTATTGCCACTGAGGAGGAAAGCATGAACTCGGCGGCGGTGCGCCTTTTGGGGCTGAACCGCGACACGATCGAGTCAATGGCGACTGAAATCATACTCGGACAGCTTAGGCTCACGGTTGCGTCTCTCACGATTGAGCAGATCAATCAGGATCGTGAGCGTTTCCTCGACGCGATCCGTAAAAACATTGACCTTGAGCTTGATAAGATTGGTCTCTGCCTCATCAATGTGAACGTTACTGACATCACCGATGAGTCGGGCTATATCGAGAGTATTGGGAAGAAAGCCGCGCTCACTGCCATTAATCAGGCAAAGGTTGATGTGGCGGAGCAGGACAAGAAAGGCGCTATTGGCGAGGCTGAGGCGCGGAAGGAACAGCAGATACGTGTGGCGCAGTTCACCAAAGAACAGCAGATACAGATTGCCCAGTTTAACAAAGAACAACAGGTGCAAACCGCTGAACTTGATAAGGAACAGCAGATGCAGCTTGCCCTATTCGCAACTGAACGGGAGGTGCGGAAAGCCCAGTACCAGAGCGAGCAGCAGGTGAAGGTGGCTGAGTACAACAAGGAACAGCAGCTTAAGACCGCGTCGTTTAGCGTTGAGCAGCAGGTACGCATCGCTGAACTTGACAAGGAGAAGCAGGTGAAGGTAGCCGCGTTTGGTAAGGAACAGCGGATACAGACCGCTGAGTACAACGCGCAGGCGGTTGAGGGCGAGAACACGGCAAGGGCTGGGATTGCGATATCAAACGCCACGCTTGCCGAGCGTGAGGCTGAGGCAAAACAGCGTGGGGAAGTGGCGCAGCAGTCGGCATTCGCGGAGATTCAACGGGCAAAAGCCATTGCCGAACAGCGAAGGCTGGAGGTTGAGCAGGTTGTACCTCGTGAGATTGAGAAGCGTAAGCTGGAAATCGATGCGGCGGCGCAGGCTGAACAGCAGCGCTTGCTTGCACAAGGCGAGGCTGACGCGATACTGCTGGTGAAGGCGGCTGAGGCTGAAGGTATCAAAAAAGTGCTGGACGCTAAGGCTGAAGGTTACGAGACTCTGGTTAAGGCGACAAACAGCGACGCCAAAAGCGCGGCAACGTTGCTTCTTGTTGAAAAGTTGGAAGACCTGGTTAAACTGCAAACCGAAGCGGTTAAGAACATCAAGATCGACAAGCTCACGGTGTGGGATAACCCCAGCGGCGATTCCAGTACTACGGCGAACTTCATGCGAAACTTGGTTAAAACCTTGCCGCCGCTCCACGACATTGCGGAACAGGCTGGTCTTGAGTTGCCCGGGTTCTTGGGTACTATGGATGCAGCGCCACAAAGCGCGGTGTCTGACACCGCACGCGGGGCGTAGGCATGATTCGCCCGGCAAGCGTGGCTGACGCGGCTGCCATCGCCGCTATCTACAATCCCTACATTGAGCAGACCGTCATCAGCTTTGAGGAGACGCCGGTGTCGCTTAACGACATGGAAACGCGCATCCGCACGATAAGCGCCGAGTATCCGTACCTTGTCTGGGAAGAGAACAACGAGGTTCTGGGCTACGCCTATTTGAAAAAATGGAAGGAACGGATCGCCTATCGTTTTGCTGTGGAAGATTCCATCTATATCAAAAGGGGACATGAGCGAAAAGGTATTGGCGCGGCGCTCCTCACTATGTTGATAGACGAGGCGCGCAGGTGTTCCTTACACGCAATGGTCGCGGTAATCACGGTTCCTAACGAAGGGAGCGTGGGCTTGCATGAAAAGCTGGGCTTCCGCAAGATCGGTCAGCTTGATGAGATTGGGTTTAAGCTGGGGAACTGGCTTGATGTGGGTTACTGGGAGTTGTTGCTATGAAAGATTGGGTTTTGCGTTTTGTGAAGGGCGCGCTTATCGGCACGGGTTTTATACTGCCCGGTGTGAGCGGCGGCGCGTTGGCTGCAGTTTTCGGCATCTATGAGCGTATCATCAGCTTCATTGCCCATATCACCCATGACTTTAAGGCTAATGTACTCTTCTTCCTGCCGGTCGGACTGGGCGCGCTAACCGGCATCTTCATACTTTCCTTTGGTGTGAGCTTCTTGCTTACTAACTACGAGACGCAGGTACTCTGGTTCTTTGTGGGTTGTATTTTGGGAATCCTTCCCTCGCTATGGCGGGAAGTCGGCAAGAAGGGACGCAGTAAGCGCCACGTTGTGATACTCGTGGTGTCGGCGGTGGCGGGCTTTGTGTTTCTGTACACTGGAGAATCCCTTCTCAAAGGACAGATACCGCTTAACTTTGGTACGTGGATGCTTGCTGGCGCGCTCATCGCCCTTGGGGTACTTGTGCCTGGTTTAAGCCCGTCGAACTTCCTCGTGTACCTCGGTATGTACCAGCCCATGGTGGATGCCTTCAAGACGCTGGATGTACCGGCGCTGCTTCCCCTGGCGCTTGGCGGCGCGCTATGCCTCTTCGGTCTTTCCAAAGCGATTGACGCGCTTCTCGCCCACGCATACGCCGGTCTTTTCCACTTTATTCTTGGCATAGTGGCGGCTTCAACGCTGATGATTATCCCGCGTGATTTCAACTACGCGAGCTGGACAACCCTAATCTGTGTTGTCGCCTGTATCGCCGGCATTATCCTCGCCTACTGGATGAGTAAACTGGAGGAGCGCTACAAGGGCGCTTGACCGATGCGTGAACCGCCCTGTGCAGAGTGTCTGGCATCCGCGCCTTGGATACCAAAAGATGTCTAAATGTCTGGCACCGAGTTGAGCGATTCGGTGCCAGATACCTTTTGCGTTTGCGTTACTCGTCGGTGCGGTTAGAAACTGGCAAGCGTTATGAGGCCGCTATCTGTGTTACCGCCACCATGTTGAGGAACGTCCAGGAGACCGGAATACTTCGTGCAGACATTGGTGTCAGAGACGCGCGCCGCAGTGTCCGCGGTTCAAACACTTTGCGCAAGGCCGTGTTACACTTAATGACAAGGAGAAAACATGAATACAAAACAGTATCCCATGTTCTGGACATGGATGGGCTATGACCCGTCCACGGATTTTGACGCCGCGTGTGCGCGTATGCGGGAAACCGGTATTGATGGCGTGCAACTGAATGCAGCTACACCGGAAGACTACCGAAAGGCGGTGGCTATTGCCCGTAACTACGGCATCGAGGTGTATGCTTGGGTGGTTACGATGAACGTCGAGAAGTCTCAGGGGGTGGATAAGCTGCTCGTGGAACACCATGACTGGTTCAGCGTAAACCGGCTTGGGCAGAGTATTGCGGAAACTAAGGCGTATGTTGATTACTACAAGTTTTTATGCCCAGCTCTGCCAGAGACGCGCACGTTCATCAAGCAACGAGTGCAGGCCTTCTGCGAAGTTGATGGCCTTAACGGGATTTCCATTGACTATCACCGGTTCGTGGACGTAATCCTGCCGACAACGCTGTGGCCAAAGTATGATGTGGTACAAGACCGGGAATATCCGCAGTGGGACTATGGGTATCACCCCGCCATGATCGCCGCGTTCAAGGAACGCCATGGCTATGATCCCCGCGAGCAGGAAGACCCATCGTGCGATGAGACATGGCTGAACTTCCGTTGTGAGCAGATCACTGAGGTTGCCAATGAAATCGCCGAGCTGGTTCATTCTTACGGTAAGGTAATGGCCGCGTCGCCGTTTCCCACGCCTAAGATGTCGCGCGCAATGGTACGGCAGGATTGGGGGAAGTGGAACCTCGACATTGTGTTTCCCATGGTCTACCACGACTTTTACACTGAAGACGCCAGCTTCATCGCTGACTGCACCCTCGAAAACCTGCGGGACAAAAAGCCTGAAACCACGCTCTACTGCGGCCTGATGATTAAGGATACCCTGGCCGTAACTGAGTTCATGGACGCGGCGCTGAACAACGGAGCCCAAGGTATTTCCATCTTTACGATAGACTCAATTCGTTCCCCAGAAGTCCGCGCTGCGTTCCGCGCTTACGCGGATGCCGCCCGCGCCCGCCGCGCCGCGTCAGGCTATCAAACCCCGCTTAACAAGAGCGTCGTGGTCGATCCGTTTGCAAAAGAAGGGGTCATGCGGCTGATTCACGAAAAGATGAGGGAATATACCAAAGGCACGGAACTCCACCTGAGTGAGTACCGCCTTTGCAAAGACTTCGGTGTTGCGAAGCACTACGAGGTGAGCGACACAAACAGCGGCATACGCTTTGACATTGCCTTTTATTTCTACGGCGGGATTCTATCCGGCTGGATCGTAAGAAAGCTCTGAGGTGTACTGCTGTTTGTAGACTTGCAGTTCCGGCACGTCTGGGGCAAGTGCAAGCGCTTGTTTAAGGTAGAAAACCGCGCGGCGCTCATCGCCTTGACGCTGGTATACCTCGAACAGTCCCACCAGAGCCATGAGGTTGCGGGGGTCTTCAAAGTTACTGGAACGGAGATCCTCCAGCGCCTCTGTATCGTTATCCCGCAGACAGCTTCGCAGATAGTAGTATTGAGACTTCACGCTTCCGCCACTCAGGGCCTCAATGCGGTTTTCGATAAGACGGCTGGCCTCGTCGTGGACGCCTGTCTCGACAAGGGCAGCGGCAAGCGCCAGAGTTCCCTCCTCACTAGCCGGTTTCTGTTGATAAAACTCACGGGCATACGCCAGCGCTGCTTGCTTATTTCCTCGCGCATCCTCGATTTTGTAGGCGTCGAGAAGATAAGCGGAACGATTCTCTTCAAGCACTCGGTCAAGATACACAGCCGCCTCATCCCACGCTTTCCGGTTCAGCGCGTCCTGAAACGCCAAAACGATAACCGAAAACGCCGGGTCTTTTTCGTTAAGCAGACCTCTCAGCAGGGAATGGCCTTCGTTCTGGTCATCCTCTCGCCGTGATTCCAGAAGCAGGCGGGCGGTGTAGATCGATATCTCATCATTAACCATAGGAGACTTGAGGATGGCGCGAAGGTAGGTGAGAGCCGCGTCCCGGTTGCGGTAGCCCTCAGCCTGTATCCGCGCGCGCAGGAACAGATAGAGGCGGTTATTCGGGTTTATAGGAGCGTACTGTTCAAGCGCTGACTGCGCCTGAACAAGCTGCCCCTCTTCCACAAGCACACGAGCGCTCATAAGGGTGAAGTCCGCGTCTTTGCTGTCTTTCTGGAGTATCTCCGCAATGGCCGGTTCAGCGTGAGACCAATCTTGGTTGTTGTAATAGTTAAGAGCAAGCTGGCGTTTGATAGCCATGTTGTCGGGGTAAGTATTGACCATCTCCTGCAACATACTGGTTGCAGCTTGTTTCTGGCCGCTCGCGTCCACAACCCGCGCAAGACCAATCGCGGCTGGGTAGCAGGCTGGAGAACGAGCCACAGCACGCTCAAACGAAGACCGCGCCTCTTTCAGACTGCCGGTATGCTCATAGATAAGCCCCAGAAAATACGGTGGCAGCACAGAATCAGGGTTAAGTTCCGCCGCCCGCCTGATATCTGGCAGGGCTATGGCGTAAAGTTTTGCTCCACTTGGCGAGAAAAAAGCCAGAAAAGGCAGAATGTACTCAAGAAAATCTGGTGAATCAGCCGGCGCTGGGATATAGACCCCCTGAGCCACGTTTCTGATTATTTGAGTATAGGTATGATTCGGCAATGGATCAGCTACGGGAAGCGTTGTTGTAATATCAGGATAGAGCGTCTTGAACAGGGTAACGATTACATAGTTCATATTTCTACCGAATTCGCTTCCGCCAAGCTCTCTACTTCGAATCAAATCCAGCGCCTCATTCAGCGAGTCCGGTATCCCGCTCTCGACCAGTGCGCGGATATCATCGGCAACGCCGCCTCCACGAGACAATGCCGCCTGTCCGCCATTCGTCAGCGGCGCTTGAGTGGGCAGAGGCGTTTCCTCTATCTGCGTGGAAGTGCAGGCCAGCGTCATAAGGCTGATAAAAAAACACAGCCAGAAACACAAGCTGCGCGTCCGCATGGAGTGCAACTCAGCGCCTTTGTGGAAAGATTCTTTATTTTGTTGAAGTCTCATCTTTTGTAGTATCGGCGTTGACGTTCTTTGTTCCTATTGAAAGCAAGACCAAAATAAGTCCCGCAAGTACCACTACAAGAGGCCACCACTGCAAAACGAACTGGGTAAACGAGAAGGGAACCATATCAAACGAAAACACCAGGAGTATACAGCCCAGCACGATAAAGGCAACAGCTGGAACGAGATACCGGAAGCGAAGCGCTCTAAAACGGTTCCAGCCCGCAGGAATCAACGCCAAGCCAGAGAATAGCGAAAGAAGGGGCCATGCCCGAAAAAAAGGGACTGGGAAGATGTTCAGCGCAGACAAAAATAGAAAAAGCCCGACCAGGATAAAAAACGTTGAGAAGAAAAGATACACGGAACGCTTGAACTTGTTCGGATTCAGCTTGACCGCCAGCGTAGCGCAGAACGCCCCGACCAGTACAAAGAAGAAAGATACCAGCACTGAAGTCTGTGAGATGCCGGTAAGTGTTCCTAAAAGAAAAGCGATTCCTACGAGCATTAAAAACAGACCAAAGCTAAAGATGAATCGCACAAGTATTTTTTGAATCACGATAACATGAATATATCAATTCAAGCTCAAGTGGCGCAAGGCCGCGTAAGGTTATCGTCTTGAGACGTGGATTGACTCATCGCGCTTTGTCCCTGACGCCTGTCGAGGTGCTGAGGCCGCGTGTCGTCCACACCCGTGCCAGACGCGCTTGAAGCAGTGTGTTTTATCAAAACCTCGGTACATTCTACCCAAACCTCACTGAGTTCTTATCGTATCTTTGTCTCCCGCTATCTCTGACTTATGTCTGGCACCTCGTCTCTGGCGTGTCCTGGCGTCTTTGTCTCTGCACTTATGTCTGGTACCTCGTCCTGGCGTGTCCTGGCGTCTTTGTCTCTGGCACTCGACGTGTGTGTCGCCTACGTCTCTGGCACCTCATCCTGACACCGCTATCTCTGGCACTCTGGCACCACAACGAGTGTCTGGCACCCACACTGTCGGTGTATAGCCCACACACCGGTCAGTGATACGAGTGCTGGATGCGGTCGAACTCACGTTAGTTCAGTGTGTTCAGTGTGTCCACACGCTCGGATCATCGCCGGCCTTGTTCCAGCTTTGCCATATCCATGCGCCCTGAGTACAGCGAAGCATTCCCTCCACACAAATGTATGTGTCAATCGCGCTGGAAACCTCAAGCCTGAGACTTTCGTCGTGGGCCTGGGTGAAAGGTGTGGCAAAGGGTGAAGACCCAATCCAGCGGGTTTCAGCGTTTAGCGGAACAAGCAGGGGTTCAGTCTTGCGCGGCACGATATAGCGCTTGTCAAAACCTGACTGCGCTATTTTCAGACAAACCACTTTCCAGTCTACAAGCCATAGGTCATTGCGAACTTCCTCTTTAAGACTAGGGTCGGCCAGCAGTTCCCGGAACCTGGGCCAGTTAAAGTAGAGAGGAAGCCTTGATTCCTTGTTTGCGCGTACCGCTGCGGAGGTAAGCTCCCGATACACCAACGCCTCAACTCCGCCTTGCCATGAAAGCTGTATCCGCTTGCCTTCCACATCAAACGGAAAGAGCGCGCCTGCTGGTTTCATCATGTCTGGCCGCAGCCCCTGTTCCGGCCAGAACGGGTACGCGATGATGGGATTGGTCCACTCTTCGATGAGCGCCAGTGCCGGTGCGTTGACGCCGCTTTCAAGCGATTCAGCCCCCTGCGGACTTATCCACTCGACCTGCCAGCGTGGTTCTCCCAGCAGTTCACGCCACGCTTCCGGTATAGCCGGAAACTCGATCTCATACAGAGCGGCGCTGTCCTCAGTACGCGCGCACGCGCATATACACAGTAGGACACCGCATAACAACAGATAATGTTTCATACTCTGTTTAGGGAAAACAGCGCCCTACCTGATTCAGCGCCTATCCATTGTGTCTGACATTCTGTTTCCGATATATTAAATATGAACAGTATCAACGATGACTACCAAAAAAAACTTGCTGAAGCTCTTGATGCCCGGCTGGTGTGGCTTAAAACTTCTGAACTGCCTAAATTAAAAAACGAAGTTCACGCTTTTCAATCCGCATTCTCTACATTGTACACCTACTTCCTCAAGAAGGGCGTAGTGAACGAAGACCCGTACAAGCTGGAAGCCAAGGCGGGGGAGATTCAGATACCGGAAACCAAAACGTTTTCTGCATCTGAAAAACAAGAACAACTCAGTATCAGACTGGCGAGCTATGATAAGCAACTTGACCTTCTGGCGAATTCGTACCAGTTCAACATGAAGCTTTTTACGCTTGAACGGGTTCGGCGTATACGGAATCTCATAAGCTACATTAATTGGGGACATCTTTCGATTGACGCTGATGATATCAATACCCGCACAATCGCTGAGTTAGTGTTCACGGCGCGGCTTATTGGAGACCATACAGCCCAAAGCGTTATCAATACAACACTCAGCGGCCTGATTAAGACGACCATTTCCATCAACAAGTACCTAAACATCATACAGAAGTATAATCGGGAGGCGTACAAACTCGAACTGCGAAGCTCCGTACTGGCAGACATGAAAGAAATCCCAACGCTAGACCTGATAAAACAGAAAGCAGTGATCGCCATGCCGGAAAGTCTGTTTTACCCGGAACTCGTGGAAGAAGTTTTGAAGGAAAATTCCCTAGAAGGAAGTGCAGCGCGGGCAGAGGCGCTGGACAGACTCAAGATTGTTCCTGAAGAAAAGCCAAAGCCGTCCAAAGAAGTAGTTTTGAAAGCGCTTTTGCTTGAAGGGATTCAGGCGATTGGTAGTATTGCCTCCACCTTGAGTGAAATCTGTCTTAAGTTTGATGATAACCAAAAGTTGCTTGAGAAGCGGAAGAGAAGAGAGTGGGAAAAGTTACGAAGGCTTTTCATGCAGATATTGAAGCTGAAATCAAGAAATCACCAGAGCATCTATGAGATTAAATATGTTGAGAGCGAGAACGGAACTCTGGTCCGTGAACAGGTGAATTTCCAGGAATTCATGCTTGATTTGGAGGCCAGCGCCAAGAATTGCGCGTCAATAGTACGCAGCACGGAGACACAGATCGAACCTCAGCTTCTTGAGACTCTTGATCGGCAGATTCTGGACATGCAGAAGCGCTACAGAATCCTCGTGGGACTGGACGAGTATTTTAAGTCCCAGGTTAAGGCCGATGATCATAGCCACGTGAAGGGCATCAAACCAGAACTATCAACCATCAAGAATGCGCTGGTGAAGGTAAACCAGCAGCGTTCAGAATATCTTAGCGAGAAGGAAAAGTCCGCCCCGTTCAAACCGGTGGTTCAACGGTAGGTGCAATCGTATGTGGAGCTGTCTTGCGCGACAGCTTCAATACGTCTTACACTTGCCTATAAACAAAGGCGCGACGATACAGTGCGTTTCATTCTGGAGGCAGATACATGACAACAGGCAATTTTAGGCCACGTGGCTTGATGGTGGCATTCATAGTAGCGTTTCTTTCCTGCAAGATACTGGGGGCGCAGGAGAGCGAGGAGCCGAAGCTCACCACACCCCCGCGTCCCCGCGCGACCGTGCGCGACGAGCTTACCATCAGCTTTTCGTCCGGGGATATGGAACTTGACACCCGCAAGGCATACCTTGCCGATGAAGCCCAGCTTTTTACCGCGCTCTACGAAGGGCTTTTTTCCTATCATCCCTATACCATGTCGCCCGTGCCGGCGCTTGCCGACCACTGGGAGGTGTCAGAGGATAAGAAGCAGTGGACATTCACACTCCGTAGCGACGCCAAATACTGGAACGGCGATCCGGTTGTGGCTGAGGATTTCCGCTCAGCTTGGCTATCCCTGCTCAGTCCGGCGCGTGAGTCGCCCTATTCCTCCCTCTTTGACATCATCGTAGGCGCCCGGAACTACCGGCTTGGCCGCCAGCGCGACACCAGCAGGGTTGGCATCGAAGCGCCGGATGCACAGACCCTGATTGTGCGCCTGACAGCGCCGGCTTCGTTCTTCCCCAGTATGCTCTGCCATCACTCGTTCAGCCCCATTCACCCGTCCATGCTGGATAAGAAGAACTGGAGTAGAGAGCCGCCCGTTTCCAATGGTCCATTCAGGATACAGGAGCTGGATAACTCCCGTATCGTTATGGTTAAGAACGAGCAGTATTGGGATGCCCAAAATGTGGCGCTGAAAAAGCTCACTGCTCGTTTCACCAAAGACGCTGATGAGGCGTCGTTACTGTGGAATAGCGGCGAAGTTCGCTGGATCATCGGCGACGTAAACCTTGACACGCTTATTGATTCGAGCGGGATTTCGTTCAATGCCATGTTTGCCACTCATTATTACTTCATCCGTTCAGCCAGCGCTCCCTGGAACGATTACCGTGTCCGGCGTGCGTTGAACCTTGCCCTGCCATGGGAAGAAATCCGTTCTGTATACGCACTTCCGGCGGAAACGCTTGTGTACCCTATTTCAGGCTATCCAGAAGTCAATGGCCTTGACACCACTGATCCTGAAGAGTCAGCTCGGCTTCTGCTTGAGGCAGGCTTTCCCCATGGCGTTGGTCTGCCTGAACTCGTGATTCAGATTACGCCGTCGCAGGACGCGGCGCGTATCGTGGGGCTTATGACAAGAGCATGGACCACGCTCGGCGTGAAGACGCGGGTGCAAGTCGTACCCTATGATCAGTACTTTGACGCGGTTAAGCAGAACGACTATACCATTGCTTTTTCAACCTGGATCGGAGACTTCCCCGACCCGTATACGTTTTTACAGATGTGGCGCCGCGATTCCAACCTAAACGACGCGAAGTACAATGACGCTGACTATGAAAAGCTGATGGAAAGAGCCATGAACGAGGAAGGCGAACAGCGCCTGCAAACCCTTGCCGAGGCGGAAGAGCTACTGCTTAACCGGGGCGTAGTTCTGCCTATCTACTACTATCCGGCGCTCAATATCGTTGATACCGATGAGCTGAACGGCTGGTATGCCAACGCGCTTGACATTCACCCCTTCAAGTACCTGGCTTTCAGAAGCCTGCGCCCTCTGCCTGGCGTGGCTATGCTTCCCTGATGAACGATGCTGTTATCGGAGCTTTGAGCGCGGCGGAACTTTCACCGCTCTTGAAGCTCTACTTCTGGGGAATCGACCTTATTAAAGCTATCCAGACCATAGAAAGCCCGACACTCACTGTTCTTATGAAAGCGATCACCACGCTGGGTACTGAAATGTTTTATCTGCCGATCTTGCTCTGGCTATTCTGGTGTATTGACGAAAAGAAAGGCATACGCTGTATGCTCCTGTTCCTCTTATCAGCGGCGCTCAATGCCTTTATGAAAGACCTGCTGAAACAGCCACGACCCTTTAACTTTGAGCCAGCGCTTGGGCTGGCGTTTGAGTCGAGCTACGGGATTCCCTCTGGCCATGCCCAGCTTTCCCTTACCTTCTGGGGCTTTCTGGCGAGCTGGCTAACAGCAAGAACGAATGTCCGTTTTGCACGGCGATGCTGGCTTGTGTGGGCTTGCGCCATTGGCATTGTACTCCTCATCGCGTTCACGCGCCTGTATCTGGGCGTTCACTTTCCCACAGACATACTGGCGGGCTGGCTTTTGGGCATTCTTGTGCTGATACTCTATCGCGTTCTGGAACCGCACGTAAGCAGCTTGCTTGATCGCGGCGGAACCCGCGCCCGCACGCTCAGCGTTGCCGCGCTTGCTCTGCTGATGAACATGCTGGGCGTGGACGTGATGCTCGGTGGCATCATGCTGGGACTTGGCGTTGCTTACAGCCTGTGTCTGAAACACGCGCCGTTCAGCGCCCGCGCTGTTGGACAAAGGCCGAGTTACGCGATACTTGCTTCACGTTACCTGCTGGGCTTGATTATTGCGGCTGCTATTGTCCTGTTTCTGCCTCTTGTCCTGCCCGGCGAACACACGCTGTTCGTGGCAATCCCATTGTGGGGCATGGGTTCGCCATATACCGGCCTTGCCGAGTTCCTACTTGCAGGCATTCTTGGCTTATGGGCAGGTTTTGGCGCGCCGTGGTGCTTTCTGCGTACCGGCCTTGTTCAGGTACGCGATGAAGAGCCACGGCGTGATACGCCGCAATGAACCGTGCCAATGACAGCGCCGCCATTACCGGAGCAAGCTATGGCGACGATGCGCCTATCGTGGCATTGGCAACTCCACTTGCTGAAACCGCACTCGCGCTCATCAGAAGCTCCGGCAAAGACGTCCTCGCCCTCTTATCCACGGTGTTTTCCCGCCCAAAGCAACTCCTCACCGCCCAAGGAAACAGCGTTATACACGGCTGGATAGTCGATACTAAGGGTCAGAGGATCGATGAAACGCTGGTTTCGGTATACCGCGCCCCACGCAGCTACACTGGCGAAGATGGCGCGGATATTTCCTGCCACGGTGGGATTGCCACTGTACGCTCGATACTGCGTGTTCTGCGCGGCGCGGGGTTTCGTGAAGCGCTACCCGGAGAGTTCACCTTCCGCGCCTTTATGAATGGCAAGCTAGACCTCACCCGCGCCGAGTCGGTGATGGAACTGGTTTCCGCCAAAACTGATCTTGCGCGGGAACATGCGGTGAACCGACTGGCCGGGAGTCTTAAACGGGAAATCCATGACGTTAAGCGCCTTCTAGTGCAGGTTCTTGCTGGAACCGAGCTGCTTTTGGACTACTCGGAGGACGAAGGCGGCGCTGAGGATGTCGCGGGACTGCCGGATCGCCCGCTTGCCGAGGAAGCCCTGTCGCGCATACACGCGCTTGCCGCCTCCTATCGCACGGAAAAGCTCTACCACGACGGCGCGCTAGTGGTGATTGCCGGACGCCCCAACGCGGGTAAGTCCAGTCTCTTCAATATGCTTATCAAAGAAGAACGTTCCATTGTTACCGATGTACCCGGCACAACGCGAGACTGGGTGGAATCATTCATTTCAATCCAAAACATCCCGATACGTCTTATTGACACAGCCGGACTGCACGCCTCGTCTGACACTGTTGAGCGGCTCGGCATAGAACGCAGCCTGAGTCTGCTTGCCACCGCTAACCTCATCCTCTATCTCATCGACGGCGTAGTTGGCTTCACTGCCGAAGACGCCGCCTTTCTGCGCGATCATGCTGATCGCCCGCTTATCGTCGTGTGGAACAAAGCCGACCGCGCCCCGTCTACCATGGATGACTCTATTGCCACAAGCGCCAAAACCAGCGCGGGTCTCAACGCGCTCTGCGCCGCCATAGCCGCAGCCCTAGCTCTGCCCGCTGGCGCTACTCAGACAAAAACCGCCGGTATAGCCACGGAACGACAGAAAGCCTGTATTGATGCCGCTCTTTCCTCGCTGGAAGAAGTCCTCTCCCTTGCAGGCCAGCAAAAGCCGCTGGACATCATCGCCCCACTTTTGCGGGACGCAGTGAACGCCCTCGGCGAACTCACCGGCGAGGTATCCACCGCCGATATACTGGACGTGATGTTTAGCCGTTTTTGTGTAGGGAAGTAACATTGCGAGAGCTTTAGGTATTTATACTACCGCCTTTTGTGCATAGTCCCATATCAGCAGCGCATTACACCTCATATCGAAAAGTTCATCTTCAGTAAAACCAGATGTTTTGGAACATACATTCCGGCAAAACACCCTCCACAAAATAAAACCCATTATTCCGCGTCCGTTCAAACCTCACCATGTCTCTGGCACCACACATCAGGGTCTCTGGCACCATGTGTGGCGTCTCTGGTACTCGTACCACCATGGCGCAGACGGTCTTGCAACAGGACTTGTGTACACGCTTTCAGCACGCTACACTACTCTTGTCCAAGAAAGACACAACAACTGGAGGTAACTATGCAATACGTTGAATTTGGGAAAACTGGCGCTATGGTTTCCCGCCTGGGCTTTGGCTGTATGCGACTGCCCAGCTATCAGAAAGACGGTAAGACGATCTTTGATGAAGACAAGAGCATCGCCATGATGCAACGAGCCTATGCTGCGGGCGTAAACTACTATGACACCGCTCCATACTACTGCGACCAGCAGAGCGAGGTCATACTGGGCAAGGCAGTGAAGGACTTCAGGGGTAACGTATACCTCTCGACCAAGAACCCCATCCAGAACAAGTCTGGGGATGATTACGAGAAGCGGCTAGAGGGTTCGCTGAAACGGCTTGGCACGGACTACATCGACTTCTACCATTTCTGGGGCATCAGCTACGACACCTTTATCAACAGTGTGTGCGCGCCTGACGGTCCCCTCGACCGCGCGCGTAAGCTCAAAGACCAGGGGCTGATTAAGCATATCTCCTTCTCGTTTCATGACCGTGAGGCTGGCAGCGCCGAGGGCGAGAAGCTGGTCGAGATTCTCAAGCGCGGCGAGGGTA
The DNA here is from genome assembly GCA_031279205.1 of Treponema sp. Classification (GTDB taxonomy): domain Bacteria; phylum Spirochaetota; class Spirochaetia; order Treponematales; family Breznakiellaceae; genus JAIRMT01. The sequence goes on along the minus strand of JAITIX010000138.1, from coordinate 2,057 downwards.
TGCTTGAGTCCGTGCTGTGCCAGTACAACCTTCTGGATCAGAACAAGGGACCAGGACTTGAGTACGCGCATACGCACGGGCTTGGAACCGTGGTTATGGGACCAGTGGGTGGCGGCAGACTTGGTGCGCCATCGGAGGCTATACAAAAACTCTTGCCGGCCAAGCCTCAAAGTTCAGCCGAAGTCGCGCTCCGCTTCGTGTTCAGTAACCCCAACATCAACATCGCTCTGTCCGGCATGAGCGCCATGGAACAGGTAGAGGAAAACATCGCCATCGCCAGTAACACCAGCCCACTCAGCGAGGAGGAACAGGGACACCTGTCCGCCATGATACGCGAGAACGAGCGGCTCATGGGACTCTACTGCACGGGTTGCCAGTATTGCCTGCCCTGTCCAAAGAACGTGAATATACCGGAGATTTTCACACTGATGAACTATCACCGTGTGTACAAGCTGACCGACTACGCCAAGCAGAACTACGCACAGATCGGTAAGGTTGAGTGGCGCAAGTACAAGAATGCCGACGCCTGTGTTGAATGCGGCGCGTGCGAGAAGAAGTGTCCGCAAAGCCTCCCCATCAGGCGGCAACTTAAAGAAACCCATCAGACGCTGGCATCATAGCGGCACTTGCGTAGGCTACGCGAGGATATCGCGTAGCCCTAAAAGCCATAGCCATTTTAACGGCTCAGGTTAAGCACTAGACACTAAGCACTAGACTCTAGACACTAAAAAAAATGAAAAACCCCCTTCTTAAAACATGGTTTGAATTGCGTGGTAATCCCCGTGCCTGCGTATGGACAGAGCCGCTCTGGGGCCTGTCGATGAATCTCTGCCTGCCTTATGCCTCGGTCTACATGATCGCGGTTGGACTGAAGGATGTGGAGCTTGGCTTCATCGCCACAGTGTATATGCTCTCCCAAGTAGTCTTTGCCTTTCTGAGCGGGCCTATCACCGACAAGCTGGGACGCCGAAAAACCACAGCCATCTTCGATTTTCTGGCGTGGTGCATCCCCTGTCTCATCTGGACACGGGCGGAAGGCTTCTGGTTCTTCTTTGTAGCTGCGTTATTCAACGGCGTGATGAAAGTGCCTACGAACTCATGGGACTGCCTGCTGGTGGAAGACGCTGAGAAGAGCATGATCACGCGCATCTACTCGCTGATCATTGTCTGCGGCCAGCTATCGGCCTTCTTTGCGCCAATCTCTTCTATATTAGTGTCTCGTTTGACGCTGATACCAGCAATTCGTGTTCTCTACATCAATGCCTTTATCGTAATGAGTACCAAGATCATCTTACTGTACCGTTGTTCACGGGAAACGCGAACCGGCCTTACCCGTATTCAGGAAACCAGAGGTAAGAGCATACTATCGCTGCTCGGCGGTTACGGCGGTGTGTTGAAGATCATGGCCGCGTCCCCTGGCACGATTTTCTCTCTGCTTATCGCCGCTTTGGTCAGCGCCGTGGGCATGATTAACACCACGTTCTGGCAGGTCATTGTCAGCAAGAAACTGCTGGTGTCAGACGCACTACTGCCCTTGTTCCCCATGTTCCGCTCAGTGATCGCGTTGGTCTTCTTCTTCACGGTGATTCCCCGTTTGACAACGCGGGCAACCTTGAAGATGCCGCTCCTCATCGGCTTTGCCAGCTATGTGATTGGACAGTCAATACTGATCCTTACTCCGCCTGAACCGCTCGCGCTGATGTACCCTCTGCTCTGCGTATCGCTCATCTTTGACGGCTTTGGCGCGGGCATACTCGCAATGCTGGCTGAGTCCCTGGTCGCGCTTCATGTGAACGCGGCTGAACGCGCCCGCGTCATGGCGATACAGCACATGATCATCATGGGCATGAGCGCACCCTTCGGCTGGTTCGGCGGCCTTCTCTCAGGCGTATCGCGTAACCTACCATTTGCGCTGAATATCGTCCTACTCTGCGCGGGCATTGTTTCCTCGCTACTATATTACAAAGGCCCCCGCGATCCCGCTTGAACACATTCAGTCTTTTATGGGTGCCAGAGACCCGCTATGGTTCTATGTCCGTTTCCTTGCGTGAACTAGC
>JAITIX010000098.1 GCA_031279205.1 Treponema sp. | reverse complement strand
ATAGGCGTTTGCGTTTGGCGTAATAACAACGCCAGAGACTTCGTTGTTTGCCTTGATATTAAAATTGACCGGCGCCTTGTTGAATTTGATCGAAACCGAATCTTCCCATGTTTTTTGATTGATCGTATCCGTAACGCGGACGCCTATTTTCTTGAATGCATATTCAGATTGAAGCGGTTTACAACTCAGGGTAAGCGGAATGGTTTTGCTTTTTCCCGGCTCAATGGTACCCAATATCGGAGAAGCAGGCTGGGAATTCACTATCATGTCGGCATCAAAATCAAGCGCGTAGGTAGCGGCTAGACAGTCAGCCGTACCAGTGTTCTGTATGGTTATAGTAAAATTATAGACATTAAGATTGGCATATAAACGCTGCATATCGACCGATGATGACGTGGGTTTGACGCTGGTCTTGAAATTGACCCCATCGGCAATGGTAATGGTTCCAATATCGTCGCCATCAGCAGTTGGAGTTACCGTGGTGGTCTGTTCTGCTACGGTTATCTCATAGGAGTCTCCGGGAATCGCGTTGTCAACGGTAAAATTGCCTTCCCCGTCAGTGGTCGCGCTTACTTCATCAGCCTTGTTACTAAGATTGGCTATGGTTATATCTATCCCGCCGATACCGCCGAGGGCGCGGCTTGAGGGGGCGTCAAAGCTGGCGATCTTGCCGGTGAAACTGGTATTGGCGGTACGGGATGCGTACAGGTAGTATTTTCGCCCGCCCTCACTTACTTCAATAACTTTATCAGACTGTTTGGACAGGGATACCGATATAGATGAGGAACGGTCATTTATTTTTATGGCGCCGCTGGATATATACCACGTGTCTCCCGTATCCATACGCACCCATTCGCCCCAAAGGTCTTTTGTAAATAACGCCGACCCTTCTGGAGTCTTTGACCCTTCTGTTTCAGTCGGGTCATCCTCTTCTGGGGGAGACAAAAGATCGCAGCCTGCCAGAGTCATCACAGCCAGCAGCACCGACAGCGCGGTAATAACGGAAACAAAGCTTCTTTTCATCACACACTCCTTTTATGCGCCAGTCTTCCTGACGCTTAAGATGATATATTGCCGGTTGCCGTCAATCGGCGGCGCGGAATCAACCCGCATTGAATCAAAGGTGTAGCCATACCCCACTTGAAAGCTCATGCCGTCCAGGGGCAGTAAGAGGGAGGCCTCGATTTTCAATGACTGGGTAAACACGGCGCTTTCGGGGGTAATCCAGTGAAGGTTGTCGTCGAAGTCAATATATTGGTACCGCAGTTGGGCGGCGTCATAGAGCAATACCAGGTTGACATATTTGAAGAAGGTACTGTCCAGCCGGGCATAGAAGTAAGGGCTTCCCCAGGTATGCTGCGTATAATTGGCGTGATGCGGCTCAAGCAGCGGGACTATGCGCATTTCTTGCACGGCGGTGAGGAAAAACACGGGAACGATACCTGCCGAAAGCGTGGTGTTCAGCCAGTTGGTGTTGAAATCCACACCCGCGTCAATGAGCGGGCCGATGATATGCATGGCAAAATCATTGTTGTAGGCATTGACCCGTTCACGTCCAAGGTCTTCGAGTTCCGGCATATTGAAGAAGCCCTTTTCCGTGAGCTTGTCATACTCATAATAGACCCCGGCACCCGCCCAGAGCCTGGCGCCGGAGCTTTTGACAAACGAATACTCAAGGGGCAGAAAGAAGGCCTCGAAGATGTGTTCGTTCACTGCGTTAAGGGAATCGGCGACACCGGCGATTTCTTCGTTCTTTGAACTCATGGTGTTACGGACACGGAGTTCTCCCCTGAGCCGGTCTGTATAATCCAGTCCCACGCCGATGTCGATGATGGAACCGTCCTCCAGTATTTTAGGCGAGAGGGAGAAGCTGAAGTTATCAATACTGAGGGTGTTTTGGGTATACGCGCAGAGGGGACCAAGGCAGAGGAGCAGCAACGCATATATCTTTTTCATGCGTCCTCCTCTTTTGATAAAGGGCTTTGCCTTTTTCCGCAAAATACCCGCAAAAGCGGTCGGCGGCTTATCACGCCACGACATATCGCGCCTGTTTGCAGGGGCGGCGTGTTCATTGCCGACGCTTTTGTCCGGCGTTCCTTATAGTTCATGGTTTATTCTAGCAAACTTAGGAAACTATAGCAATGCGTTTATCAAATTTGTAGTATACAATCTCGTACCCACGCGGTGCGGGGAATGTGGACTTACCTCCGAAACGTCTGTGGCTATGGATGCTCAGGTTGAAGGCTGGGGTCTTGATCTTGCAGCCGTCAGCAGCCATGAATTTGCCGGCAGTGGTAACGCGTGGATGTACTTTGCCATAACTTGTGCTGCCTGCCGCCGGTAAAACGGTACCTGTTACCCAACTTCACGAAGCGGATTCGGAGTACCACCGGGACTCATTCCGTTCAAGTTGGTCCAGGTTCGGGCGAGGCTCAACGTAAAGGAGAGTTCCCGGCTTAGTGGCCCCTTTTCCCCCGGGTTTCCGTAGTTTCCGTTCTCGCCCGAGCATCCGTTCAACGGTGGAACGGATGCCCCTGGCCAGCTTCGTTTGTACCTCTCGGAGCAGCTTGAACTCAGCGACCAGCGTTCGCAGGTTTGCCCGGATCAGGGGAATCAGCCGTGTGCCGCAGACTCGGTGGAAAACGTCCCAGACAACCACCACGGCCTGTTCTACCGCTTCGTCGGAGAACCGCCGATAGACCCGTTTCTTGCGCCTCTGAGCGCTCACTTTGACCTTCACTGTCTCTTTGCCCATGCACCGCACCTGGGTCTTCCCTGCATGGCTACGTGCGTCAATACCTTTTTTTCTACCATAGTCAGCCTCATTGCTACCCCACTATCTTGCCGGGGAGTCAAGATTGATCCTCTATGGTTAGATTTTACGTGAGACAATGCGGGATATGGTACTCTTTTATGGAGAAAAATGGTATAATGACCACGAGGATGAGCAGAATGAATCAAAAGACCATCGGTGATAAAAGCATGGATCAGTGGAAAAAGGAGTTCCCCCTTTTGGCGGAGGCCGCCAATCTGGAGGAAATATTTTGGGTAAATCCCCACTATACAGGTGGCGATAGGGGGATCAGGGAATGCGGGCTGAGTCCCGAAGCTATGGACGACGCATCGGCGCGGTTTGCCCGGTTTGCTCCCTTTATTGCTAAGGCATATCCTGAAACCGAAAAAACCGGCGGTGTCATTGAGTCTCCCCTGCGGGAAGCCCCCAAGCTGTTTGGGGGACTTACATCTGAGTTTCTTACAAAAGAAGTTCCCGGTAGGCTTTTCGTAAAATGCGACAGCCACCTTCCCATTTCCGGTTCCATTAAAGCAAGAGGCGGTATCTACGAGGTACTCTGCTACGCGGAGGAACTGGCCCTAGAACGGGGATTGCTCAATAAGAACGATACCTATGAGGTCTTCGGAAGCGACCGGTTTCGAGCATTCTTTAATACCCGGGAACTAGCGGTGGGTTCCACTGGTAACCTGGGCCTTTCCATTGGGATTATGGGGGCAAAACTGGGTTTTAAGACAACGGTGCATATGTCTGCTGACGCCCGGCAATGGAAAAAAGATCTGCTCCGGAGCAAGGGCGTTACTGTGGTGGAGTACGAAGCCGATTACACGATCGCGGTTGCGGAAGGCCGCCGGCAGGCAGGGCCTCACTGCCACTTTGTGGATGACGAAAATTCAAAACGCCTTTTCTTGGGCTATTCTGTGGCGGCCTTCGGGCTTAAAAAACAGTTTGAGGATATACATATCACGATTGACGCCAGCCATCCTCTTTATGTCTACCTTCCCTGCGGAGTCGGTGGCGGTCCCGGTGGGGTGACCTACGGATTAAAGCGGATATACGGCGATGCGGTTCACTGTTTCTTTGTGGAACCTACCCATGCTCCCTGTATGCTTCTGGGCTTGGTTACTGGCTGCCACGACAAGGTAAGCGTAGGAGACTTTGGCATTGATACTAAAACCTGTGCAGACGGCCTGGCAGTAGGACGGCCCTCCCGTTTTGTAGGACCGATCATGGACTATCTTTTGAGTGGTGCATACACGATCAGCGATGAACGGCTTTACCAGTTGGTATACCATCTTGCCAACCTGGAGGATCTGTGGCTGGAGCCCTCTGCAGTGGCGGGTTTTATGGGTCCCATCAATCTTTGGAGCAGCAATCCGGGGAAGGACTATATGCAGCGTCACCCTGGAGCGGACCAGGCCGTCCATTTGGTATGGGCTACGGGAGGCAGCATGGTTCCCCCGGAAGAGATGCGGAAATACTATCAAACCGGAAAGGCCCTTGCCCAGGCCTCCCGCGGATAAGCGGGATTGACATAATAAACGTATCTACTCTATAATTAATTTCATATCATTTTTTTATAAGTATGGTATGCGTAGGGATATCGGAATGCGGTGCAAATCCGCGGCGGTCCCGCCACCGTAACCGGGGATAAAAGCGACAATCCAGGGGCCAGGTTAAGGCACCCGTGAACAAGCCATTATCAGAGGTTTGCAAAGGCCTAAGCTTCGTTGCAGCATCGGGTAAGAAGGCGTCGTGAGTAATTAGATCCGGAAGCCGGGAGACGGTCTTTACGCAGTTACCTGA
>JAITIX010000054.1 GCA_031279205.1 Treponema sp. | reverse complement strand
AAAAATTTATTATAATAATTATATCTTAAAAAAATAAAATTCTATTACCTACCTCCCGGCGCGCGGTTGCGCGGGGCGGGGGGGGGGGGGCCCCCAGAGACAGATCTTTAACGCTATAGGAAATATGAGGCTTTTTTAACATGTCTATCCTCCTTCTAAACGCGCCCCAGACGGCGCTCAGATTCTCACCATACGGCCAAACCGCAGGCACTTATAAGCATACCCTTACAAGTATAACTATACTCTATTATATATCACACACAAATTCTTTTGTCAAGTGGAATTCTAGAAAAATGAAATTTTTTTCTACCATAACATTGTTTATTTTGAGATCAAGTCTAAGTCCGCCTCATGCTTGCTTGCGGGGGTATGCATGGCTGAAGGACGGCGCCGGGGTGCTTGAGGCAGCGAGCGTTAGCAAGCGCTTGCCCATGTGGAAACGGACAACTACACACAGGTACGGGACGGCCGCTGGACACACTGTCACTGCAGGCGATACGTCCATGCACGTGTCTCCCAGCCCTTGTCGCAATCTACCAAACGCAGTTCCTCGCAGGATCACACTCAGGACGCTGCTTCCTCCAAAGATAACAATAAGCACACATTAGTCTTTGATTCAACGTTTTTATGTGATAGTCTTAAGCTATCTTTAATCGGAGGTCATATTTATGAAAGATGTTACACCGTCCAAGTTCGAAGGCTTACTCAAGCCAAGTTTCATCGCACTGGTTATTGGCGGCCTGATCGTTATCGGCTTTCTCAGTACCAGCTTTTACATCGTCGATCAGACCGAGGAGGCGGTCATTACACGCCTGGGCAGGTACTCCAGTACCCAAGGCCCAGGCCTGCACTACAAGCTCCCCTTTGGCATTGATAAACAGTACAAGGTCAATGTTAAAACTGTTCAAACCGAGCAGTTCGGTTTCCGCACGGTCTCAAGCGGAATTTCATCCACCTATACCAACCAAACTGTCGAGTCAACCATGCTCACCGGCGACCTTAACATCGTTCAGGTAGAATGGATCATTCAGTATCGTATTGTTGACTCCAAGGCGTGGACCTTTAACGTACAAGAACGCACCGAAACAATCCGCGACGTGTCCAGGTCGGCAATCAACATGCTTGTCGGCGACCGTACCATCATGGACATCATGGGACCAGAACGGAGCGCTGTCGAGATTGAGGGACGCGACTTCATGAATACAACCTTTCAGGACTATGGCCTCGGTATTGATGTTATCGCCGTCAAGCTCCAGAACGTTGACCCGCCCACCGGCGTACAGGAAGCCTTTGACGACGTGAACAAGGCTGAACAGGACATGAGCCGGCTCATCAACGAAGGTCAGCAGGCCTACAACGCCGAAATCCCACGCGCCAGAGGCGAGGCTGAGCGTAACATACAGGAAGCCCAAGGCTATGCCACCGAGCGTGTCAATAACGCAAGAGGCGACATTGCCCGCTTCAACGCAGTCTATGCCGAATACCGTAACGCGCCGGATGTTACGCGCCAACGCCTGTACTTTGAAATGATCGAGGAAGTCTTTGGCAATACCGAAGACACCGTGATCATTGATCGCAGTTTTACCAACTTTTTGCCCATGAGAACCCTGGGCGTAGGAGAGCGTTAATGAAAAAGTTTCTGATTGGCATTGCTATCGTGGTCGCCATTGCCGTGGCGGTCATTATCATCGGTCCCTTCTATATAATAGAAGAGGGTGAGCAGGCGGTCATCGTGCAGATGGGGCGCATTGTAAGTACTGTTACCGAGGCGGGGCTTCATGTGAAAGTGCCGTTTATCGACGACGTGGTGCGGTATCCCAGACGTATTCTGGCATGGGACGGTGAGCAGAAGAGTATGCCCACGCGGGAGAAACAGTACATCTGGGTCGACGTTACGGCGCGCTGGCGCATCGCCGATCCCCAGAAGTTCTACGAGTCCATCTCCACGATTAACGCCGCCTATTCCAAGCTGGGCGAAATCATCGATTCTGAGGTGCGCACCGTTGTCGCCGAAAACTACCTGCGCGAAAGCGTTCGTAACTCCAACGAAATTCTGGAGCAGGTCAACACGCTGGACAGCCTTGGCATTAGCGATGGACTTGATGTTACTGAAATCTCCACCCTCGCACCCAGCGTAAGCTACGAGTCGGTGGAGCGGGGACGCCGGCGGCTTGCAGAGGAAATCCTTGAACGTTCTCGCCGTATGGTTCCCGAATACGGCATCGAGTTAAAGGATGTGGTAACGCGGCAGATTCGTTACTCTGACGAGCTGACCCAGAGCGTCTATGCCCGCATGATCAAGGAGCGCAACCAGATCGCCCAGGCCTTCCGTTCAGAGGGCGAAGGTAAAAAAGCCGAGTGGATGGGGCGTATGGACAATGACCGCCGCTCGATCATGTCCGCTGCTTACGAGCGTTCCGAAACCATACGCGGAGCTGCCGATGCCGAAGTAACCCGCATCTACGCCGAAGCCTATAACCAAGACCGCTCGTTCTTTGAATTCTGGCGCGCCATGGAGTCCTATCGCACAACCCTGCCCAAGTTCGACAAGACCCTATCCACAAACCTTGACTATTTCAGTTACCTCTATTCACCAGACAGGCGATAGAGTCCTTACCGAAAGCACCATAAAGCCCCTGCCTTTAGGCAGGGTGATATAAGGCGCAAGAAAATCACAGTTAAGCAGATAGGCACAGATAAACACGAATTCTCACTTTACCCGTTCTTATCTGTGCCACCTGTGCCTATCGGTAGTTCTGTATGCTTTTTCACTATTTCACGCGCCCCCTGGCCGCGCCGAAGATGATGAAGCGAAACATGAATATAGAGAAGATGATAAGACGCCTCCCTCATTGCCTCCCCGCGTGAGGCATTTGTTCCAGGAGAAAGCGTTCCCCTTGTCGCGGCTATTTGAAGCCCATTACACGCTTGATAAGAACGATACGTTTCCGGGCGGAAACGAGACGTTTCCGGGTGGAAATGAAGTATTTTCGGGCGGAAACAGAGTATTTTCGGGCGGAAATGAGATGTTTCCGGGCGGAAATGAAGCGTTTCCGGGCGGAAATAAGACGTTTCCGGGTGAAGACGGGACGCTTCAGGGTGAAGGCAGAGCCTTTCCGGGTGAGGTCGGGACGCTTCCGGGCGGAGGCAGAGCCTTTCCGGGTGAAGACGGGACGCTTCAGGGTGAAGGCAGAGCCTTTCCGGGTGAAGACGGGACGCTTCAGGGTGAAGACGGGATGCTTCAGGGTGAAGGCAGAGCCTTTCCGGGTGAAGACGGGAACGCTTCAGGGTGGAGATAGAGCCGTTGATAAGAATGGAAAGTCTGTTGAGCGGAACGCAAAGCAAGAAGGCGGGGTGCTTGTGATGGCCGGAAGAGGCTCAAAGCGATAGGTATCATAGAGTGAAGGCGATATGGATAGGGTTGATGAAGTTATATATCCTGCCAGCCTATTGAGAGTCCCGCGCGTGAGGTTGTGGATCACGTTTCGCGTTAGGCGTTGCGACTTATCAATGCAACGGTACACCCCACCAGTGGCGTTTATCGCTTACGCTTTTGTCGATAACGCCTATGCTGGTGTGGCTGGTGGTTTCGGCCACGAGCCAGTTTTTTCCGGGCGCAAGCTCAAAGCGCGCGCCCTCGCCGGCAAGGTCGGCAAGACCCATCGCATGACTATAGTATGGGGAAATCATGATGGCCGCTGGAATATTGGCCTGCTCAAGCACAATGGCCCAGAGTAGGGCGCGGCTATCGCAGTCGCCCCGCCCCTCAAGCGCGGCGCTCACCAGGTTTACAAAGTCGCTCCCCATGAAATCCCGCTCGTAGGTGAAAGCCTGCGTCCACTCAAGCGCTTTGCCAGCAAGGGAACGCGGCTCCTGCGCGGAAATGTTCCACGCCCGTTCCAGTGTGAAGACAATGTTTGCCAGCCGCTCAAACGAGTCGCGGTAAATCATGCGGTAAAAGCGAAGCTGGGCATCTTTTCCCAGTGGAGAGGTGAGATACCGGCGCAGTACCTCGAATTCCCGATCTACCAGCGCCTGCGCCGCCTCCGCGTCGTTTTCGTGGACCAGCGCCCGGACATTGAGGCCAGCAACCGGCGTTTCCAGCAGGTCTCCACGCGGGTAGGCGTATTCGGTGATAGGTCCGGGCGCGTGAGCATCCGATAGTGTCGGGGACAGGGAATCTAGCGCGGAAAGATGCAGAATCGGTAAATCATCCTGGTCAGCGGGTCCATAAGCCAGGGCTAGTAACAAAGGCTTTTGCGCCTTGCCCTCGCCGTCAAGCTCAACGCAAAGCCCCCAGCCTTTGTTCCACGCATTGGCAGACATGAAGCGCAGTTCCATAAGCACGGCGTTTTTCCTTCTATATATAAAGGGGTCTGTCTCACCCTGATTCCCCAGACGCTGGCAAACATCAGCGGCCAGCGCCTCCACTGATGGGTAGGTTCCGTCGTATACCACAAGGTCGAAGACCGTATTGTCGTCAGAATAAAAGGAAAACCGATTCTTACCGTCTCCGGCTGTATACTGATAACCTTCCGGCAGGTCGAGCAGGAAGCCCCATGTCTCAGAGGCGAGTGGTTCAGCGTTCAGCGATACGACAAGGAAGAGGAGGAAAAGCGTTACGGGTCTTGTTAAATGCGGCATAGCATGATTATCGGTTACACCAGTTCAGCAATCGCCTCGATCTCAACAAGCGCGTTTTTGGGCAACTGGCGCACGGCTACTGTGGAACGTGCTGGCTTACTTGGAAAGTACTTCGCGTATACCGCGTTAAAGGCTGTGAAGTCATTCATGTCAGCCAAGAAGCAGGTGGTTTTGATGACCTTGTCGAGCGATGAACCTGCAGCTTCCAGCACGGCTTTGAGGTTGCTGATAACCTGCTCGGTCTGTTCCTCTATGCTTGAGCCGGCAAGTACGCCAGTCTCCGGCGTGAGGCCAAGCTGCCCGGAGGTGAAAACGAGATTGCCAGACACAAGAGCCTGGGAATACGGCCCGATTGCGGCGGGCGCGCCATTTGTTTGAATTACGGTCATAATATCTCCTTTAGCTGGCCTTTGTTGCCTGAGCTATGGCTGTAGCAAGCTGGTCTGGGCAAGAAGTGCCGCGGGTACTGCACTGGATACCTTTGAGGCGCTTGACAAGTTCGCCAGTCTCCATGCCTTCAACAAGCATGGCAATTCCTTTGAGATTGCCGTTACAGCCTTTCTCAAAGCTAACGTTATAAACCTTCTTGTCCCGTATATCGAAATGAATCTTGGTCGAGCAGGTTCCGGTGGTACGATATTCATGCATATATCACTCCTTGTCTCAGTATTGTTCGCCGCTTTTGGCGTCTTTTTTAAGCATATTGAATCCCTGACAAAAAAGCAAATAACTGATATGTTTTAACACAAAGGTTATCGTAACAGCGCCCTTTAAAGAGCGCCGGAGTTTCATTTTAAAGAAAGAGGTATTAGTATGCGTTCTCCGCGTTCTCAGGGAAGAAATGCTTTTTGTGTTTTGCTTGTTTCAATAAGTCTCATGCTGTTACCAGCCATGCTCCACGCAGGAGGTATCCAAGACGTTGTTAGTAGTATAAGCACGGCTAGCGAAGAGGTTGCCGACGAAGAGAGCGGCACGAGCGATGCTGTGGATGCAGGCGCAGAGGCAGTGGCAGACCGTGTTGAACAGAAGATTGTTGAAGAGGAAGCCTCAATCTTCTCAGTCTTTGCTCGTCAGGACTTGCTGATCCGCATCGGGATCGCGGCGGCTATTGTCATTTTCCAGATCATCCTGATACGGGTGGTACTGAAGCAGTTCGCCAAGTTAAGCGTCTGGGTAGAGGAAAAGGGTAAGAGATCCATCAAGCCTATCAGCTTTAAGCAGTACCGTTTGATGGAAGCGAATCACATCCTGGCTATATTTGTTTTTCTGGTAAAGATTCTCAAGTATCTGGTTATCATCGTGCAGTTGTACCTTACGCTTCCGGCAATCTTTCTCATGTTTGAGCCGACTCGTGGACTTGCTTCCAGTCTCTTTGGCTATATACTTAACCCGCTCAAAGACACCCTACTCGCGTTTGTCAATTATATACCAAAGCTGATAACCATCACGGTGATCCTCTTTTTGGTTCGCTATGTAATGAAGGGAGTCAAGTTCTTCGCAGACCAGATAGCCAAGGGCAAGCTGGTGATTCCTGGGTTCTACGAGGACTGGGCTGAACCAACCTTTAACATCATCCGCATTCTGCTCTATGCCTTCACTGTTATTGTTATCTATCCCTACCTACCTGGGTCGGAATCGGCGGTCTTCCAGGGCGTGTCCGTGTTCGTGGGTATCATCTTCTCACTTGGTTCCAGTTCTGCTATTGGAAACATTGTCGCCGGCATTGTCATCACCTATATGCGTCCGTTCAAGATCGGCGACCGCATCAAGATCGGCGATGTTACCGGGTTTGTGGTGGAAAAATCTGCGACGGTTACACGCATCCGTACCCATAAGAACGAGTTTATCACCTTCCCCAACCAGTCTGTCCTGAACGCTACAATTACTAACTACAACTTTTCAGTGGAACAATCAGATGGACTCATCCTCCACACGGATATAACCATGACGTATGCGGTGCATTGGACTACGATGTACAACATTTTGCTCAGCGCGGCGCGGAAAACCGTGTATGTGCTGGAGAAACCTTCGCCTTATGTACTCCAGAAAGCGCCGGAGGATAACTATGCCCGTTATGAATTGAATATTTACATCAAAGAAGTGAACAAGGTTCCGGCAATCTTTTCAGACCTGCACAATCATTTGCAGGATGAGTTCCGCGCTGCGGGTATCGACATGACCGCGCCGTTCTTCTATGTCAGCGCCACGCCAAGTGAACAGAGACCGGCTGATGATCTGCAGTATCCTTATTTCCCACCAAAACCAGAAGCGCCGGCTCGGAAGAAAGTGAAACAGGGAAAGCATGAGGGGTGAAGTGAGGGTCCGGAACATTGCTGAATATATCACGCTTATCGTATTCGCGCTGGGCGTTGCCATTCTTTGCTTCATTTCGGTTAATGCCGATGTATCGGCAGAGACGCAAGCGTCGATGTTACCTGAAACTGATGTTCTTTCTCTTAACAGGAACGATGTTTCTGAAGATACATCTGCCGAGCCTCTGCCAATCTCATCTTTCCCGGAAATCTGGGGCTATGTGATAAGCGGGCAGGAAGACCGGTATCGGGCTGATATGCCACTCTCAGACATTGGTTTCTTCGGCGCTGAGGCGAATATCTACGGTGAACTCATTAGCGTGCCTGACCCGCGTGTGCTTCGTAACCGCGGGTTTACCGGTCGGCTGCACCTCGTGGTTGTGTGTAGCGGGCAGGCGCTTTCGCACGCGGTGTTGTCGCCCGGACCAGTGCGCCAGAAGTTCACCGCAGACCTACTGGCGGCGGCGCAAGCCTTTGACGGCTTGCAAATTGACTTTGAGAATGTGCCGGCGCGAGATGGGGTTGTCTTTCGCTCGTTCCTTGCGGACTTACGAAGCGGGCTGGGCGACAAGCTGTTTACCATTGCCATTCGCGCGTTGGTGAGAAACAGCGATCCGGTCTATGACTATAACCGGATTAAGGGGATGATGGACCGGATGCTAGTGATGGCTTATGACGAACACTGGTCGAACAGTGCGCCGGGTCCCATTGCCTCCATGTCTTGGTGCCGGTCAGTGGCTGCCTACGCGCTGCAAAGCATCGGGCGAGAGAAGCTGATCATGGGCTTGCCCTTTTATGGCCGCACATGGGGCGACATAACCACAAACAGCGCCTATATCCATTCCAGCATTGAGCGGATCAAAGCTGAGCAGGGCATCGTTGATGTTCAGTGGGACAATGACATTCCGCACTTTTCTTATCAAACCACGGTTACGATAAACGCCTACTATGAGGACGAGCGGTCTATTGCGCGGCGTCTGGATATGTATCACGCAATGGGTGTGCGGGCTGTGGGGTTCTGGCGTGTTGGTCAGGAAAGCCCGCTGGTGTGGAATCAGATGAGGCTGGAAGATTAGGGTCTGACACTTTTGGGAAACCAGCAGAGACAAATCGTGTTAATGTATAGCGCCTTACCCCGCTCTGGGAAGCCGCTCTTCCCCGCATGAGTAAGCCGCTCTTCCCCGCTCTGGGAAGCCGCTCTTCCCCGCACGAGTAAGCCGCTCTTCCCCGCTCTGGGAAAACGCCTTTCCCCACATGAGGGAAACACCTTCCCCAGTATGTGTTACGGTGCGTAACACATACTGGGGATGCGCCGGTTCTTAGTACGGGGAAGTTGTTAATTCTATCCCTGAGCCTGTCAAAGAGCAGACGACTAGAGCATTTTGGGATAGACTTCAGATACCAACTTTGTTATGTAATGGAGGTGTTTTATGAAACTTGGCGCGCAACTGTATTCCGTGCGGGACTACACGAAGACCCCGGCGGACATTGAGGCGACCCTACGACGGGTCAAGGCACTTGGCTTTGACGTGATTCAGATTTCCGGCTTTGGGTATTGCGACCCCAAGCTGCTTGCCGACTGGGTGAAGGAACTGAACCTTGACGTCTGCGTTACCCATGTTCCATGGTCTCGGCTTGCCGATCCCGTGGAGCTTAAAAATCTGATCGCGGAACACAAACTACTTGGCTGTCCCCAGATCGGCTTGGGTATGCGTCCGGGCGATGTGTTCCCAAACAGCTACGAAGGCTACACCCGCTTCATAAAGAAGGCAAACGAAATCTGTAAGCAGATACAGGATGAGGGACTTACGTTTGGGTACCACAACCACGACATTGAGTTTGAAAAATGGGACGGGGTTTGTGCCATAGACCGCCTCATCGACGAATGTCCCAACGTGTACTTCATCCTCGATACGTTCTGGGTACAAGCAGGCGGCGCGAATCCGGTTAAGTACATTAAGAAGCTGAATGGTCGTATCAAAGTCATCCACTTCAAGGACTACCGTATCGTGAAGCATGTTCGGCAGTTTGCTGAAATCGGCGAAGGCAACCTTGACTGGGATGAAATCATCGCGGCAAGCAAGGAGACCAATATCCCCTACGCCGTGATCGAGCAAGACGCGGACTTCCTCATCGACCCTTTCACGAGTCTTTCCCAGAGCCTCACGTTCCTCAAACAGCGCGTGTAGCGCACGCATTAGCGGCGGCGCGAATACCGTTGCGTCGCTGCTGCCCCCTTCTTTTGGCGATGGGCGTCAAAAGAACTGGGTGAGAAAGGTTGAGAACCACGGGATATAGGTTACGAGTATGAGTACCACCAACTGGATACAGAGAAAGGGAAACACCGAGCGGCAGATTTCCACAAACGGCTTGTTGAAACGGTAGGAGGCAAGGAAAAGGTTCATGCCAACTGGCGGCGTGAGGAAGCCGACCTCAAGGTTGGTGATGAAGATGATGAGGAGATGTACCGAATTGATGTTATAGGCTTCGCCCAATGGCATGATAAGCGGCAGCACGATGAGGATGGCGGAGAAAATGTCCATGAGGCAGCCGACGACCAGAAGCGCGAGGTTTAAGAGCAGCAGGAAGAGGTACTTTGAGCTGATGGCGTTGAGCATCCAGCGGGCGAGGTTCTCCGGCGCTTGCGTGTCAACGATGTAGTAGGACAGGGCTTGGGACAGCGCCAGAATCGACAAAACACCGCCGATGACCGGTGCAGCTTTGGCAAACACGCGCGGTATATCGCGGAGCTTTATGTCGCGGTGTATCACGACTTCTACGATAAAGATATAGACAACAGCGGCGGCGCCGATTTCACCCGTGCTGAGTATGCCAGAGAAGTAGCCGGTGATGAGCAGTACCGGTAGCAAAACCTCAAACCCAGCGGCTTTGGTGGTGCGGAGGGCTTCTTTGAGGTTAAAGGGGCTGATCGGAATCATGGTTTTTACAGAGGCGACAATGCCGAACACGATAACAGCGAACACCAGCACGAGTCCCGGTATAAACGCGCCGGCAAAGACGTGGAGGATGTTGGTCAACGTGGCGGTTCCAACAAGGATAATGGGGATGCTCGGCGGGAACAGAAGTCCGATGCTGCCGGCGGAGGTCAGGAGTCCCTCGGAAAACTTGTCTTGGTACTTAACGTCATGCAAGACACTGTAAAGTATGCCGCCAAGCGCAAGGATGGTAACGCCGGACGCGCCGGTGAATGAGGTGAAGAAGGCGCAGATCGCCACCGTGGCGATGATCATGCCGCCTGGAAGCCAGCTAAAGAGGCTCTTGAACATAGTTACCAGCCGCGTTCCCGACTTGCTCTCTGACAGGAAGAAGCCGACGAGCGTGAAGAGCGGAATGGCGATGAAGTTCTCCTGTGAGAGTGTGTTGTACACCTGTAGGGCAACCACATCGATCTCGTTACCCGCGCCCTGTATCAGCACGATAGCCAGTCCACCCATGATGACAAAGAGGGGCGTTCCCACCAGCGCGGCAATAAGCAGAAAGATAAGCAAGGGCGTTTTTATATAGTAGGAAGCTGTGTAAAAAAGATCGGTAAGCTCATAGACGCTGTCGGGCGTGTCAAAGCCCCAGACTGTCTTTGCCAGCATTGGCAGCGAGGCGCTGACGCCGAGCGCCAGCGTCAGCGGTGGCAGTACCCGCGCTTTACCGGAGAGCGGGGCTTGCATGGCAAAGCGAAAAGCCATCACCGCGTAACCGATTGGCATAACAAGCGCGAAGACCTGATCAGGGATAAAGCCAATGAGACGGGGCGGCGAGAGGCTGATCATGATGAATGGCACTGAGCTGACTGCGACCATAACAAGGATAAAGGCGGACAGCAAGTCGCTTATCACCGCGACAATGGTTTTGAGCTTATTGTTGCCGAAGTTTTGTATAAGCGCGATGGAAAGGTGTTCGCGGCTTTGCGTGGTGAGCATACCAGACATCAGACCAATGACGAGCAGTAAGTGCGACATAAGCCCGCCTGAGTCTGGGATGCCGGTTTTGAACACCAGCCGCACCACAATGACGGCCACTGGCAGTAACGCAAGCGCGGTCAGCGCGGCATAACACAAGCCGCGTTCGAAGCGGAGCGGCGCGGTCAGCAAAGACTTCATCTGCTACCTACTCCGGTAACGCCGCAGTATGCCGTTGATACGGTCGTAGAGCGCCTGATCAAAGGTGCCATTCCGCAGAAGGGCAGGCATCGACGCCTCAAACTCAGTGTACCAGACGCGTTCCTGTTCAGGGCTGAGTTGCTCGTCAATCAGTCCGTAGCGAAGCATGGTGTTGACAGCCGTGTTTTCAAGCCTGCCGATGGAGGTGTCAATGTCGCGCCCTGTGCGTAACGCCACCTCCAGAAGCTGGTTCCAGTACGAGCGTCTGCTCAATTCACGATACGCCCGCTGGTTCAGTACCAGTCCACCCATAAAAGGCGCGATATTGATCGACGCCATGTATTTCAGCGTAGTGAACACCTGCATACTCGCGACGTAGATGGGGCTTTGGCAAATCGCGTCAAGCCTGCCGGCATTAACCGCTATGAGGAAATCGTTCAGGCTAGTCTCGGTTATCTGATAGCCCATGCTTCTGAACGCCTGCGTTAGCTTCGGCGTCTCAGAACTGGAACCGACCTTCATGCGCTTTAGTTCTGAGGGTGTGGATACCGGCGTCTTTGAAAAGATTTTTAGCCAGCCGGACTTTGCCCAAGTCAGCATGAAGAAGCCCTGATCGTTAATACGCTTCTCCAGTTCCGGCTTCACCTCGGCAAGCACTATGTCCAATTCAGCGTCATTGCGGATAAAGAACGGGGCGCTCATAGTTATCACTTCGGGGCTGATGAGGCTCATCCCGATTGAGGTGAACACACCGGCTTGAATGGCATTGCTCTTCAGCTTCTGGAGAACAGCGTCTTCACGCCCCTGTATCCCGTTGTGGTAGACCACCAACTCCACCTCATTGTTGCTGATACGCGCCCAATCAGTCGCCATCCGGTTCAGCGCCGCACCCCAGTCTGTGTTCTCTGGCGCCAGCGACGCCAGCTTAATCGTCAGTTTACGCTGGGCAAATACATTCATGGCAGGAACCGCCAGCAGTAACACCATCATCAAACCAAGATATGTCTTTTTCATAAAATCTCCCTTACTCTTCAGGCTCGTCTTCATCGCCCCAGTCCCATTCATCACCAGAGTCAATGTCGGCAAAGTAGTAGATCGCGTTATCAAGGAGATAGCGCGCCTTGCGCTGTGCCAAAATGTTCTCAAGACGCTTGGACGGAAACTCATTCACGTCAATGGCAAGCGCCGCCTCAAGGCATTGCGTAAACGTTTCATAATCCTGCGCCGGAACCGCTATTGACTGGGCATAGGAAACATAGGGACCCGCGCTTGCGCCGCCAGACTTTTCCAGTGCCAACCGGTAGTGGGTCTCGGCTTTGGCTTTATCGCCGCCCATGTAATCCGGCAATGAGCCGTAGACCAGTACGAAAAAGTCATCAAGACCGCCACGGTTGAAGTCAGGATCAAGCTCGTAGGCGCGCTCAACAAGGGTGATGAGCGAGGGAATCCGTAGCCCCAGATCAACGTTGTTCAAGGGGGCAAGCGAATAGGCTGAAAGCGTGGCAGCGGCTGTCCAGTAGATGAGCGCCACGTCAGCCTTTTTCAGCCGAGCGAGGTACTGCTTTGCCTCATCAATGCTTCCCGCGTCCCCTTGAGGAAAGAACGTGTCGGTAATGCCCGCGTACCGCTTCTCAAGCCCGTCATACAGGATAGCGGCGCCCCGTATGTAAAACTTTTCAGCCCGCGCCTTACCCGCTTCACGCTCAACATGCCGGCTTATCGGCAACTGTTCCGCCGGCCCCTGCACAAAGGCATTGGCATACATGACGTAGAGAGAACCGGTCATAACAATAAGCCCCTGATGTTTGGGGTTTGCCGCCAGAAGTGCCTCGTACATCTTTATCGCAAAGGGAAGCGCGTCCCCCACCAGCTCAGGATCATCGTCGCCGGTGAACACATCTCCCGCCCCACTCCCGCTCAGGGCGTCGCCCACGATATTCAGCGCCATGCTTTTGCACGAGCCAGACAACGCCATAACCACCAGACTCAGTACCACTAACGCAGCAATCTGTAGACGTTTCATCATAGCCTAGTCGTCTCCTATGACCGCTCTGATGTCTTTGCGGATAGCGTCGAGCTTCCGCCCCGCCTCGGCTTTGGCTTCAGCAAGACCGCCGTCCCCCACCTCACTGCAACAGGAGGCGTAGAACTTTATCTTAGGCTCAGTACCGCTGGGGCGGGCGCTCACCACGGTTCCATCAGCAAGGAAGAACTGCAGCACATCGCTTTTGGGAAGATCAACCGCCTCAGTACGCGCCGCGTCTCGCAAGTACCAGCACACTGACTCCCGTATGTCGCGTATCTTCTCAACAGCGATATTGCCCAGAACCGCAGGCGGGTTCTTACGGTACTCCTCCATAATGCCCTCCATTACACTGGGACCTTCAGGTCCAGGGAAATATTTGGAGATGCCCATCTCTTGCCAGTAACCATTCCTGAGGTACAGCTCGTCGAGGCGGTCGAGCAGACTCTTGCCCTTGCTTCGCCAGTACAGCGTCATCTCAGCGGTCATGGCCGCCGCGGAAACGCCGTCTTTGTCGCGCACTTCGGTTTCAACCAGATAGCCGTAGCTTTCCTCAGTACCCAGAACCACCGTCGGAGTGCCGGCAGCTTCACTCTTCCGCCAGACATCGGCGATCCACTTAAAGCCAGTGAGACACTCAATACACTCAGCTCCGTAAGAAGCCGCGATGCGCTTGTGCATACCAGTTGTAACAATCGTGTTCACCATTGCAGGTCTTGCCGGCAATTTGCCAGTCTCTTTCAGCGAGAGGAAAATGTAGTCCGCAAGCAGACTGCCAAGCTGGTTGCCCGTAACCAGAACAAAGTCCCCAGCCTTGTTGGGAACCGCGATGCCGAAACGATCCGCGTCCGGGTCTGTAGCCATAACCACATCGGCGCGCTTTTCCCTGCCCAGCTTAATCGCCAGATCAAGCGCCGGTGCTTCTTCCGGGTTAGGGAACGCCACTGTAGGGAAGTCCCCGTTACCGTCCCGCTGTTCCGGCACGGTAATCACGTTAAGCCCCAGGCTTCCCAACACTGCCTCAACGTGAAACGCCCCTGTGCCATGAAGCGGCGTATACACAATCTTCACCTCAGCCGCCTTTGCCCTGATAAGCTCAGGTCTGAACAGGCGACTTCGCACCATAGCCTGATACGGCTCGTCAATGCTCTTATCAATGATTTCGAGTAAGCCCTTCGCAAGCGCCTCAGCCCTGCTCAGTTCGTGTATATCCGTAACCGCGTTTACCTCGTCGATGATGCCCGTGTCGTGCGGCGGTATCACTTGAGAACCATCATTCCAGTACGCCTTATACCCGTTGTACTGCTTAGGGTTGTGGCTTGCAGTTACCACCACGCCCGTATCGCAGGCAAGCTGGCGTATGGCAAAGGATAGCTCCGGCGTGGGTCGCAGGCTAGAGAACAGGTAGGTCTTGATGCCGTTCCCCGCGAACGTCAGCGCCGTGGCTTCGGCAAACTCCGGCGAGTAGTGCCGACTATCGAATGCAACCGCCGCGGACAGCGCCTTGTTGGGAAACGCCTTCTTCAAGTACGTGACAAGTCCCTGAGTGGCATTCTTCACCACCAGGGGATTCATACGGTTATACCCGCCGCCGATAACACCCCGCAGACCACCAGTCCCGAACTCCAGCTTCCGGTAAAACCGGTCTTCCAGTTCTTTCCAGTCCTCGCCGGCAAGCAACTTTTCAACCTCGTCTCTGAAACGAGGCTCCTTTTCCCTGCTTATGTATTCCTTTGCTGCGGCGACAATAGTGTTTTTATCCATTAGAAACCTCCGGTTAATAGCGGCGCCAAACGGCGCACAAGATAGTTTAGTATAGTTACTGGGGCAGCAACTCTATGCCTAAAGTCAGGGGCTTGCAGCTTGCTCTCTTTCTGCTTCTTTCCGTTACACTCATGGCGCTGTCAAGAGCCAGAACCCCTGCCCATAGACCTTGATTCCCCGCACCCGCGGGTACGAAGCTTATCCTATGCTCTCTTTACCTCTCTGTCAACACTGCTCATTCCCGCCGCCCTGCCGCCTTATATCCCTGCCTTTAGCCTAAACTTGCCCTGACGCACGTGAAAGCGAAGAACTTAGCCGTCTGGCGCGAACTTTAAGCACTTTGACAGGAACATTGCCAGCACCCGTAAGGCTGAAACCCAGTGTGTTTTATCAAACCCCCGGCATGTTTTACCCAAATATCACTGAGTTCTTACCCAAATCTCATTGTATTTCAGGGTAATCTTGAGGGTTTACTTTTGAAGACACCGGCGACGTAGCTGTTATTAACACATGTTACGCGAAATCTTCTATAAATATGGAGCTTGTTAATAAGGGCTTGTTGATCTGAAGTTCCGCGAACAGCAGAGAGCTGGGGCTATTCGCGGACTTTTCTCTGTTCTATAGCAGCTTGCCCAATTCCGTGATGCGTCGCTCTGCCTCAAGGATGCGCGTCTCAAAGTCCGCGATGGCAAGCTCGCTCTCGGAGATGCGGCGGCGCTGATCCTGTATCGACTTGCGATGGCGGGCGATTTCTTCGTTTGCCTCGTCAATGGCAATAGCCGCTTTAAGGCTAGTGATATGGGTCTCGATGTCCTGCACCTTTTCACGGGCAAGCGCGATCTTGTCAATGAGCGCGGTCTCGTCATCGCTCAGGCTTGTTTCCAGCACCTCCAGCTTGTCGCCAAACGCGGCGTCTGCGGTTTCTCTTCCAGCCTTGGCGTAGAGCGCGTGAATCCCGTCATGTATCTGGGCAATACATTTTTCAAGCGCCTTGATGTGCCTTGAAGGATTGCCTTCCTTACTAAAAGTTTCAGAAATCTTGCAGCGCTCCGCTTTTAAGGCGGTAATCTCATCGGCAAGCATAATCTTCTGAGACCGCAGTTCCTCAACCTCAGTAGCCAAGGCGCTCAGTTTCTCATTTCCCGTTGGATTGGCAGCGAGCGTAAAGTTTTCACCAGCCGTCGTACAGAGCTTGCGAATCTGATCCTGATTTTTCCCCAGCGAGGAACGGAGCGCTAAACCCTGCACGTTTTTCCCAATTCGGGAAAAAAGGCTGCTCTTTTCACCTTCTTTGTCCGTAAGGCCGTCAAGTTTGGTTTCCAGTTCCTGAATCTTGGCGAGAATCGCCTCAAGCTCGATTTGATACGGCTGGCTGTAACTGATTAAGTCAGGTTCGGCAAGAATTTCTCCGCCCAGCGTTGCGTGGAGTTCCACAAGTTTTTTTGATTGCTCGGCTAGGAGGTTTTCATTCTTGTCTATGGCCGCTTCGACAACCTTCAAACGCTGGGCGTCGGCGTCAATCCGCTTGATGTATTCCTTCGCATCAGCGATTTCCAAGAGCAAGCGCTGGTATTCGGTAAGATGTTCCCAGCGCGTTGATTCTCCATCTTGATGGAGCCTCTGCAGAAGCATCTCTCCCAGATTTGCCTCAAGCCGAAGTAAGCCTTCGGTTTTACTCTGTTTTTCATCCTCTAACTCTTTGATGTTTTTTTTTCGTTCATCCATAAACTTTCTCCTGATAAATTATTAAGGCAAGATTGCCAAAATTGCAATAAAGTTTCAGCGTTTGGCCAGATGGCGCAGGCGGCTTTCATGGTTGGCGCGCAGAACCGAGTCGGCGATACCTTCGCCGTCAAGGGCGTTTGCGTGGAGCAGTTCCTCGCGCTTGCCTTGAGATACGAAGTGTTCGGGGATGCCAAGGGTGAGAATGCGGGCAATACAGTGCCGCCGCTGGGCAAGTTCCGAGGCGTATTCCCCAAAACCGCCTTCCCGCACTCCTTCCTCAATAAACACGACCAGTTCATAGTTGTTTAGAATATCGATAAGGTATTCCTCGTCAACCGGCTTGAAGAAACGCAGGTTATACAGGTCTGTGGGTATCTGTTTCTGTTCAAGCAGCGCGGCGGCATCCAGCGTTTCAAGGTAGAGGCTGCCGGAAAACGCGAGGCAGATCGATGCATTCCACTTCCGCAGGAAGACGCCTCGTCCAAGGCGCAAAGGCATGGCAAACTCCTGTCCGGCGCGCGGGCAGAATGTCTTAGGATAGCGAATCACGCAGGGGCTATTGATACGCAGCGCCCACGCCAGCATCATCGACAGTTCCACGCTGTCTGCTGGCGCGAGAAGCGTCATATTCGGAACCATGCGGAAGAGGGCAATGTCAAACACGCCTTGATGGGTAAGTCCGTCATCGCTGACAAAGCCCGCACGGTCAAGGGCAAAGATTACGCCGAGGTTTTGCAGGGCTACGTCATGAATAACCCCGTCCAAAGCCCGCTGCATAAACGTTGAATACACCGCAACCACTGGCTTGAGTCCTTGAGCGGCAAGTCCAGCGGCAAACGTAACCGCGTGTCCCTCGGCAATACCCACGTCAAAGAAGCGGCCGGGAAACGCCGCCTTGAACGCTGAAAGACCAGTTCCCTTTTCCATAGCCGCCGTGATCGCCAGCACCCGCTCGTCCTTGTGTCCCTGCTCAAGAATGGCTCTGGAAAAAGCCTCGGTGAAACTGATTTTGCCACGCCGCTCACGCCGCTCTTTCCGACGACGTACCGGCGCCTTATCAAGAGCCGCGTCGCGATTTCTGGTAAGCGCCGGTCCCTTAAGCAGCCCTTCGCGCACCGAAAACGAGGAAACACCGTGATACGCGCCTGGGTCTTCCTCGGCAAACTTATACCCCTTCCCCTTCTGCGTAATCACATGAACCACAACAGGCCGATTCAGCTTTCGCACATCACGCAAAATCTGCTCAAGCCGCTGAAGGTGATGACCTTCAATCGGCCCCACATACTCAAACCCTAAGTCCACAAAAAAGTTGTCAATATAGAACACCGCCTTAACCGCCCGCTTGAGCCTGACAATCATGTTGAAAACAAACTCGCCAACGTGGGGGATACGCTTCACCAGCGAGTCAAACTTGTGGCGAAACGCCTGATAACGCGCTGTCATTGAAAGGCGGCTGAGGTACTTAGACATTCCTCCCACGCTGCGGCCAATAGACATCTTGTTATCGTTAAGGATGACGATGAGCGGCAGGCCGAGCTGTCCAGCGTGAGAAAGCGCCTCATACGCAAGGCCGCCGGAAAGCGCCCCGTCTCCAATAACCGCAACCACGCGGTTATGCGCGTCCTGTATCCGGTCGCCGGCAAGCAGGCCTAGGGCTGCGGAAATCGAGGTTGAGGCGTGGCCGGTATCAAAGGCATCGTGCGGACTTTCTGTGCGCTTGGGAAAACCGGCAATCCCGCCTGCCTGCCTCAGCGTGGAAAACCGGCTGTATCTGCCGGTGAGCATCTTGTGGGTATAACACTGATGCCCCACATCCCACACAATTTTATCACGCGGCGAGTCAAACACCCGATGCAGGGCTATCGTAAGCTCCACCACGCCAAGGTTAGACGCCAAATGTCCGCCGTTTTTACTCACAGTTGCCATAATCACCTCACGAATCTCCGCGGCCAACTGCTTAAGTTCATGCACAGATAAGATTCTCAGGTCAGAGGGGTCTTGAATGTAGGACAGAATTGATTCTCTGGACATATATTAAGAAACATACCGTCTTTTCTGAAAAATAACTATGGAAGCTTTATGATTGCTTTGACCGCCGCGCTTGACACCTTCCGCACTATGCTCAAGCTAGACGCGGCAAGCGTCATACTGAGTTCCGTCAGCCTGAGCGCTATCCGCTTCGAGCCGCCCCCGCACGCGATACGCGCGGTAAAACTACGGTTCCAGCCGCTCATCGACACCCACCTTCTGAGAACAACGTCCACAGATCACGTGGATTACACAGATTTCTTATACCACAACTTCTCTTAAATCCGTGAAATCCATGAAATCTGTGGACAAGAATTCGTAACCTGTTGCCAGTGGGAAACGCTCTCCTTTTATCTTTTGATATACCCACGCATTGTGCAGGTATATCTATTCGTCGTGCAGGTGTATCTATTCGTCGTGCAGGTGTATCTATTCGTCGTGCAGGTGTATCTATTTCACCCTACAGGTATATCTATTCGTCGTGCAGGTATATCTATTCGCCGTGCAGGTGTATCTATTCGCCGTACAGATACACCTATTTCACCCTACAGGTATATCTATTCGCCGTGCAGGTATATCTATTCGTCGTGCAGGTATATCTATTCGCCGTGCAGGTGTATCTATTTCATCCTAAAGGTATATCTATTCGCCGTGCAGGTATATCTATTCGATGTGCAGGTGTATCTATTCGATGTGCAGGTGTATCTATTCGATGTGCAGGTGTATCTATTCGCCGTACAGGTACACCTATTTCATCCTATAGGTGTATCTATTCGATGTGCAGGTGTATCTATTCGCCGTACAGGTGTATCTATTCGCCGTACAGGTACACCTGCACGACGCGGGGATAGACGAAATCAGCCGCTGGGTGTAGTGTTTTCCCTGGGACGCGATACTGCGCCCCAAAGGAGCGTACCTGATGGGAAACAAAGACTATATTCCGTACAATGACGTGCAGTTTTTGGAGTGGGCGAAGAATGTTTACGCCTACATGTTAATGCGTTTCAGCGGCTGGAGCATTCCCGACCCCCGGCCTAGTCTGGAAGCGCCGTTGGCTGCTTTTGGGACGGCTCTTGCCAAACTTGGAGACCCGAACTATGGCAAGGTGGACATGGAGCGTAAAAAGGATGCCCGCAAGGTCTGCGGGAAGGTGTTCCGGGTGTATGTGCAGAGCTACCTTGCGCGGAATCCGACGGTTTCTGATGAAGACCGGGTGGCGATGGGGCTTCCGGTGTACAAGACGACCAAAAGTAGGCAGCCTCCACCGATGACGGTGCCGGGGCTTGAGGTTGACACGGGAACTCCCCGTCGACACAGGGTGCATTACCGGAACAGGGGGAATAATCGGTGGGGAAAGCCGGACGGCGTTGCGGTGATTAAAATCCACTGGGCTATTCTTGACCATTACCCGACGAATATTGAGGAGCTTGTCAGATCGGATTATGCCACAGCCAGTCCCTGGGTGAACGACTTTAGCGAGAAGGATCGGGGGAAGCGGGTCTACTACTGTGGGTGCTGGGAGGCGACGGCGAAAGGGGGCAAGGGGCCTTTTGGGGAAATTGTCGAGGCTATTGTGCCGTGAGAGGCGCGCCTGAAGCGCGCCTTCGGAGTTTTAGTTCTTGCTGTCTGGCTTTGGCAGGGTGGTCCAGGTAAGCTGGGGCGGCTCCTTACTGTCCAAGCGGGCGTAGGGTTCTTCGTTCTCGTCGTCCAATTCCTTGAAATCTTCCTCTGAAAGCACCAGTTTCATAAGGTCTCGGTGGTAGAGGGTGTTGTAGGGTTCAACTTCCAATTTCTTAATCCAGGGAAAGTTATTCATGCTTTCGATGGCGTAGACTTTTGCCATGAGTACGTCGCTCCAGTTCAGGCCTAGGCCTTCGGTGTCTTCGTCGTTGTGGAAGAAGGAAAGGGTGTGCCACTGGATGCGTTCTTGCTTTTCAAATATTTTGAAGAACTCTCTCACGCATTGGGCGGTCATGGGGTTGTAGTGGATCACGATGATTCGCCTTCCTTGCTGTCCCGCTGGGTCGATGTCGTCCATGAACATATTGAAAAACTCGTTGGTGTTATTCCAGAGTTCCTGATCATCCAGACGTTCGTCCTCAAGGAAATAGACATCGGGGTCATCTTCGCTAAAGAGAACGTCGCAGACATCATTATCAAACACAATAAAGAGGTGTACGTCTGGTTTAGGCTTGGGAGGTATCCTTGCCCCAATCGTAAAATATCCTCTGCTCATACTAGTTCCTCCATTCTTTCAGATAGTTTCATGAGGGAAGTATATGTCCTATCGCCGTGCAGGGCAACTCCAGTCCACGAAGGTGCTGGAAGCGCCGCGTTGTTTGTGTTGTTCGCGTGGAGCTTCGTTTCCTTACAGGCGCAAGAGGCGGGAATGCTGAACGCGCCAACGCGAAAACACGGGAATAAGGCGGTGAACTGCCTGTGTCTCAAACGGGGGCGCGGAATACCGCATGATAGAAGGCCGTGTTGAGGTTATTGACGGCGTGGTGTACGCGATGGCTTCGCCCAGTTCGATTTCATTATCGAGATTCTGAGCGATTCTACTGGCAGAAAAGACATGCTGAACAAGTACGGCATTGATTTTGATCGGGTATTTGCCGGTTTTCAAGAAGAGGCATGAGCTTTATAATAGTTGCATTGCTCAGGGGAAAAGAAAAACAAGCCCTGGGTATGGGAGGCATAGATGCGTTTAAACAATCTTGCATTGCAAAGTAGGGAGCAATGGGAAAAGGCGGGCATAGAACTGCCTGCTTTTGATCGGGAGGCCATGATTGCGGCGACTAAGGAAGCGCCTGAGTGGGTACATTTTGGTGCGGGGAACATTTTCAGGGCTTTTCCTGCGGCGCTTCAGCAGAAGCTGCTGGATGCGGGGCTGTCGAAAACCGGCATTATCGTGGCTGAGGGCTATGACGGTGAGATTATTGATAAGGCGTACCGGCCTTTTGATAACCTCTGTATTGCGGTAACGCTCAAGGCGAACGGCAGTATCCAGAAGAAGGTAATCGCCAGTCTTGCGGAGTCTCTGCGCGTGGACAGTGACTTTGAGCGGCTGAAGGCTGTATTCAGAGCGCCGTCGCTCAGGATGGTGAGTTTTACTATCACGGAAAAGGGTTACAGTCTCTGGGGGCCTGATGGGAGAATCATGGCGCAGGTGGAGGCAGAATTTGCCGCGGGGCCGGAGGCTTGTTTGCGGAATCCCATTGCCACACTGAGCAGTCTTTGTTACGAGCGCTACAAGGCGGGCAAGTTGCCGCTGGCGCTGGTAAGCATGGACAATTGTTCG
The DNA here is from genome assembly GCA_031279205.1 of Treponema sp. GTDB lineage: Bacteria > Spirochaetota > Spirochaetia > Treponematales > Breznakiellaceae > JAIRMT01. The sequence continues at coordinate 9,628 of JAITIX010000054.1, read as the reverse complement.
CACAATGGCGACAAGCTCTTTGCGGCGGTGGAGGCCTTTGCCGCTGAATGGACTAAACGCGGGCTGGCTGACCTGGGTTTTCTTGATTATATCCACGACACGGTTTCCTTCCCGTGGAGCATGATCGACAAGATCACGCCTCAGCCTGACGAAACGGTGCGGCAGACCCTCATCAGCGCAGGCATTGAGGACATGGCTGGAACCCGTACCGCGAAAAACACCTATGTTGCGCCCTTTGTCAATGCTGAGGAAGCCGAGTATCTGGTTATTGAGGACAAGTTTCCGGCGGGGCGTCCTTTGCTTGAGCAGGCGGGCGTTTTGTTTACTGACCGCGAGACTGTGGATAAGGTTGAGAAGATGAAGGTCTGCACCTGTCTCAACCCGCTTCATACGGCGCTGGCGGTTTTTGGCTGCTTGCTTGGCTATAAGAAGATCAGCGAGGAGATGAAGAACAGCGATCTTGTGCGTCTGGTAGAAATCATTGGTTACAAGGAAGGTTTGCCGGTTGTGGTTGATCCGGGCATACTGTCGCCGCGTAAGTTTATTGACGAGGTGTTGCAGGTGCGCGTTCCCAATCCTTTCATGCCTGACACGCCCCAGCGTATAGCCACTGATACTTCGCAGAAGATACCCATCCGTTTTGGGGAAACCATCAAGGCGTATCTTGCAAGCTCCTCGCTCAAGGTGAGCGAACTCAAGCTGATTCCGCTTGTGCTTGCCGCGTGGCTCCGCTACTTACTTGGCATTGACGACGAAGGAAAGCCCTTCACCGTCAGCCCTGACCCGCTCTACGACACGCTGGCTCAGTTGCTCTCTGGTCTGAAACTTGGGCAGGCCGCTCCTTTCCACGACACGCTTGCGCCCATACTGTCTGATAAGCGCATTTTTGCCGTTGACCTCTACGAGGCTGGACTGGGGCAGGCTGTGGAGGCATACTTCGCCGAGCTTATGGCTGGTACTGGCGCGGTTGCCGCCACCCTGAAACGCGCTGTTGCGTGATGACTAAGCAGGACTGCCGGTTTTCTATGGGAAACCGGTGGCCTGTTTTATTACTCTCTAGTCTGTATATGGTTTTTCTTTTTAATTACAGGAGGATATATGATTAGATTTGGCGGGCCGGTGTTTTTAAGCGCTGGTGAGCAGACGGCGGACTTAGATCCGGTTCTCTTGGCTCGGAAGCACCGGGAAAAAGGCTTTACCGCAGCTTATGTGCCTAAGATTGATCTCAACAACAGGGAACTGATTAAGGCAACAAGGGAGGCCTTTGCAAAAGAGGGTGTCATGCTGGCTGAGGTGGGTTACTGGGAAAACCTCATGGACATTGACGCGGAAACGCGCGCTTTTCACCGTGCGCGCCAGGTGGAGGCGCTGGTTCTGGCGGAAGAAGTGGGAGCGGTTTGTTCCCTTAACACCTTTGGTTCTTACTGCCACGGCAATGGTAACGATTATCATCAGGGGCTGAACTTCAGCGACGAGGCGTTTGATGCTGCTGTTGAAATGGCGCGCTGCTTTATTGACACGGTGAAGCCCAAAACCGCCTACTTCTGCTATGAGGTCTTCGCGTTTGACATAGTTGACAGCCCTGAAAGCATTGAGAAGCTCATCAGGGCAGTAGACCGCAAACAGTTTGGCGCTCATCTTGATCTGGCGAATCTGCTTAACTGCCCCCGCGCCTATTACCGAAGCGGCGACATTGCCAGAGAATGCGTCCACCGTTTTGGCGACCGGATCGTGAGTTGCCATGTGAAGGATGTCCGGCTGAAGGAGCCTTCTATGACGGTGGTTCTTGAAGAGGTGCTTATGGGAACAGGTAACATTGACCTTAAAGCCTTTATGCGCCAGATTGAGGGACTTGCCCGGCCTATTCCTTTCATGCTGGAACACCTCAACACTGAGTTGGAATACGACATTGCCGCAGCTAAAGTCCGTGAAACCGGCGCGGAGCTGGGGATCAAACTGTAAGCCTATTTGGTTCATCGTCCTCCGATGGAGGTCATCTGCGCCAGAGGCTGAGTTTGGACGGCGGTCTGTGGCGCTGTTGCATACCACGATACTAAAACCCTAAGTACTAAGCACCAAACCTTATAAAACCACGACTGAAGGGTGGAATTTATTTAAATAAAATTTGACAGCTCTGAAAATAGCGTGATAGCCTAATCTTTGGTGGTGATTCGCACCATCGAATACATTTTAGCTTTTGGAGGAAATCTTATGAAAGCAACAAAACGAATGGCGGTAGTAGCATTGATGCTACTGGTAGCAGCAGGCAGCGTGTTTGGTGCAGGCCAACAAGGTGCAGGTACAGGAACCACAAGTGGTGGGACAAGTACCGCCACTCCCGGAACTCTCCCCCGCAGAGAAACCCTGTACTTTAACGGCATTCTCTGGGATCAGGTGAACCACTGGAGCCCCTATAGCGTAAGCGATAGGACATTTGGTATTACCGCTTTTAATCAGCTGGCTCGGCAACCAATTTTTGAAACCCTGTTCGTCTACAACCTGCTGGACGGCAAGTTGTATCCCCAGCTTGGCGAAACCTACACGTGGAATGGCCAGACCCTGACCGTCACCTTAAACAGGAACGTGAAATTCTGGAACGGAAACGCTATGACCGCTAAAGACGTGGTCAATTCCTACGAGCTTCAGAAAACATACGCCACAGCCGGCACCAGCTACTGGTCTTACATCGACAGCGTTACTGCGCGGGACGATTACACCGTGGTGATACAGGCTAAGGCGTCAAACTTCAATCCAAAGCAGATTGAGTCGTCAATCAGCGGTTTGTACATCACCGAGAAGGCTTCTATGGACCAAGTTGTTGCTAGAATAGGAAATAGTCCAACTGCTCTGGGTCAATGGACCAACATCGGGGGGGGTGGAGAAATCGAAGCCCCTGGAACAGGTCCTTATAAACCCTATATCTGGGACGAAACCAAGGCTGTTATCCAGCGCGTTGAGACCTACTGGGGACAGATTGCCTCCAAGTATGGCAAGCTGCCCGCGCCGAAGTACATCGCGCACAGTATCTACAAGGATAACGCGACGGGCGATGCTGCATTCCGCGCCGGTGAGGTGGATATTTCCCAGCAGTTCATCTCCAGCGTGTGGACCATGTTCCCGCAAAACATCTCCACGTATCTGCCGCAAGCGCCCTACTATTTCCCCGGCACGATCCCCATGCTGGTGTACAATGCCAAAAAACCAGGCCTTGATGATCCGGTGGTTCGCAAAGCTATTGCTATGTCTCTTGATTACAACACCATCGGAACCAACGCCATGAGCGGCTACACTGCCCCGCTCGTTGCCTCGCTTATGCTGCCAGTGCCGTCTGAACAAGCCCTCATCGACACCGATGCCCTTAAACAGTATCAGTGGAGCGGCAATGTTACCGAAGCCACTGCCGCGGCGAACAAACTGCTTGACGATGCCGGTTGGGTCAAAGGCGCGGATGGCATACGCGCCAAAAACGGTGTACGGCTCTCTTTCCAGACCGAATGCCCCCAAGGGTGGTCGGACTGGAACGCCACGCTCGAAGTGGTCGCGCAAGCCGGTAAGAATATCGGTGTAGACATCAAGACCTATTTCCCGATTTCCACTGTGTGGACTCAGGATTATCAGAACGGCACCTTTGACATGATTATGTTCTCCTACGGCAGCGTAGGCATTGCTTCTCCGTGGAGCCGCGCGTATGCGGCAATGGGCAGCACAGACCTTCCGCCTGAAGGAACCCCCAATACCATACAGAACTGGGGACGCTGGATTAACGAGGAAGCCAACGACATTATCGCTAAGATCGCGTCTGAAACCAATGCCGCCACTCTCAAACAGCTCTGGACTCGGTTGAACATCATCTATCTTCAGGAAATGCCCTGCGCCGGCCTTATGTATCGACCAGGCGTCTTCCACACCGTGAATGAATCGGTATGGACAGGCTTCCCCAAGATGAACGATGGGTCAAACGTTCCGCCGACACTCTGCATAGATGGCTATGGCATCAAGGGCCTTTATAACCTTAAGACAAAATAAGCTTTACGAGATAAAGGGCGGTATGTTGCCGCCCTTTGTTTGTAGGCTACGCACTACCATAGTGCGTGCCGTAAGGCTGCCACGAGGCCGGAAACCGCGGACTCGTGGCAGTGCGGTGAGCGATGTCTGGCACTCTGCGGCGTCGGCCTATTTTCATGGACACGTGATAAACTTAAAAAGAGGAGACGTATGAATGGTTATTGGAAATACCTAGGGAGAAAATTCCTCTGGTACCTCGTTACTTTGTTTGTAGCGGTGTTGCTGAACTTTATGCTGCCGCGGCTCATACCTGGAAACCCCGTGGCAACGCTCGTTGCTAACGCTACAACAGGCCTGACCGACGCACAGGCTATCAAGCAGATATACGACGCTTATATGGTCGAGTTCGGTCTTGATAAGTCTGTATTCGAGCAATTCTTCATTTACATAGGCAAGCTGCTTCAGGGAGACATGGGACTTTCCTTCAGCGAATACCCACGTTCCGTCTCAGATATCATCGGCACGGCGGTTCCCTGGACACTGCGGCTCCAAATACCAGCAATCATAGTCGGCTGGTTACTCGGTAACTCCCTGGGCGCGCTCGCCGCGTACCGAAAAGGCGTATTCGACAAGGTGTTGTTCCCGGCCTTCCTCTTTATCGCCGCAATTCCCTCTTTCGGTCTCGCTATGGTACTGGTACATTTCCTGGCAAATCAGCTCCACTGGTTCCCAGGCCGCCTGGGGTACGCCTTCGATATGCTCATCGACTGGTCAAGCCCCGCGTTCTGGGCGTCCGTGCTTAATCACTACCGCCTCCCCTTCCTTACCATGGTGCTGGTCGCCATTGGTGGGCAGTCTCTGGGTATGCGAGAAATGTCCATCTACGAACTCAACGCTGACTATGTGAAGTACAGTCGGCTCATGGGTATTAAAGACTCGAAGATCGTGTGGTACGTGTTCCGCAACGCCATGCTTCCCCAGATCACCGGCCTTGCCCTATCGCTCGGAACCATGATAGGAGGCAATCTCATCGCTGAAATCATCTTCAGCTATCCGGGCATAGGAACAACAATGCTGCGCGCCATTACAACGCAGGACTTCCCCCTCATTTCAGGCTGCACCCTCATCGTTACTATCACCGTACTCATCGCAAATTTCCTTGTAGACATACTCTGCGGCATCATTGACCCGCGAATCAGGCTTACCCAACAGGAGGAAGGATAATGGGACATCTGTTAAAGACAGCTTTCAAGTCAGGAAAATTCAGATTCGGCTTTATCACGATAAGCTGCATACTACTTCTCGTGATATTTTTCCCTCTTTTTAACCATACCGACCCATTAGCTATGGATGGCGGCATGTTTGAAAAGCCCAACCTCTTTGAATACTTGGGAGGAGACAAGCAGGCGTCGGATCAGGATCAAGCCGCTTCTGATACCGCTGTTGCCGATGACATCATGGCACAGTTTGGCTTGAGCAGCGTCCAGAAAGCAGCCTCAAACAAGCTGTACATACTGGGAACCGATAACTTCGGACGCGACACGCTGGTAGAACTGGTCGCAGGCACACGCACCTCCCTGCTCATCGGGATACTTGCAGGAACTATCGCCACATTGATAGGGCTGACGGTCGGACTAGTCGCCGGTTATACAGGCGGCATGGTGGATAACATACTTTCTACCATCACTAACATCTTCATCGTGATTCCCTCCTTTGTCATACTCGTGCTTATCTCCGTAAGCGTCAGTTCCCGTAACTTTGTTACAACAGCCTTTGTCATCGGCATTACCTCGTGGCCATGGACTGCGCGTTCCGTACGAGCTCAGACCACATCGCTGCGAAACCGCGATCACGTAAACCTGTCCAAACTTTCCGGCCACAGTATGCCGCGCATCATTGTGCGAGACATACTGCCCTACGTTGCTTCCTACGTGATGATGGCCTTCATACTCCAGTGCGCCTCCGGAATACTGACAGAGGCATCGCTCTCCATGCTGGGTCTAGGCCCCCAAAACGTGGCAAGCCTCGGCCTTATGATGAACTGGGCAAGCACCTTTAGCGCACTCCCCGTGGGCGCATGGTGGGCGTTCATCCCAGTCGTCATCATGATCGCGCTTATCACCTTCTCCCTAAACCTTATGAACTCCGGGCTGGATCAGATATTCAACCCCCAGATAAGGAGTTAAGCCATGGCAAAACCTATGCTTGAGGTAAAGAACCTCACCACATACTACAAAACAAGAATGAACGAAGAGGTCTACTCTGTTGACAATGTTTCGTTCACATTGGAAGACGGCGGCTCAATCGGCATTGCCGGTGAGTCCGGCTGCGGCAAGAGTACCCTCGCCATGAGCGTCATGGGCTACTACTTCCCGCCGCTTTTCTACAAGTCCGGCTCTATCATCATCGGCGGTCGGGAAATCACTGGCCTGCCCCCAGATACGGTTCGCAGAACCGTCTTAGGCACCGACATAGCCTATATCCCACAGGCAGCCATGAACGCGCTCAATCCAACGCGCAAGATCATCCGCTTCATCGAAGACGTGTTGCACGCCCACGGCAGCACGCTTTCCAAAAAGGAAATCTACGACCTTGCCCGTGAACGCTTCGGCATCCTGAACCTTCCCGAAAAAGTGCTGAATCAGTACGCAGTGGAACTTTCCGGCGGCATGAAACAACGCACGGTTATCGCCATCTCGACCATACTCAGCCCAAAGGTACTCATTGCCGACGAGCCATCCTCAGCTTTGGACGTTTCTTCCCAGAAAATCGTCATCAAGCTCTTACGCGATCTTATGGACAAGGGCTTTGTGCGCGCCATGCTCTTCATAACCCACGAGCTGCCGCTGTTGTACAACGTTACCAAGGACATTATGGTGATGTACGCAGGCGAAATCGTGGAACGGGGAACCGCCAAACAGATGGTCTTTGACCCGATCATGCCGTACGCGCGGGGGCTTATGAACTCTATCATCGTGCCTGAAGAAGGAACACGCGGCCATGTGCTGCAAGCCATACCCGGCGCACCGCCCAACCTGAAAAAACGGCCAGAGGGGTGCAGATTCGCGGATCGCTGCCAGTATCGCAACTACTGCAACGGCACAAATGTCGAACGAAATGTCGAAGGCAACCGGTTCTTCCGCTGTTATATTCAAGAAGAAAAACTACGGGAACTGTATGCCAAACAAGAGGAGTTTGCCGCATCATGAGTAAAAAACACATAGGAGAATCCTTTATCAGCGGAAAGGGTATTACCCGCGAATTCGGCTACGGCGATAACAAAATACTCGCGGTAAATAACGTGGACTTTGACTTTCACCGCGGTGAGATTATCTCAGTTGTCGGTGAGTCCGGCAGCGGCAAAACAACGCTTGCCAAGATGATACTGGGGTTACTCGGCGTCAGTCGCGGCGAAATCTTCTTCAAGGGTAAACCCCGCGACATTTCCACGCAAGCCAAGCGCCGAGAATACTGGCAGCATATACAAGCCATCTTTCAAGACCCGTTCTCCACCTACAACATATTCAACAAGGTAGATGATGTGCTTCTTGACTGTCTGCGTCTCAAAGGCGGAGGCAACCTGCCGTCCAATGAAAAGTTTGAGAGGATGAGGTATGCCTGTCAGTTTGTCAACCTCAAATTCGAGGAACTGACGAACAAGTACCCGTTTGAACTCTCCGGCGGTCAGATGCAGCGCCTGATGATAGCCAGAATCTTCATGCTTCAACCAGAAGTCTTGATTGCCGATGAGCCGACCTCCATGATCGACGCCTGTTCCCGCGCCACGATACTGGATATGCTGCTCAAGCTCCGCGATGAAATCGACATGACCATCGTATTCATCACCCACGACATTGGCCTTGCCTATTACATCTCGGACTCAGTCTACATTATGGAACACGGTGTGGTAGTGGAACGCGGCACAGCAGACGAAGCCATCCTGCACCCGAAGTCTGACTACACCAAACGTCTGCTCGGCGACGTTCCTAAGATATACGAGCCATGGGACTTCACCGAAGCGGCGCACGCCTCATAGGGACAGGGTTAAGGCGCGATTTGCTCGCGTCTTAACCCTGCCTCTCATACGCACCAAAGAGCGGCAGGGCAGCGGACGAAAGGATACACAACCATGTCTCTGCCATTGCCGTTTATCATTCCCACGTTTCAATGAACCTGTCTCTCGTTTCTAACAGTATATAAGCCCTTTTCTATCTATTTCCCCATCTGAATCCCTATTCTGGCAAACAAATGGTTCCCTCCCGCGAACATGCCTTCCATTATCCTTTCCGTATGTTACATTTGCCGAAGCGAATGACTTGTTTTCCCAAGCGAGCTGAGCATTCGGATATCCGGATGAAGCATTTGCCGAAGCGAATGAATCGTTTGTCGAAGCGAATGAGGCATTTGGATATCCGGATGGTGCGTTTGTCGAAGCGAATGATGTGTTCGGATATCCGGATGGTGCGTTTGTCGAAGCGAATGATGTGTTCGGATATCCGGATGAAGCATTTGTCGAAGCGGATGATCCAGCCGGATATCCGGATAGTGCGTTTGTCGAAGCGGATGATCAATTCTTGTCAGAAATGAGAGGCTTTGCTGTCCAAACAGGGAAATCTTGCCCAAAAGGAGGATTCACGGCGATTATACCTATTCCACACGATTTATGGTTAACCGTGAGAATCAAGGGATTGGAATCGACAGGTTATTGGCGAACTAACATTGTTGAGGTCGTGTGATGTACCAGACCATACCGAAGCGGCGTGGCATTGCCTTTTAGCAAAACTATGTCTATTATTGATTATCAAGGAAAATCATGAACCAGTCTATGACCTCTGGCAGTCCAACAAAACAGTTAGTTCTGTTTACTCTGCCTTTGATTATCGGCGAGATAAGCTATCTTTTTTACAGTATGGCAGACGCTATCATTGTGGGACAAACACTTGGCGTGAATTCTTTAGCCGCGCTTGGGTGTACTGCGGTCATATGGTCATTTGTGTTTGGGTTTGTGCTTGGTCTGAGTAACGGGTTTACCATAGTGCTTGCCCAGCGTTTTGGCGCGGAAGACAAAGGTGGGGTGCGGCGCAGCTTTATAAGCGGCCTATTACTCGCACTTGGTTTTGCGCTCATCATCATGGCTGTGTTTATTCCATTGTTGCCTTCAATGCTGCGCCTCATGCGGACGCCGGTCAGCATCTTTGACGAAGCCTATCAATATATCAGCATTATTTTCTGCGGATTGTGGGTAACTGCCATTTCAAGCATGTTTAGCAGCACGCTTTACGCGCTGGGGAACAGCAAACTGCCGCTCTATACCAATATTATTTCCTCACTAATTAACATAGGTCTTGATTATCTTTTTATCCTTGTGTTTGGCTTAGGCGTTACTGGCGCGGCTCTTGCAACTGTAGTCGCGCAAATAGTCTCAATTATACTTTTAGCTACTTTTATTTTCACAAAGTATCCGGAGCTTTTATCCGGCAAGTGGAGGGACTGGCTTTTATGGCGTATGCCCAAAGGTGAAATCCATGCTCATCTTAAACTTGGTGTCGCGATGGGGCTTCAGCGTTCCATTGTGGAACTGGGCAATATACTCATGCAAACTGCGATGAACGGGCTTGGCGCC
>JAITIX010000037.1 GCA_031279205.1 Treponema sp. | reverse complement strand
CCGTAGCATCAGTCAACTGATCAGCCAAAGCAGGTGCACCAGCTGCAATACCACTCAACGTGTCCGTAGCATCAGTCAACTGATCAGCAAGCCCCGGTGCATTAGCTGCAATACCACTCAACGTGTCCGTAGCATCAGTCAACTGATCAGCAAGCCCCGGTGCATTAGCTGCAATACCACTCAGGGAATTCGTCGCGTCGGTAAACTGATTAGCCAGACCGGGTGCGTTAGCAGCAATATCGCTCAAGGTGTTTGCCGCTGAAGTCATCTGATCAGCCAAGGCGGGAGCACCAGCAGCAATATCGCTCAAGGTGTTCGTCGCGCCAGTCATCTGATCAGCCAAGCTAGGAGCACCACCTGCGATTCCGCTCAAGGAATTCGTCGCGCCAGTCATCTGATCAGCCAAGGCGGGAGCACCAGCAGCAATATCGCTCAAGGTGTTCGTCGCGCCAGTCAACTGATCAGCCAAGGCGGGAGCACCAGCAGCAATATCGCTCAAGGTGTTCGTCGCCTCAGCCACATCCGCTTGAGCGGGTGGAGCGGGCTGCGGCGCCTGAGCTTGATACTGCTGTACAAGAGTAGCAAGCTCAGTTTCCGATATTGGCCGTGCGAACAGGGGAATACTTACCAGGCACAATAGAAATGCGACTGATAGTAACGAAGCAAAACGTTTCATGTGACGTCCTCCATAATGGATAAGATTATTAGTCGGTAGGATTATACGATAAAAGAAACCGTTTGTCTCTACCTCTTTTCATTGATTATACCACATCAACAAAAGAATGTGAAAAAAACTAACACTTTTTTGATGACTCCCTGTCATCACCCTCCCAGCCTCCGTAGCAATCAGGCTACAACCAGATCCGCGTTTACCGCCCCAATATGCCGGTTCAGATCTTCCACTTTCATAATGATCTGAACCCCGCGCACACCAGCACTGATAGATATAATATCGAACAATTCAGCAGTTTTATCAATATAGGTAGGGAACAGTTTTTTCATACCAATGGGCGAACAGCCACCCCGAACATAACCACTTACCATGGGCAGATCCTTCACTGGAATAAGATCAACCTTTTTCTCTCCGCTGACTCGGGCTACTTTTCTGAGATCAAGCTCGTTCGCCACAGGGATACAGCAGACCATGTACGCACCAGAAGCACCACGTAACACCAGAGTCTTGAAGACCCGCTCCACAGGCATATTGAGCATCCGGGCGGCGTGGACACCGGAAAGGTCTCTTTCATCAACCTCATACTCGGCGGTTGAATACTGAATTCCTGCGGCGTCTAAAAGTCGCATAGCGTTTGTCTTTTGCATAGTCTTGCCTCCTGTCTAAGCCACTTCCACTTTCCGGCTCAAGTTTCTTCTATAAAATAAAGAATACTTACTCTGTCCACCTACCGTCTCCCAAAATAAAGTGGCTCTCCCATTGGAAGAGCCACTTTACTACAGAAGAGCTGTTTTTAAATGTGAGATCAAGACCTTAGACCAGTTTACCCCTGTATGGCGGTAACCTTGGCCTTCAATGTGTCTACCCAGTTTGCCTTCTCCGTATTCTTATAGGCGTCAAGCGCGGAAGCTGGAACATAGATTGTAATGGAGGTATAAAACACTTTCGATCCCTCTAACTCAGGAGGCTCGCTTCCCAGAGTAATGGAAGAAAATGATCCCTCGTTGCGAGTATGAAACGCATTATTACCTATAAGAGTAACTTGCGGTAAAGAAATTGGGGTAAGATTGCTACACTCTTTGAATGCACTAGCGCCAACCATCTCTACTTTTGGCAATAAGATATATGGCAGGGCTGAACAACCATAGAAGGAATATTTACCCAGAGTTTTCACTTCCGGAAGAGACACACTCGTGAGAGCAAGGCATTTGGCAAACGCGCCAGTTGAGCTGTCTGAACTATTCTCCTTCCCTTCAACAGCAAGTACCCCTGGCATATCTATCGATTTCAGATTCTCCAGACCGCTGAAAGCGGCTGATGTTATGGTTTTTACTGACTCGGGCAGCTTTATGGAGATGATATTTGCCTTGTTAGGTACTTTGGTAAGTGTTATGTTCGGGATACTCTCCCCAACACACTCGGAGAGATCGAGGTCTACAAAACGACTCAACGCCTCATACAAGCTCTTAAGCGTGGCCCCATTCGACAGATCAAGACCAGTGAGCTTCACCAAATAAGGATTGGCAGCGCTATTTTCCTTTGAGTTTTTGAGGTAGTTAAGCAGTTCCTCAACCGTTCCAAATTCAGACACAGTCTGAATTTCGCCTGGTGCCGGTACGTCAGGCGTTGCCGGTGCATCGGGTGTCTCCGGTGTATCGGGCGTGCCGGGTGTCTCAGGCGTTGCCGGTGCATCGGGGGCGTCCGGTGTCTCAGGCATCGTCGGCTCCCCTGATTCGGATGGGACACTCGGTTGCGAGATGGGTGGCGGCTCGTCCTCATGCCCATCAATCGGCTGTTGGCAAGAAGCCAGTAACAGGCTACTGGCGAAGGTGGCGCACATCACGCTTACGCAGGAAAACCCGATATGGGTTAAGAGACGTGCATGTTTCTTTGTCATAAAAAACTCCTCGTTTTGTCGTAATTGAGGAACACAAGTTCCACCCCCTAATAGGCTGTACAGTACCAGATTCGCTTTAACCTCCAGAAAAAAAACGCTGGAGCGAGTTGCTCCAGCGGCTATCTTGCGTTTTACAGACAGTTTATGCCTGACCAGCAGAACCCAGGACTTCCTTGTTCTTGTGGGCATAGAGTTTCTTCAGCTCATCACGAGCCGGACCAAGGTACTTACGAGGATCAAACTCATCAGGCTTGTCCCCAAAGACCTTACGGATCATGGCGGTCATGGCGAGACGGCCATCTGAGTCGATGTTGATCTTACATACTGCGCTCTTCGCCGCCCGGCGGAGCTGTTCCTCCGGTATACCCACGGAGTCGGTGAGCTTACCGCCGTACTGCTCAATGATCCTCACATATTCGATGGGTACCGACGAGGAACCATGCAGAACAATGGGGAAGCCAGGCAGTTTCTTCTCAACTTCTTCAAGTATATCAAAGCGCAAAGGCGGAGGGATAAGCACACCATTGGCATCCCGCGTACATTGCGATGGCTTGAACTTCGCACGCCCGTGGCTCGTGCCAATAGAGATAGCCAACGAGTCAACCTTGGTCTTTTCCACAAACTCGATCACCTCCGCAGGCTGGGTATAGTGGCTATGTTCGGAAGAAACATCATCCTCCACGCCGGCAAGTACCCCAAGTTCACCTTCCACCGTAATATAGTCCTTCTGCGAATGGGCAAACTCGCAGACCTTCTTGGTAAGGGCGATGTTTTCTTCAAACGAAAAGTGAGATCCGTCGATCATAACCGAGGAGAATCCAGTCTCGATGCAGTCCTTGCACAGCTCAAAGGTATCACCGTGGTCAAGGTGCAGGACGATAGGGATGTCATACCCCAGTTCATGGGCATATTCCACCGCACCTTTCGCCATATTCTTAAGCAAGTTCTGGTTCGCGTACTTACGCGCGCCAGATGAGACCTGCAAGATTACCGGGGATCTGGTCTCCACGCAGGCCTGGATAATAGCCTGCATCTGTTCCATGTTATTAAAGTTGTACGCTGGTATCGCGTACCCGCCCTTCACCGCTTTCTCGAACAAGGCTTTTGTATTCACCAGCCCCAATTCCTTATAACTGGTCATTTTTCTACTCCTTTTTGTTTGTTTGTTTGTTCCAATCCACACCCCATAATGAGGATCTTAGATAGAATAGCATAGCACCTCTGTTGCGTCAAGAGCTATGCATGCTTCGTAACAGTATGACTTACGCTTAAGACGTTATCTGTACGAAGCTGTATCCTTTTTTGTAATATTGCTTGACCTGTTGCCATTGCTGATAGATAATAAACTTGTTCCAGGCCGTAGCGTTGTTTGGGCTTATCGGCACGGGCGACTTCCTCCAGAGGGTTGCTGATAAAATGAGGAGGATGCCGCCATATAAACTCAATCTACGGTCTGGAATTATTTTTGCACACAAAGACGATTTTTACGCTTCATATAAACTCCTTATATTTTCCTCACGGTAAAGTGCTGAACCCCTCTAAGACGTCTAGCCCCTTCCAATTCTCCTCCACCAACTCGTGAGTCTGAAGGTACTACCTGAACCTTTGGCTGCAGCCATCTCTACCTGTTTGTGTATTACCAGTAGAGAGGCGCTTGCTACTGTTAGAGAGCCGCTCTCTACTGTTAGAGAGCCGCTTGCTTATCTACATCGTGAATGGCCGCTGATTTCCCCGGCAGCGGTGGAGGAACATACGGCATGAACAGATGCCTAGCTTTTGTTAGGTATTTTTATCTCCTCAAAGAGGAATGGTTTCCCTTTTCACCGCATACTCATACTTGCTGTCAAGCCGGAGCCACACTATAGCCTTGTCCCCAATCTGGGAAACGGCCTTACCAGCTTTGCGGAGATGAAACAGGTGGCTTGGCACACATGCACGTCTTAAACGTCCGGTGAAATCACTCTGGTTTTCTGTTGCTCTGTAGATGTCCAGTATAGGGTGTTACCAAAAGCATGTTTTTAGTGCAGTAGTTTTAGTGCAATAGATCGTATATAGAGTGTTGTCTTTCATAATCACGCAGGAAAGCATCCAGTTCAGCATCAAGGTTCTGTAGATCGCTGTTCAGCTCTTGTAAGCGCTGCAGGGAATAGCGCACCTTTTTCCCCCATAGACGTTCACAGGTTTGATCCAGAACCGTCTCAAAAGACGTGGCATTGGAAAGCAGTACTGATTCCCGTTCAGAAGTCATATTTCAGCATAACAGGTATTCAGAGGAATCACAAGACGGCGAACCGCTTGTGCTTTAAGGCACAAGATACTTCTTTAAGAACTCAGCGCCCCTGCGAATAGCGAACAATGGTTCTTCGGGACCCTCAAACTCAAGCGAAACGGTCCCGTTGTAGCCAGAGTTTTTGACGAGCGTGAGGCACTGGGCCACCGAAACAATGCCGTGTCCCAGCACGGTGCCGCGCAGCCAGTTGCCAGCGCGGGAGGGGAACCACGAATCATCCGGGCGTGGTTCAGTGCCACTCTTCCACAAAAAGTCTTTGGCGTGTATATGAAAGGCATAGGGCAATACGGTTGAGAGCGCTGTAACGCTTGTTTCGTCGGCGCATAAGAAATTTCCCATATCCACAAGCAGACCATAGTTCGGATGCTTCACGGCTGACACAAGCGTTGCCATGCGTATGCTGTCCTGCATGAAGTAGCCGTGGTTCTCGCTCATGGTGCGGATATTAGCCTGCGCCGCGTATTCGCTCAGTTCGCGGACTGCGGGCGCGACGCAGGCAATGGCGTCTTGGTAAGACATGCCCTTTATCGGCTTCCACGTTATGTCGTGGCGCATTGCTGCCGCGCCAAGCGCTGTGGCGACATCAAGCTGGGCTTTGAGCCTTGCTGTTTCAGCAGCCATATCGCCACCAGCGCCGTTGAGGAAGTCCGCACCAACCGCGTAGCAGGGAATGCTCAGTCCCTCTGACTGACAGGCGGCGTGTAACTCAGCGGCAAAGGCGGCTTGTGTTTTTCCAGATGGCGCGGCGAACTCGGTAAATTCGATAGCGTCAAAGCCCGCTTTCTTTGCTTCTTTAATAGCGTCGAATAATGAAAACTCGCTGTTCTTTGATAATCTTTGAAAGCAGTATGAACTGACCCCGATAAGCATGATTGTTTACATCCTATAAAAAAATAAAAGGGACGGTTCACACCGTCCCGGCCATTGAGGCGTGTCAGGTATTAGTGATTTGGGAGGGGAACTGATACCCGACACTATTATATCGACTATGATCCGCCAAATCTTAATGGGGCAGCAAGAGGATTCAGTTCTGGAACAGGTACTTGGTTGGGTCTTGAGCGGTTCCGTTCTGCCGCAACTCAAAGTGCAGGTGCGGGCCGGTTGAACGTCCGGTAGAGCCAACCCTACCGATGAGTGTGCCGGATGCGACCCGCGCCCGCACCACAGTCTCGAACTTTGAAAGGTGTCCATAGAGGCTCACCCAGTTATCATCGTGCCTAATGATGATGTAATTGCCATAGATGGCGTCTGTACCGACTTCGCTTACCACGCCTTCACGGGTAGCATAGACCTCGGTTCCGAGTGGGGCAGCCAGGTCTAAGCCGCTGTGCGAACTCATGTTGCCGGATATCGGGTCAACGCGGCGGCCAAAGGAACTGGTGAGTCGGAAGTTGCGCAGGGGATAGCGAAAGCCGGAGTTGTAGAAAAACGCCCGCTCTGTGGCTGTGAAATCCTCGCCAGGTATAAACAAGAAGCGCTCACTGCCCACAGTTATCATAATGCCTCGCGCGTTAGCCCGTAATGACGCAAGAAGTTGCTCCAGATCGGACGACGGATGTTCTGCGATGAAGAGGCCGGGCGCTGAGGGCAAGAGCAGTGTTCCGGCGTTCTGGAGCAAACCAGCATGGGCGATGTGGTTGAGCGTGGCCAGTGTTGAGATGGGGATGTTGCAACGCGCCGCAAGGTTAAGAAGATCGACATCCCCCGTGGGCGGTTTATAGGCGTAGATGGTCAGTGCCTCGGTAATTGTCTGGAGCGTATTGGCTGTTGTTTCCGCAGTCCATTGCAGATTAAAGAGCCGTCCGCGCGCCCACGCGACGTCTGATGTGTATTGCTTAAACAGGGTATCGCTATTATCAAGACGGGTAATGCGTGGAAATTCAGACGCGCCCTGTGGTTCTTCCGACCAGAGCCATACCTTACTGAACAGCAAAAGAACAAAAGCTATACCAATGAGCCGTGCGAGATTCACACCCTCGACACCCGCCTTGAACGGCCGGCTCACTCCTTGCGCTATGAACATCTACACGAAACTATAAGAAGACAGAGGTTGTGTCAAGGAAATTCCCGCGCCCTCCATGTCTGGCACCCACGCTGCTACGCCGCCATACGTCTGACACCCACGCCGCTCGCCCTCCAAGTGTCTGACACCCAGGCACCTGGCACCCACGCCGTGCTTGACAGAACCGTTAAGAAGGATTTATCTATAAACATATATAGATAAATTTTTACTTATTAAAGGGAAGTGCCTAAAATGAAGGATATATCGGTGTGCATGGGAAGTTCCTGTTTCGGTCGGGGAAGCGCGGCTATTGCTGAACTGATACAGAACTACGTTAAAGAGCATGATCTGGGGAAATGGGTCAGCGTGTCCGGCTGTTTATGCGGGGGTAAGTGTAAAAACGGACCAAACATCAGGATTGACGGGACGCTGTTCTCGCACGTGGCGCTGGAAACATTGCCCACTCTGCTTGAACAGAAGCTGGCTGGCATCGACAGAAAAGCCTGATAATGCAGTCATCGTATCCGATTTACACGGAACTGGCGGACTGCCAGGACTGCTACAAGTGCATACGCCGCTGTCCGGTGAAGGCAATCCGCGTGGAAAACAGCCACGCTCAGGTAATTCCCGACGCTTGCGTGGCTTGTGGGCGCTGTGTCATTCACTGCCCAGCTTTTGCTAAACGCGCCAGAAACGATGTTGGGCGGGTTAAACGCTTTATTATAGAAGAAAAAAAAGTGTTCGTGTCGCTCGCGCCCTCGTACATCTCAGAGTTCAGCGAGTTCACACCCCGGCAGCTTGAGCTGGCGCTCAAGAGGCTGGGCTTCTTCGCTGTGTCAGAAACAGCGCTGGGCGCAGACTTTGTGTCAGCCCAGATTGCCAGCGATATGGAGACTGCGTGTGAAGACAGCGGACAGAAGCTCTTCATATCATCCGCGTGTCCAGCGGTGGTGGAATACATCAAACGCTACACGCCAGAGCTTGCGCCCTACATCACCAACCGCGCCTCGCCCCTGCTCGCCCACGCCCGCCTGCTGCGGCGACTATACGGCAATATCGCCGTGGTGTTTATCGGACCGTGCATAGCCAAAAAACGCGAGGCGGACCAGTGGAACGAAATTGACGCCGCGCTTACGTTTAAGGAATTGCGGGACTGGCTTAAGGCTGAGGCAATCGTGGATGCGGAGGGAGTGCTAGAAAGAGTGTCTGACACCCAAAATGCGACGATCATGGGCGCGGAGGGGGCGCTGGAAAAAATGTCTGACACCCAAGCCAAAGATGAGCCGAAGTTTCTGCCGCGCCGCGCCGCCAAAGGAGCGCTTTACCCCATAGATGGCGGAATGATTCAGTCGTGGAAGAACTACAGCAACCCGCCCGCCGCGCTTTCCATGGCAATCTCCGGCGTGGATGCCATTGAAAAAACGCTCTCCGACTTTGATGTCGCGGCGCTCACTCGCCCCCTGTTTCTGGAACTGCTGTTCTGTAGCGGCGGCTGTATCAATGGCCCGGGCGCAAGCAACGCCGCCTCTGGCATGGCACGGCGGATGCGCCTGCTCGAATATGCGGAAATGGCGGACAATACGCTGGACAGCGCAACCCTCGCCAAGCGCGTATCGCTCACCGATACCCTCTCGGCAACAAAAGTCGCGGAAACAAACCATACTGAGGCTGAAATACAGGGCGCGTTGCGCCAAGTCGGGAAGTTCAGCATCCACGACGAACTGAACTGCTCCAGTTGCGGCTACGACACCTGCCGCAATTTCGCCCGCGCCATGCTCGACAAACGCGCCGAACGCACCATGTGCGTCTCCTATATGCGTAAGCTCGCGCAGAAAAAAGCTAATGGTCTCATCCGCGCCATCCCAAGCGGCGTGGTCATTGTTGATAAGGAACTGAAAATCGTCGAGTGTAACGAAAATTTCGCCCGCCTCATGGGTAAAGAACTGAGAAACCTGTTTGAGATACTGCCCGGACTGGAGGGTGCTGACCTGCGAAAAATCACCAGAGCCGCGCATTATTTTACCGACGTGCTTTCATCAAACAGCGCCGACGAAATTGAGTGCGATATTCGAGAAGGTAAAAAGATTCTACACCTCACCGTCTTCGTTGTTGAAAAGGGCGAAATAGCCGCCGGGGTTATTGACGACATAACGCTCCCACAGGTCAGAAAGGACAAAACCGTTTCCCGCGCCCAGAAGATCATTGACAAAAACGTAGCCGCTGTTCAGAAAATCGCCTTCCTGCTTGGGGAAAATGCAGCCGAGACCGAGGCAATCCTCAACTCGATCATCGAGTCATATTCCGAAGGAGACAGTAACTGATGGCTGATATGTCGGAAATTGTTGAACTACCCGCGTTTATCGAAGTCGGGCATTTTGGCTTAAAGAAACATTTGCAGAATGCCGCTGGCGATATATTCTTCTCGCAGAAAAACAGTGGCCACGTTCTTGTCTGCCTCTCTGACGGCCTCGGTTCTGGCATCAAGGCTGGCATACTAGCCACGCTCACCGCAACCATGGCGACCAAGTTTATCTCGCTTAATATCCCAATTAGACGCGCCGCCGAGATCATCATGAACACCCTGCCGGTGTGTAAAGAGCGGGGCATAAGCTACGCCACGTTTACCCTGGTTGATATAGGACCAAGCGCCACGCTTAAAGTCATGGAATATGATAACCCACCTTATCTTCTCATTCGTCATCAGACCATTGTTGAGCCGGACAAGGAAATGAGACCCATTGAGCGAAAAAACAAGAAGACCGCGCCTGTTCAGGAAGCTCGATTGTATTACTCAAAGACCGCAGTGAATCCAGGCGACCGGCTCGTGTTCTTTTCCGATGGCGTAACTCAGGCGGGCATGGGAAGCGCAGACCTGCCGTTTGGCTGGGGCATACAGAACACCCGCGACTTCATTCTGAACCGCGTTACGGTTGCGCCGGACATCAGCGCCCGCGCCCTTGCCCATGCCGTGGTTCAAGAAGCAGCCCTGCGCGATAGTAACAAACCAAAAGACGACATCTCCTGCGCTGTTGTCTATTTCCGCCATCCGCGCGACACACTGGTTCTCAGCGGCCCGCCCCTCCGCCCCGAAAGCGACAAGGATTTCGTCCGATGCTTCTCGTTGTTCAATGGCGCAAAAATTATTGCTGGCGGAACCACCGCCAACATCATTGCTCGCGAACTGGGCAAGCCGATCAGCGTATCGCTCAAAGACATCGACCCCCATGTGCCACCCTTTTCCCGCATGGAAGGCGCTGATCTGGTAACCGAAGGCATCATCACCATGGGCGTGGTGTCGGAAATCCTAGAAAACGGCGGCGAACCAAGTGGTAAACCAAACGCCGCAACCAAAATGGTAGACCTGCTTCTCAATAGCGACCGTATCAGCTTCATGGTTGGCACCAAAATCAACGACGCCCATCAAGACCCGAATATGCCGGTTGAGCTTGAAATCCGCCGCAACATCATCAAAAAGATCGCCCTCTTACTGGAAGAGAAATACTTGAAGGAGGTACATATCCAATATTTTTAACAACTCCTTGACATCTTTAACGTAATGATTAGAATGGTTTCATGCTTTTGAAATCAGCAGGTAAAAGACAGGATATAGGCCTCACGTTTCATTCGTAATTACACTTAGCAAAAAGACGGCGTGTTTTTTCTTTAGCCAGCGCCCGCAAGGTAATGTTTGCCCGCGCGTAGGCATTGCCTTCCATTTGGCCGCCCTCACTTTCCAGCACAACACCATAAAATTTGGCCAAAACAGCCCCGGTATCCCAGTTGTAGAACCCAAAAGATGGATCGTTAATTTAAGTCCGGTAGTGGCGTTGGTAAAAATATCGTCCTTTGCCGGAAGGTTTTCAAAGATGCTCTTTGAAATCTGAGCGTCATAGGAATAATTTCCTATCTTGCCCATCCTCGGAATAAAGACGTCCAACGTTATCGAACAGTTGTAGCTTTGTGGATCAATCGATACCGGCCCAAAATGACCAATGATGACGGCTTCTTGTAGTCCAAAATTTTCCTGCCACGAGGCGTTTGTGGTCAAGCCCAGAATGTCCGTGGGCGAGTCTGAATCCTTTGATGCCTTGATCACCACACTCGCTCCATTAGTGATGATATGCTGGCTTGCATTTACTACACTACCTATAATATTACCTCCAATAAAAGGCGGATTTCTCCGCCCGTTGTTTCAACGCGCCTACGTTAAAATGCGCTTAAAAATTATGCCACTACGGACATGTCCAAACCTTCATACACGTGCTAGTTTGCCGTTATGAAGAAGAAGTTGACCGGTGCGACTAGATAGGTGTGATACTCAATAAAAGTCGCGTCCCCACTCCGCCTGATAACCAGACCCTACGCCAGAGAACCGTCATCAGAGCGCACAAT
>JAITIX010000032.1 GCA_031279205.1 Treponema sp. | reverse complement strand
GGAGAAGCGCTCCATGGTGGCGGAGAAGCGCTCCATGGTGGCGGAGAAGCGCTCCATGGTGGCGGAGAAGCGCTCCATGGTGGCGGAGAAGCGCTCCATGGTGGCGTCGGAGAAACACTCTACAAACATTGGTGGCTTAGGTAGCCTTGAGCGGGAAACCTTGTAGACAAGCCGAGCAATCAGTCCAGGCTACAAGCATCGGGTTTAGGTAGAGGCCTGCTGATTGATGAACGATTGGCGCTAATCTAGTTTTTCCACCAGTGGATTGCCGGAGAATGCCCTGTTGCTAATAGTGGCCGCTCTATTTGAAAGCGCTACACTCGTGAGGCGATTGTACGCGAAGGCCCAGTCGCCGATAAGGCTCACGCTGTTGGGAAGCGCTATGTTCATCAGGGCATTATACGCGAAGGCACGCTCCCCAATGTCAATAACGCCGTTGGAGAACGTTACGCTCGTGAGACCACTGTCGTAAAACGCAGCCGCGCCAATCGTTACGACGCTGGCTGGTATGGTTATGCTCGTGAGGCGGTTGAAAGCAAACGCGCTTGCACCAATGGTTCTCAGCTTGGAACCCAGGCTTATGCTACTGAGGCGGTTATGCTGAAACGCCCAGTCGCCGATTTCGATAACACTGTTAGGGATGCTTACGTGCGTCAGGCGATTGTTGGCAAACGCACTTGCACCAATGCTTACGACGCTGGCCGGTATGGTTACGCTCGTGAGGACATTGTCACAAAACGTGGCCGCGTCAATGGTGATAACGCTGTCGGGTATGGTTACGCTCGTCAGCGCCCTGTGAGAAAACGCCGCTGCGCCAATGACAGCAACCGGAAGCCCGCTGATCTTTGCGGGAATATGGAGGTCTTTCACCGCGCCGGTATAACCGATGATGCTTACCGCCCTATTCTCAATCAGTATCTGAAAAATAGCGCTATTCTCGTCCCCCTGAACACTTTGGTTCACGACTGGAGTCGTCACCTCATTCTCCGCGATTGGTCCACTACGGGTTATGTCAACATTGCTATCAAAGACCTCCATCCCCATATAGGTAACACTATTGGGTATTGTTACGCTCGTCAGGCGGTTGTTAGCAAACGCTCCCGCCCCAATACTGCTCACACTATTGGGTATTGTTACGCTCGTCAGGCGGTTGTCGATGAATGCACTCCGTCCGATAGAAGTAACACTGCCGGGAATCGTTACTTCCATGAGCTGTTTGAAAGCAAACGCATCAGCGCTGATGCTGGTAACGGGAAGCCCGTTTATCTGCTCAGGAATATGAAGGACTTTCTCGACTCCAGCATAACCGGTGATGCTTACCATACTATCCTCAACCCGCGTCTGGAAGTCCACGTTGTCTATGGATTGCATAGCAGAGGCACTAGTCTGAGAAGCGGCAAGAGGTGCCACGGGATTCACTGGTGGAACCACTGTTTGCTGACTGTAGCTTATGGCAACCCTGCTATCAAAATCTCTCGTTCCGATAACGCTTGCTCTATTGAGCGTTACACGCTCAAGGGCATTGTTAGCGAAAGCCCTGAACCCAATGGAAGTAACACTGTCAGGAATCGCTACACTCGTGAGGTTGTTGTACTGAAACGCCCAACCTCCAATGGAATTAACGCTGTTGGGTATGATTACACTGCTGAGCCTATTGTCAGAAAACGCCTCAGCTTCAATGGTGATGAGGCTGTCGGGCATTGCCACGTTTGCCAGACGGTTACCAGCAAACGCACCCCGTCCGATGGAAACAACGCCGTTGGGTATAATTACACTGCTAAGGCCTTTGCCCAAAAAGGCCCTCGCTCCGATGCTGGTAACAGGAAGCCCGTTTATCTGGTCGGGGATTGTAACTTCTTTCGCGGTTCCCGTATAAGCAATGATACTTGCCTCGCCGTTTTCAGCCAGTATCTCAAAATCACCCTCATCCTGCCCAAACACCACGACAGTCGAAACTATGAAACACGTCAAAAACAACCATATTTTTTTCATACCATACTCCTACAAGTAGGCTATGGTAGTAACAGTATAAGAAAAATGTCAAGTAAGCAGCGTTTTAAGAAAAAGAGAAACACTGACAACGACGCAATAATGTGCCATACGATCTGCCGCCAGAGGGAATTGAACCCTCGACACAAGGATTTTCAGTCCTTTGCTCTACCGACTGAGCTACAGCGGCAAGTATATCTCTATGTATACCCTGAAGAAAAAAAAGTGTCAAGTGGCTACTGAAAATTTCTGTGAAGAATTTTTTAATTTTTACACTTGATTCAATTTGATACATCTCCTATAATTTAGCTAGGACAATTTGATTATGAGAATCTCTACCAAAGGCCGTTACTCACTGGAAGCCTTACTCTATATGGCTCTTTTGCCTGCCGGTGAGTCTGTGAGTGCCAGAATCATTTCACAAAACACCGGTATATCGGACGGATACCTTGAACAACTCTTCATCCCCCTGCGGAAGGTCGGCATCATCCAGGGTCTCAGAGGCCCACTTGGGGGCTATCTTCCGGGCAGAGCGCTCGAACGCATAAGCGTGGGTCAAATCCTGCGTGCGGTTGAGGGGACGCTTGAGCCGGTTGACTGCGTTACCTCAAAGCCCTGCCCGGCTCAAAGCTACTGCATGTCCAGACATACCTGGAGCGAACTCTATAAAGAAATAAACGACTGCGTTGATTCCATCACCCTTGCTGATCTGGTTAAAGCCTATCACGCTATGGATAAGATGGAGTACATGATATGAAGATTTCTACACGAGGGCGCTACGGTATCCGGCTCCTGATTGATCTGGCCGAGCATCTGAACGAAGACCATGTTTCCCTTGCCAGCGCGGCCGAGCGTCAAGGCATCTCGGTCCGTTACCTTGAACAGGTGGCGGTGATCCTGCGACGCGCTGGCTTTATACGCTCGGTGAAGGGCGCTTCGGGCGGCTATACATTGTCTCGGCGGCCTGAAGAGCTTATCATAGGCGACGCGTTGAGGGAACTTGAGGGGGATATGCTGGTGCTTGACCCGCCGCTCTCCAATATACAGGAAAGCAAGTTACAACGCTGTATCAGGCTTACCGTCTTTGACCGCCTGAACGAGCGCATCGCAGGAGTCATTGACCACGAAACTCTGGCTTCAATGGTCGGTACTATTGACCCTGATGACTCGTATATGTACTTCATTTGAGTTGCTTAACGGTCTCTACAACAAGAGAGGATAGCAAGCGTATACTCACGCCATGCGTTTTATTGATTTACACTGTGATACCCTTTTGTTGTCGTTCAAACAGCATCGGGAGGATATCTACGACATACCAGACGCCATGCTGGATGTCAAACGGGCGAAGCAGTCCGGAGACGTGGCTCAGGTTTTCGCTATCTTCATGCCGCCACCAGAACGCGACAAGGCGTTTAACGATGGTGAGTATCTGGAACATTGCTTTCGAGTCTTTAACACGACCATAGAGCGCCACCACGACGCCATTGTTATGGCGGGTTCCAGTACACTGGAGGCGGGTAAGCTGAACGCCTTTCTCAGCTTTGAAGATGGCAGGCCTATTGATGGCAAACTGGAAAACCTTGAACTGTATTACCAAAAAGGAATCCGACTCATCACCCTCACCTGGAACGGGGAAAACTGCTTTGGCTTTCCCCAGTCTAAGAACCCTCAGAACATGGCGCGGGGCCTGAAGCCGTTTGGCAAAGATGCGCTGCGCCGCATGAACGAGCTGGGCATCATCGTCGACGTGTCGCACCTTTCCGACGGCGGCTTTGCCGATGTAGCAGCACTCAGTACCAAACCGTTTGTGGCGTCGCACTCAAACTGCCGCGCCCTTTCTCCCCACCAGCGCAACCTCACTGACGACATGATCCGCACGCTGGCAGAGGCAGGCGGCGTGGCTGGTCTCAACTTCTGCCCCGCGTTCCTTAACCAGGATATCGAGTGCGAACACAGCACTGCCGCGCTCATCAGCGCGCACGCCCAGCACCTCATCAAGGTCGGCGGCGTTGAGTGCGTGGCGCTGGGCAGTGATTTTGACGGCATAAACGGTAAGCTGGAGATTGGCAGGGTGGAAACTATACCCCGCCTCTTTGAACAATTCCACCATGATGGCCTGAGCGACGAGGTTATTGAAAAAATCGCGTGGAAAAACGCCCAGAGGGTTTTTAATGATGTCTTATAAGGCTCGCCTGACGCGGACGTGTGAATGATCGACAAAGAAACAGGCGACGGTTTCACACGGCTGCAGGCAATCCTCGAAATTGGTTCCACCAGCATCAGGTTGCTCATTGCAGAGATCGCGGTCGACAGAACCTGGCGGGAGCTTGACCGCGCGGAAAAGCCCGTGAGTCTGGGGCGGGACGTGTTTACCTCCAGCAGGGTTTCGCGGGAGTCGTTTCTGGAATGTCTATCAGTCTTACAGCTTTATCGTGAACTACTGGCGGGCTGGGGGATTGGCAACATGGACGCGCGGGTAATTGCCACCAGCGCGTTCCGCGCGGCGCGAAACCGCGACATCATTGTAGACCGTGTGCAGCGAGAAACCGGCTTCCTTATCAACATTGTCGAGGGCATCGAAGAAAATCGGCTCATGTACCTTGCGACGCGCTTTGCCCTTAAACATGACCTACCCAAGTTCTGGCAGTCAAACACCATGATTATTGACATTGGCGGCGGGTCTACGGAGATTATGCTCCTGCGGCACGGTAAAATGGTCGCGGCTCACAGCCTGCATGTTGGTACGATCATCCTCGACGAGCAGGCGCGCCATGCCGGCGATTTTGAGCGAAACGGCAACCGGTATCTGAACGAACAGATACGGCACACCGCGTTTTTCTTTGAGATGGACATCACCCATGTCAAAACACTGGTTATGACCGGCTCGGACGCCCGCGTAGCCGCCGGCTTCATCGGTGGAAGCCTCAATGAGCGGTGCCGACTCATCGAACGGGAAGAGTTTGCCGGCTTCGTTGAGAAGGTGCGGAACTCTTCAATAGAAGAAATCGTCAGGAACCTGCATATCTCGTATACCGTGGCCGAGGGCTTTGTCCCCGGCCTGCTCATGTACCGCCAGTTCCTCGAACAGACCACCGCAACACAGGTCGTGGTGCCAGACGTCTCTATCCGCGAGGGCTTGCTTATTGACATCGCGCTTGGCGTTGACTCCGAGCTGCAGGAGGAGTTCTACTCCCAGATCATCGCGTCGGCGGCCACACTCGGCAAGAAGTACCGCTACGATGAGGCGCATAGTCGCGAGGTAACAGACATCAGCCTGTTGCTCTTCGACGCCCTATCGCTTGAGCATGGCATGAAGAAGCGTGAACGCCGGCTCCTTGAGGTGGCCGCCATGCTCCACGACATCGGTATGTTCATCACCGCCGCCGACCATCACAAGCACGGGGCATACATCGTGGCTCATTCCGAAATTTTCGGGCTTCAGCATGATGAACTCGACATCATAGCCGGTGTGATCCGTTATCATCGAGGGAAGATACCTTCAGACACCGAGGATATTGCGTACCACGCGCTCCCCCGCGGCGATCAGATACTGGTACTCAAGATGGCAGCCCTGCTCCGCGTTGCCGACGCCCTTGATCGTGGCCATTCCCAGCAGATTAAGCGCCTTACGATTGAACGCGCCAATTCGCGTATCACGCTCCACGTCCAAGGCAACCTTGACCTGAGCCTTGAACGTATCGGACTGGAGGAAAAAGCCGATCTGTTTCAGGATGTGTTCGGCTATAAGGTGGTACTCGTTTGACGACTCCCCGCGGCTTCGGGAACATTCTTTAAACTTCCTTAACACTTTTAGCGTAATGATTAGAATGGGTTTTATACTTCAGCTTCTCAATTTTATCAGATTCTAAGCTAGCAAAACGACTCATTACCAGTAATGAGCGACTCATTACCAGTAGGGAGCGACTCATTACCAGTAATGAGCGACTCATTACCAGTAGGGAGCGACTCATTACCAGTAGGGAGCGACTCATTACCAGTAGGGAGCGACTCATTACCAGTAGGGAGCGCCTCATTACCAGTAGGGAGCGCCTCATTACCAGTAGGGAGCGCCTCATTACCAGTAATGAGCGGCTCATTACCAGTAGGGAGCGACTCATTACCAGTAGGGAGCGGCTCATTACCAGTAGGGAGCGACTCATTACCAGTAGGGAGCGACTCATTACCAGTAGGGAGCGACTCATTACCAGTAATGAGCGACTCATTACCAGTAGGGAGCGACTCATTACCAGTAGGGAACCTGTGGCTCTGACACCAGTGTTGAGACCAGGGTCTCTGACCAGGGTCTGCTCCGGAGAGAGCCGCTCTGACACACGGTCTTACTGGAAAGTGCGCCTCCTATTTTAGTACCCTGTCAAATTATCGATACTCTTCCCACGCCTTTATCTCCAGACCTTTTTCCCGTTCCAGCGTCATCGCGTCGATGAACTCACGCGCAACCTTGATATTGGTGAACAGCGGAATATCAAAGTCGATTGCCATACGGCGGATGAGGTAGTCATTCTTGAGTTCAGTCTCGCGGTTATTCTTAGGGATGTTGATGATCAAATCGATCTCACGCCGTTTGATGAAGCTGGCGATGTTCGGCTCGCGCGCCTCAAGGGGCCAGTTAAGCGCGGTAACGGGGATGCCGTTACTGGACAGGAACTTGGCAGTGCCGCGTGAGGCAACAAGTTCGCAACCCATGCGCGTGAGCTTTTTCGCGGAATCGAGAAAGTCGAGCTTGTCTTCCATGGGGCCAGTGGAAAGGAGGATGCGTTTACGCGGCAGGCGATAGCCGACTGACAGCATGGCTTTGAGGAAGGCGTCGTGAAGGTCTGTGCCGATACAGCCGACTTCGCCGGTGCTTGCCATTTCCACGCCGGAAACCGGGTCTGCGCCGCGAAGCCGCGAATAGCTGAACTGCGCGGCTTTGACACCAACCCATTCAAGGTCGAGCGCCGACGATGGCGCTTTCTGCACAGCTTCGTCAAGCATGGCGCGAACCGCCATCTCAATCATGTTTACCCGGCTTACCTTTGAGCAGAAGGGGAAGCTGCGGCTGGCGCGTAAGTTGCACTCAATGACCCGTACGCGGTTGCGTTGGGCAAGGAACTGAATGTTAAAGGGGCCGCTTATATCAAGCGCTTGAGCGATTTGGGAACTGATCTTGCGAATTTTTCTGATGGTTTCGATGTAAAGGTGCTGCGCGGGTAGGACAACTGTAGCATCGCCGGAATGAACGCCGGCGTTCTCAATGTGTTCAGTGATAGCGTGGAAGAGGATTTCACCCCGTTTTGCCACAGCATCGATCTCAATCTCCTTAGAGTTCTCAACGAACTTGCTGATAACAACCGGATGTTCAGCGGAAACGTCAGTTGCAAGTCCCAGAAACTGCTCAAGGCGCTCGTGATCCCACGCCACGTTCATTGCCGCGCCGGACAGTACATAGCTGGGGCGAATCAGCACTGGATAGCCAACCGTAGTGGCAAAGGCTTTGGCAGAGGCGAGGTCGGTGAGTTCCTTCCACTCAGGCTGTTCAATGTTGAGCGAGTCCAAGAGCGCGGAAAACTTATTGCGATCCTCAGCCATGTCTATTGACGCGGGACTGGTGCCATAGATGAGTGCGCCGCAATCGTAGAGCTGTGTGGCGAGGTTATTCGGGATTTGCCCGCCCATTGACAGAATGATGCCGTCAGGACACTCACACTCGTAGATGTCCAGGATGCGTTCCAGCGTCAGTTCCTCGAAGTAGAGCCGGTCGCACATATCATAGTCAGTGGACACGGTTTCGGGGTTGCAGTTCACCATGATCGAGTAGCGTCCGAGTTTACGGGCGGCCTCAACCGCATTGACACAGCACCAGTCGAATTCAACGCTGCTGCCGATGCGGTACGCACCCGACCCCAGCACCATGACTCCACGCCCAGCTGGTGTTACGTCGTGGCCACTCACGCCGCCGCTATGGGCGTAGGTCATGTACAGGTAGTTGGTTTTTGCCGGATATTCGGCGGCGAGGGTATCGATCTGCTTAATGGCGGGACGTATGCGGTATTCCTCACGCAGGGAACGGATATCCATCTCGCTCATGTTCAGAAACTCGCCGAGGCGGGCGTCGGAGAAGCCGAGGCGTTTGGCTTTCATCATAAGCGCGTGGGGAATGCTGAGGCGTACTGGTCCATTGTTTACTGAGGAGCTTGTATTCGCCGCTGCATAGTCTCGTAACTCCTGTTCTGCTTCCACGACATTGGCGATCTTTGCGAGGAACCAGCGGTCGATCTTCGTGAGCCGGTGTATGCGCTTGATTGACCAGCCTTCCCGTAACGCTCGATAGATAATAAAGATGCGGCGGTCGGTGGGTTTTGAGAGTGCGTCTTTGATGTTTACCACGCCGGCTCCACAGAGCGTATCGTTATCAGCGAGTCCTGGCGCGCCGATGCCGGTCATGCGGAGTGCTTTTTGGAGAGCCTCCTCGAAATTGCGGCCGATGGACATAACCTCGCCCACGCTCTTCATCTCAGAGCCGATGCGGGTTTCAACATGCTTAAACTTGGCGAGGTCCCAGCGAGGCACTTTAACGACGCAGTAATCGAGGGCTGGCTCAAAGCAGGATTTGGTAACACGGGTAATGCGATTCTCAATGTCAAGCAGCGTGTAACCGAGTGCCAACTTCGCGGCTACGAACGCCAGTGGGTAGCCTGTGGCTTTGGACGCCAGCGCTGAACTGCGCGAGAGACGCGCGTTTACTTCGATGATACGATAGTCCTCCGATGCTGGGTCCAGGGCGTACTGGATATTGCACTCGCCCACTATGCCCAAGTGTCGGATTACGTCGATGGCAATGCGGCGGAGTTTGTGATATTCGCTGTCGCTGAGGGTCTGAGACGGAGCGATGACAATGCTTTCGCCAGTGTGTATGCCGAGTGGGTCAAAGTTTTCCATGTTACAGACTGTGATGCAGTTGTCGGCGGAGTCGCGCACCACCTCGTACTCGATTTCTTTCCAGCCGCCGAGCCATTCTTCGATTAAGACTTGAGAGCCAACGCCAATCGCCTGAACCAATGCGCGATCGCAGCGCCTCCGCACCTCAGCCTCGTTTCGGCAGATGCCTGAGCCTGCGCCGCCTAGAGCATAAGCCACTCGCGCCATTACTGGATAGCCAATTGCTGCCGCCGCCTCCACTGCGGCTTCTGTGCTACTCACCGCGACGCTTCGCGGTGTTTTTGCGCCGATTTCCGCGAGGCGGTTCACAAAACGCTCGCGGTCTTCTGTATCCTCAATAGCCTTAACCGGCGTACCCAGTACCTTGACGCCATACTTGTACAGTACGCCTTCTCGACTAAGCGCCACGCCACAGTTAAGCGCGGTCTGTCCCCCGAATGACAGGAGCAACCCGTCGGGCAATTCCTTTTCAATAACTTGGCGCACATACTCTGGCGTTACTGGCAGGAAATACGTGGCGTCAGCCATACCTTCACTGGTTTGTATTGTGGCGATGTTGGGGTTAATGAGGATGGTTTTGATACCTTCCTCCCGCAGAGCCTTGAGTGCCTGAGAACCGGAGTAGTCGAACTCACCGGCTTGCCCGATTTTCAGGCCTCCTGAGCCAAGTACGAGAACTTTTGTTATTGTCATAGTGATTTCCTTATTGGTTTTTAGCCTCACGCACTTGTTCTAAGAACCGCTCAATCAAGAACTCAGTGTCTCGCGGTCCTGGGCAGCCTTCAGGGTGAAACTGCACTGCTGAAAAGGGCGATTTGCTGGATTTGATGCCTTCGATGGTGTTGTCGTTGGCGTTGACAAACCATGGTTCCCAGGCTTTGGGCAGTGTATCGCCGCGAACCGCGTAGCCGTGGTTCTGGCTGGTGATGTAGCAGCGTTTGGTTTCAGTATCAACACAGGGCTGGTTCTGGCCGCGGTGTCCGTAGGGCAGTTTGTAGGTATCTGCGCCGGCAGCCAGCGCCATGATCTGCACACCCAGACAGATGCCGAAGATGGGTTTACCCCGCTCAAAGGCACGCCGTACTGTTGCAATGGTCTTGCCGCACGCCTTTGGATCGCCGGGACCGTTTGAGAGAAAGATGCCGTCGTACTCAATACCACTGAGGTCATGGTTCCACGGCAGGCGGATTATCTCGACGCCGCGTGTGAGCAAATAGCGTAGTATGTTCGCCTTTACCCCGCAGTCAATGAGCGCGATACGCATGACGCCATCACGCGCGGCGCCAGAGACATTCACGGTGTAGACATGGGGTTTGTGGGGCGATACATCGGCGACGGGGTGTACGACAAAGCCGGAATCAATCGTTACGTCGCGGCTGCCGTCAACCAGTATCTTGCCGCGCATCACGCCGTGTTCTCGCAGACGAATGGTCAGGGCGCGGGTGTCAATGCCATAGATGCCGGGGACATTGTTCTTATCCAGCCATGTTGAAAGGCTGCAACCCGACGTGAAATGGCTGGGTTCGTCGCAGGCTTCGGCGACAACAAAGCCCGCCACCTGTATCCGGTCTGACTCAAAGTGTGTTGGTATGCCGTGTTCATCAAAGAATGGCTCGGCAGTCTTCGGCTTGACTGGCACGCCGTAGTTTCCCTGCAAGGGATAGGTTGCCACCAGTATCTGCCCCCGAAAGCTGGGGTCAGAGAGCGCCTGCGGATAGCCGGTCATGCCGGTTGTGAACACCACCTCACCGGCTTGGGAACGCGGCTTTCCAAACGACCAGCCCCCATACTCCGACCCATCCTCTAACACCAGCCTTGCGGCAACTGCATATTTTTTCATAAACGCTCCTGACATCTTGATACAATTATCATAAACATGATAGAATAAGACCATAATAATAACAAGACGTAGGTATAGAATATTCCGAATAAGAAAAGCGTTCTCAGCCGATTTTGCTTTGCTAAATCGGTGAAACTGATGGAATCAATAAATCGTGTCCATAAAAAGTGAGGTAGCGATATGGCAGATGAAGAATATGTGGTATGGTCCAAGAGTTATGAAACAGGTATACCAATGATTGATACTCAACACAAGAAGTTGCTTGCGTTGACGAATCAGCTCTATAGCGCCTGTTTAGCAGGGCGTGATACGGCGACAGAGTTCTTTCTTGGAGCTGTTCACGAGTTTGTTGACTATGTTAAGGAACACTTTAGCTCTGAGGAAGAGCTTATGGCGCAAAACGGTTATTCCCATCTGGCGGAACATAAGGCGAAGCATGATGAGTTTGCCAAAAAGCTCCTGAGCGAGACTCAAGAGATGAAAGCAGGCAAGCCAATGGTTCCTCTGAGCTTCTTGCATTACTTACGCGATTGGATATTAAGTCATATAGCCATTGACGATATGGATTTTGTGTATCATAGTAAAATTCTAAAGAAAAGGAATTCTTTAGAGAAAATTTACTAAACAAGCATTTTTAAGGAAGGAGAACATGGTTGAAGTTGTAGAAGAGTTTGTTAAATGGGAAGACCGCTATGCTTTAGGAATTCCACGCATTGACGCACAGCACAAGGAGCTCTTGCGACTGACCAATGCACTTTTCGTGGCCTGTCAGGATGGATCAGCAAATGATATATTCAGGGAGACGATCAAAGGCACGGTGAAGTATGTCGCGGAGCACTTTAGCACCGAAGAAGTTATGATGGAGCGGATAAAGTATCCAGAACGCGCCGAACATAAAAAACAGCACGAAGCCTTTGTGCAAAAGGTGCTTGAAGATGTCCGCAATTTTGAATCTGGACGCTCCTTTGTGCCAAACGCCTTCGTCCGCTTCCTTAAAGACTGGATTTTAACCCATATAGCAATGTCTGACAAAAAGTACGCTGATTACATCATGCACCTCAAGAAAGCAGGAAAGTTGACATCGCCATAGGTAAGAGTTCTTAGCGTTCTGTCCATATCGGACAGAACACCAGTGCGGAGCCGGCGTAGTAGCCGGCTTTTTTGTTGTTTACCTCTTTTACACGCGCTTGACGGCGCGGAGTAATAGATCGCGGTTCATTTCAAACAGGATTGGACGGCCGTGGGGACAGCGGAGTACAGGAAGAGCAAGCGCTGCCTCGGCTAGCGCCAGCGCCACGCGCTCGTCAAGGTCGTCGCCCTCCTTCACGGCGCGATGGCAGGCCAGTGTCGCAAGCCAATGCTCGGCAAGGTCAGCCCCAGCCCGTTTCAGATCAAGAATCGTCCGAACCGTCTCGCTATCGCTGAGATTCCAGTGAGCAGGTAAGGCCTCTATGCGCCACGAACCACAGTCCATTTTAATGACCACGCCAAGACGCTCTAGCGCGTCTCTTCGCGTGGTCAAAAATAGGTCATCTTCCTCGCTTTCAGTCTGAAAGGGAATGGCAACAAGCAGCTCCTGAATCGGCACAGGTCTGGCAAGGAACTGCTCATAAAGAATCCGCTCATGAGCGGCGTGCTGATCAATGAAAAACAGGCGATTGTCTTTCTCGATTATTAAGAAAATGTTAAACGCCTTACCAACATAGCGCAGCCCATGCCCCGAATGAAACGCTGGCGAAGAAGTTTGCACTGTAAACTCAGTTTGCGCCGCCTGCACCGTCTGCGGTACGAAAGACGATGTGAATTCCGGCGTAAGAGGCCGGGCAAGCAGAGCTTGCGGCGCGTATTCAGGCGGAGGGTCATGCAAGGCGTCCTGCGCCAAAGTTTGGACTACGGTGTACTGGTTCTCTTGATTCGGCTTGTTTTGA
Source organism: Treponema sp. (assembly GCA_031279205.1). Classification (GTDB taxonomy): domain Bacteria; phylum Spirochaetota; class Spirochaetia; order Treponematales; family Breznakiellaceae; genus JAIRMT01. The sequence continues at coordinate 26,539 of JAITIX010000032.1, read as the reverse complement.
AACTGTGGCACAGATTCTGCCGCGAAGAGATGTTCCAATTCTGGCACAGTGTATATCTGCCCAGCATATTGCTGGTTCCGATGGCGGATAAAGTCCCGCAGACAACTAGTAACCGCGTGATGTATTGTGCTGGCATCGGCAAAACGAACTTCACGCTTCGCGGGATGGATATTAAAGTCAGCCATCGCCGGATCAATGTCCACAAAGATCGCACCAACAGGATGATAGCCATTGGGAAACCAGCCCTGAGTTCCATATTCCAGCGCCTGCATCAGAGAAAAGTCCTGTATGCGCCGACCATTGGCAAAGACATATTGCTGGCAACGATTAGGGCGCGCCAGTTCAGGACCACCGACCACAATGCTCACCGAAAAATGGGTCATGGCGTTGTGAATCTCGTGGAGATACGCGGCTTGCTGGGAATCAAGAAGCAGACTGGCGAAACGTTCCTTGAGACTAGAAGCAACAGGGAGAGCGCTTTTGAGCTTTCCATCAAGCGTCAAACGAAAGCTGATTGCCGGAAAAGCCAGCGCCTTGTCAATAAAAGTCAAGCGACAGAGGTTGGCTTCGCTCCACTCGCGTTTGAGGAAGCGTTTGCGCGCCGGAATCGTGTCAAACAGACCTGTAGCACGAACACTAGTTCCTTGCTTGCGCTGGCATCGCTCGATCCTCGCGCCAAGAGCTTCACCTGGTCCCACTTCTAGCCGCCACGCCTCGCGGCTATCCAGGCTGGAAAGGATTTCCAGATGAGAAACAGCAGCAGCAGCAGCGAGAGCTTCGCCCCGAAAGCCAAGAGTCTCAGCCGATTTCAGGTCATCCATCGAACGAATTTTGCTGGTGGCATGAGTTCTCCAGCACAGTTCAAGGTCTTCTTTCTCCATGCCAGCTCCATCGTCAATAACCTCAATGCGCCGGCTTCCCCCGCCATCAATCGAAAGTTCTATGCGAGATCCGCCCGCGTCAATAGCGTTGTCGATGAGTTCCCGTACCAGAGCGGCAGGCCGGTCAATCACCTCACCGGCGGCTATTTTCCGTGCCTCGTCAGGCGGCAGAACTTGTATATGAGCCACATCAAAGCTCCTCATCAAAAAGCTCTAGCTCCGGTGTGGCGTTCCCGGCCTTTTCTTCCGGCGCGTTCATCAGTATCTCGATCCGGCTTTCTATCTTTTCAAGGTCTTTCTCCAATGTCCTCGCAAGCCTGATTCCCTCTTCAAAGGCTTTGAGCGCCTCATTCAATGGAATGTCGGGTTTACGTATCTTTTCCCCCAGCGCCTCAAGCCGTTCCAATCGCTCTTCAAAATTCTTCATGGTTATATACCTCTTCCGTTATCGCGCTTATAGTCCCCTCAAGGGGCCTGATGATGAGACGTTCACCAATGTTCACTACACCAGCATCACGCACCAGTTCACCATTTTCTTTACAGACTATTGAGAAGCCCCGCTCAAGAATAGCGCGGGGATTGCCCGCCTCAAGGCTCAAGACCGCAAGCTCAAGCCGCTGACGAATGTCGCGTATACGATAGGAAAGCCCGCCAATAAGCTCCTCCTTAGCATCGTCAAAACGCAAGAGCCGCGGCTGAAGTATTGAGCGAAACCAATACTCAAGGTCTGCCAACTTGAACGGTTTTATAAGCAGATGCGCCCGTTCAAGCCGTGATTCCATAGCGTTAGTGAGCCGAATACCAAGGTCTTGTATCATTTCACGGGTTTCCACACGACTCTCGCTCACTAATTCAGCAGCGGCTGAGGGAGTCGGGGCGCGAAGATCAGCGGCAAAATCGCAGAGCGCCCAGTCTATCTCATGCCCCACCGCGCTTATCACCGGAATCGCCGAGCCCGCAACCGCACGAACCACCACTTCCTCTGAGAATGGCAGCAAATCCTCCAGCGCGCCCCCGCCCCGACCCACAATGAGTACATCAGCAAGATTCCACTCATTAGCCTGTTCGATACGCCGCGCAATGATGGGCGCGGCCTCGCTACCCTGCACCGGCGTCGGCAGAATGATGACACGGATACCTTCAGCACGACGGCGCAGTATGCTGAGAATATCCCGAATCGCTGCACCAGTGGGAGAACTTATCACCACAACCGTGGCGGGAAAGCGAGGAATCGGCTTCTTCCGTTCCATGTCAAAAAGCCCCTGCGCGGCAAGGTCGCGTTTACGCTTCTCAAGAACCGCCAGTATATCACCAGAACCCGCCACTTCAATGCTTTCACACACAATTTGATAGGTTCCCCGTTGATTATAGACCGACACACCCCCTCTGACCCGTAACAGCATACCATCGCGCAGCTCAAAACCCAGAGAACGAAGCCGATTCTTGAACATTACCGCTGAAATGGCCGCACCTATATCTTTTAAGGTAAAATAAAGGTGGCCGGTACTTGAGAGCTTGCAGTTAGATAGCTCCCCTTCCACACAGATAAGGGAAAACGCGCCTTCCAATTTGGAGCGTATGCGTTCAGTCAGTTGCGAAACCGAGAATGTCTCCATAAGAATCAGTATACCATAAAAACACTCAGGTGAACTTGTTCCAAATCAACAAGTTAAGGAGGGGGAAGTCTCCCCCTCGCTCCAAAGCCTACGGCTTTTCCGCTACCCCCTCTGCGGGGCTCTGCCCCGCACAAATCGGCTCTTATGGCACACCTTACCCCGTACAGGGAAGCCGCTCTTCCCCGCATAGGGAAGCCGCTCTTCCCCGCATTGGGAAGCCGCTCTTCCCCGCACAGGGAAGCCGCTCTTCCCCGCACAGGGAAGTCGCTCTTCCCCGTACAGGGAGACCGCTCTTCCCCGTACAGGGTACGTCTCGTTCCTTACCTAGTTTCGCTCGGTCTATCCATTAACTTGTTGACAGTGGAAAACTTCCCATCCTTGGTTTATTGGCTTGATGTCTTGGAACAGACTCTTTTGGCTATTCTCAGTGTCCCTGTCTTGCCGATAGTATAAAAATGGCAGATATGAATAACACCGATGATACGTTCGGCCGACTGATATCGGGTATGTCGCTGGAAGATCGGAAAAGTCTTTTCGAGCGCTTGTCTAGTCAATCTAACCTTTCGCAAGACCCCTTGTATGAAGAGAGCGAGGATACTTATAAAGAAGATCTTACGGCGCAATTCAGTCGTCTACCTTGGTACGGGCGTCTGGCTTGCTTTATCGTGAGTATGTTCAAGTCTATACCGCCGGATAAGGTGTTTGAAGACTCACGAGTTGCCCGATTAGGCAAGATAATTGAAGTGAAGGCTGCGGGTTACTTTGATCGTAAGCGTGTGGTGATGTTGCCGGCCTTTCACGCCGCGCTTATTGAGCTGAAAACCGGGGCGCGTTTCTTCTACAATGCGCTGGATACCAGCCTGAACCGCGACAAGGGCGCGTTTTTCGGTTTTCTTGCCTCTCTTGAGATGCAGGAACTGTACTCTCGTTTACAGAAAGAGACTGATCCGCTCAAATTCGTGGATAGGCATCCGGATATTAGCGAGATAGACCTGCGGCATAAGGTATTTCAGACCATGGACACGATATTCGAGAGCGTAAGCGAGCAAGAGCGGGAACGTATGTATACCAACGCCCATTCCCTCTATAGCCTCAAATCGCTGGCCAGCTTCCCCTTTGAGCGCGTGATTCTGTCGTTCCTTCCTGACCCTCTGGCTAACGGGCCAAGCTGTCCGGTCTATGTGGTAAAGGATCAGCTTATATTCTTGAATGACATTCTATACTCCTTCAAAGACTCGCCCTCGATAACCCTCATCGAGTCCTTGTTTGTGTTCCAGCTTCAGAGCAAGGAAGAAGGAAAAAACTTTGATATAGATATAGAGATGCGCGACCTGCTCTCCAAGGCCGAGACTTCCCTTCTAACGTTCAGGAGCTTTAATAAACGTGTTCCGCTCAACCTGATCCTGCGTTGTGCTACCCATAACATGATGCTTGAACCGAAACTTCTCACGGGTGGCGAGGATTGGTTTGTGACGTTTCAGGATTACTGGCGACAGTACATTGAGAAGCAGATCGTTATGTACATGTGGGAGCGGCATAAGAAGGACCTGTTTGAGTCATTCCGCCGCTTCCTCAAAGGCCGTAATCTCATGTTCCTTGATAATGCGGCCTCTGACTCTAACCCCGACGGGATTACAGTCCAAGGAACGTTCAGCCTTTCGTTTCTACTAACCTTCTATACCGTAGTATTCGCCAGTGACCTCAATGGACTGCTCAGATCGATCCTGATTGATGGAGACTTTGTGAAACGAGAACAGCGTACCAGCTTTACCGAAGGCTATAACGACCTTATGAAACTGGAAAGTGATATCAAGGAGTTTGATCAGTCTCTTGCCACGACAGGAAGACTGGGGAAACGTTACATTTCAGCGCTTGAAGACCCTTCGCTTCCGATACGTCTGCGAAAGACTCAACTGGTGATTGAAGAAGCGACTGAGACTGCCCAGCTCATCATTGAACGGACGCGGAAGGCTATTGATGCTGTGATCGTCGTTCTCAACGCGATTATCACCAAAGACCTTGAGGGTAACTACGAAGCTTTGAGTAACATGGCGCATTTCATCGGCAAGACCGATCTAAGCTCTACAGTGTCGAGCCGCAAGGAGACGGTCTTTCTCAACAATGTAACTGAAACGATTCAAAAGCTACAAAAGACTATACAGTTACTAGACGATATCAATGTTGTAGAGCTTGGGATTTAAGAGGTTTTACTATGAACGATGTTACAGAAATCCTGAAAGCACGGATCGCCGCCGCGCTCAATGGTTTGTTACAGGACGCGGACGGTATGCCAATCGAGGCGTCCGCAGTCATCGCCGAGACGCCTCCCAAGCCGGAGATGGGCGACGTGGGTTTTCCTATGTTCGGCTTTGCGAAACGGCTCCGAAAGGGTCCACCGCAGATCGCGCAGGCGCTTGCAGCGAAACTTGCGGAACAGACTGGGCAGGTCTGCGCTGCTTTCACGGCTGAGGGGCCATACCTCAACGCCCGTCTCAATCGCGGAGAAGTGGCGCGGGCGCTTCTTGAACGTGCGCTTGATGAAGCTGCGCCTTTTGGCAAGCCCCAGACCCTTACTGGTTCCCGTATCATGGTTGAGTTCTCCAGTCCTAACACCAACAAGCCTCTGCACCTCGGTCACCTCCGTAACGATGTGCTGGGTGAAAGTGTTTCGCGCATACTTGCGGCCTGCGGCGCTAATGTACAGAAGGTCTGTATCATCAATGATCGCGGCGTGCATATCTGCAAATCCATGCTGGCCTATAAAGAACAGGGCGAAGGCAAGACTCCGGAAAGCGAAGGCGTCAAGAGCGATCACTTTGTGGGAGACTTTTACGTCCGCTTTCACCGTATGAGCCAGAGCGACCCGCAGGCCGAAGCGCGAGCCCAGGACATGCTCCGCAAGTGGGAAGCTGGAGACGCTGAAACCGTAGAGTTATGGAGGAAGATGAACAACTGGACCGTGAGCGGCATGAAGCAGACGTACGAGCGTACTGGGGTCTCGTTTAACCAATACTATTTTGAAAGTCAGACCTACCTCAAAGGCAAGGACGAGGTTCTCAAGGGCTTGGAATCCGGCCTCTTTTATAAGGAAGCGGACGGATCGGTATGGGTAGACCTTAGTGCAGAACAACTTGATAAGAAGGTGCTGCTCCGCAGGGATGGCACATCACTGTACATCACGCAGGATATTGGCACAGCCATCTTCCGCCACAACGACTGGCCTTTTGACAAGCTGGTGTATGTGGTGGGTTCTGAACAGCAGTACCATTTCAAGGTATTGTTTACAATACTACGAAGGCTCGGCTTTAACTGGACACAAAATCTTTACCACCTTTCTTACGGCATGGTGAACCTGCCTGACGGCAAGATGAAGAGCCGTGAAGGTGTGGTGGTTGACGCTGACGATTTGTTGGACAGTCTCCACGAGCTTGCGCTTAACGAGATTCGCTCCAAGGAACGGGAGGAAGCAGTCGGCGACCCTGACGCGACTGCTGAAAGAGTTGCTCTGGCTGCCCTGCACTATTACCTTTTGCAGGTTTCCCCGTCCAAAGACATGCTCTTTGATCCCAAAGAATCGCTTTCGTTTAACGGGAACACCGGACCCTATCTCCAGTACATGGGCGCGCGTGTTTCGGCCCTGCTCCGCAAAGTGCCGCCTGAACTCAAGGCGGAAGCGTCCAATGGCGAACTTCTCACTTCGGATGCTGAATGGGGTTTGGTTAAGACCCTGGCCAACTATGAGGATGCCATTGCCAGCGCGGCTGCACTTATGGACCCATCGGTTCTGGCGGCATACCTCTACGAGCTGTCAAAGTCTTTCAGTCGTTTCTATCATGACTGTCCGATACTGGGCGCTGAAACACCTGCGCTTGCTTCGGCTCGACTTGCGCTATCGCAGGCGGTTCTGCGCGTACTCAAGGATACGCTGGGTTTGATTTGCATCCCCTTTCTTGAAACCATGTAAAAGACTGGATACGTCGGCTTGCGGCTTGGCCATTTTCAGCCAAGCCGTTTAATCCGACTGGGTAGTGGCAGAGAGCGTCTCGAATGCCATGCGAGCAGCTTCCTGCTCTGCGCTTTTCTTGTTACGACCGGTTCCCGGACCAAAGGTTTGCTCATTCACGGTAACTTCCATCCAGAAAAGGCGATCATGCTCCGGACCGGAGCGTTTCAGTAAATGATAGACTGGATAGGACTTGAAGAGTTGTTGACTGAGTTCTTGCAGGAGCGATTTGTAGTCTTGGTAGAAACGCTTATCCAGAACCCGCCTGATTTCAGGCTGTATGAGTCGGCTTACAAAGGCGTAGGTCGGCTTATAACCAGAGTCCAGATACAGAGCCGCGATGAGGGCCTCCAGCGCGTCCGCGAGGATGGCCTTCTTGTTTCTACCGCCTGAAAGCTCTTCCCCCTTACCCAGAAGTAGCATAGTGTCAAGCTCAAGCTCCCGCGCAATCCCTGAAAGAATGTCTTCTGATACCACAACCGACTTGATCTTGGCAAGCTCACCTTCCGGCTTATCATCCAACGTCTCATAGAGCAGTGTGGCGCTTATTGCACCCAGCACCGCATCGCCGAGAAACTCAAGCCGCTCATTGTTTGCTTTGTTGCCAGCCTCGTTAGACACAGAACGGTGGGTCAGGGCAAGATTCAACAGCTCAGTATTTTTAAATTTGATACTTACCCGCTTCTGAAAGGCGCTTAACAGTTTCTTTCGCGCCACATCATGCAGGCCAAGCGCATGTTCCGCGCTCGGTTCAAGTCTTTTCATCATACGAACCGACGCGGATGGCTGAACAACAACGCCTTACTTCTGCTGTGATTTGATAAACTCGTAGGCGTCCCGAACCGTTTCAAACTCATTGGCCTTCTCGTCAGGAATCTGAATTTTTAACTCTTCCTCAATAGCGTAGACCAGTTCATAAGTATCCAAGCTATCGGCGCCAAGGTCTTGCCGGAAGGAAGCCTCCATAGAGATCTTCTCTTCATCAACATCAAGCTTCTCGGCAATCAGCTTCTTCATCTTGTTAAACAGTTCATCCATTTTTTATAACTCCTTTAGACTTTAGAATCAGGTACAATGACCTGTTTTCCCCGGTAGAACCCACATTTGGGGCAAACTCGATGTCGCAACACCAAGTTACCGCAGGTACCGCACTCAACCATAGTAGGTGCGACAAGTTTCATGTTGATCGACTGACGACGGCGCGTTCTCGCCTTTGACGTTTTATATCTGGGTACAGCCATTACAACGCTCCTTACTAAACAAAAGATAATTTATCTATACCAAAAATCCTTGCCTTGTGTCAAGATTCGCGCACAAGGCAAACCGTGTCCATGCTCAAAACCTAGCCTTGAGCGCCTCAGCGACCGAAGGGGGAACCATGCCGGAGATGTCTCCGTGAAAGGACGCCAGTTCTTTGATCGACGATGACCTCAGCACAAAGTATTCAGGATCGGTGGTCATGAACAGGGTCTCGATATTCCGGTTCAGCGCCTTGTTCATCATGGAAAGCTCAAATTCATAGGAGAAGTCGTCACTACCCCGCACGCCGCGCAAGAGGATGCGGGCATTATGTTGTTGCATAAACTCCACGATAAGCCTGTCGCAGACAAGCACCGACACATTTACATATTCCCGCGTCAGGTCTGCTATCAGCTTAACCCGCTCTTCAGCGGAGAAAAAGTAGCGTTTCTGGCGATTCTCCGCCACAACTACGATAAGCTCGTCAAAGATGGCACTTGCCCGCTCAATGATGTTGAAATGCCCAAGCGTGGGCGGGTCGAAAGACCCCGGAAACACAGCTCTTAACATAGAAAACAAGCATAGATAGCTTTTAAAGCGTAGTCAAGCCGCACCCACCAGAGAACTTGGACACAGTGTCAAACACTATAACAAGTTAGCCTGTAAGTAGGCTGCGAACATTGCGCCTTCGTCTGTAGGAAACGACAGAAAACGCAGTAGTACAACACGCCCATGCCGTGTAAGCACACAACGCGGGGAAAGCACGGCATCTCCAGCCCTGAGCGAACATTCCTCCAGTACAGCGTTAAGCGGAATATCCCACAGAGACGAGAATGGATAAAACGATAGTTGCACCTCAGAAATACCCACGACCTCACCGGCAACGAGGCGGTCATTCACCGGGTTCACGAGCAAGAAACCGAAGCGCCGTGTGTCCTGCTCGCTAACAACGGTCGGGACAAGGCTCTGTATGACACGGCGTAGCGTATCAATATCAGACGGCCTGTCGAGCCGTTCATCAAGCAGAGCGGCTACGCCCATGTAAAACGCTTTGGATGCCTCGTCGAGCGGAAAGTAGTCACCTCGAAGTAGGATCAGGGGGCAGGCAGGCTTGGGCACACGGCGCGCCATACATTGCGTGAATTGCAGGAGCGTCTTCCAGTGACAGGGAAAATCACTCGCACTCATGATGATGGCATCAGCCTGTATCTCATCAAGATTATCCATTGCCTTGACAACATAGCGATAACGGATAAGGTCACAACATAGGGGTTTTATATAGAAGGAAACAAGCTCGCTTACCTCATCAGAGGCAATGACCATGAGCAGTTTCATACTGCACTATTCAGTACCCAGATTCAGTACCGTGTAATCCACAATAGTCCAGATATCGTCCTTCCGTTGCAGATAATAAGTGTAGCGCTTACGCTCGGTGAAGCTATTTCCTATCCTGAATTTTTCCTGAACGATGACGGTTCCCTCGTCAGCAGTATAAGAGGTTCGCTCGATCTGAAATTCTGTGGGAATCATGGAAATATCCCCATCAATCACCGCGCTTTGCAGGTCGGCGCGGTAACGAGCCAGCAGTCGCTGCCGGCCTTCCTCGGATTCAGCTCGCCATTCCCGCTGACGCATACTATCACGGGCGATCATGGCCTCCAAGTCAAGGTATAAAAAGAATTTTTCCCACTGAGACCTTTGCCGCGCTGTTAAGAAGTATTCCACCACCTGATCCGGCGGCAATTTTTCCCGTACCAGTAGGGCATTAGTCGCCGAATCCAGTTCCTGCGGCACACCATTGACATCAGGCAGTATGCCCGGACGAATGCTGAGCGAGAGACGGTTCGATTCCAGCGCCCGTGCATTTGTTGTACGGTACAGTTCCGGGTAAAGCGATGCCCATACCACGAAAGAACCACTCTGCGACAGTGTTACATAGTCACGGATATCCTCAACAAACGAGAATGACTCCCCACTTTCCAGAGAAATCTCCCGAAAGAACACCTGCTGGTTCTGGTTCCGCTTACGCATGAGAGTCTCGGCACTCGCCAGCGCCACATTTGACTGGGTTCTCACCTCAAAGTCAAGGGAAAACGCCCGCTCATCCGCCAGTTTAAAGCGAAACGGCGCCGGACTATCATTGTTTATCGTTACCTGCACATAGATTGGCGAGCCAGCAGTGTAATATATCTGCTTGTCAAAGTAACGAATACTGAAAGTAACATCGGCGAACATATTGAAAGAGGCCACCATCGAAAGCGCCGCTATAAGGATAATACGCTGTTTCATCATATACTCCATGTGTCTTTATAAAGGATCGAGAAATCTATTATAGTAATCGGTAAACTATTATGAATACCTTATCGTTCAACGGCGCTTCCGACGGAAATGCCATTTCCATCGGAGGCGCCGTTTCCGCTTCACCGGCAGTTTCTTCAGTCATATCGGCCTTTAAGCAGAAGCGCTTCCCTCTGGAAATCGATGCGGTTAATGGCGCACTCATGTCCACGCTACTCACGCTTTTCTTTAAGCATGATGCAGGGCCATACCTTGTTATAGCCCCAACCGAGAACGAGGCTATTACTTTTTCTTCCGACATGGAAAGCCTCGGCATCCCTTCGCGGGTTTTCCCCTGGTGGGGCGCGCTCCCTTACCGTGATATAGCCCTGTCATCGCCCGTGTTCGGAGAACGCTGCGCTCTGCTAAGCGGGCTTGTGCGGGATAAAGCGCCAGCCATCATCGCATCGCAACGCGCCTTTCTCACCCCGCTGCCACCACCAGAGTACCTATCCACGCTGCTTGTTACGGTTAAGACCGGCGGTACGCTTGACACGGTCGCGCTTGCCGCCATACTTGCCCGCTATGGCTACACGCGTGTTCCACGAGTGCAGGTACATGGCGAATTCGCCCTGCGTGGTGAGGTCCTCGACATATTCATGACTGGCGATGACTTGGCCTACCGTGTTCAGTTTGATTTTAACCATGTGGAATCCATCAAGCGCTTTGATCCGCATGACCAGAGCGGGCAGGAAAAAGTGAGCGAACTCGTGATCCGTCCGCTTAAGGAGGTGGTCTGGTCTGATGAGCGTATCGAGGCATTAAGCGTCAATCTCGCGGCTTTTGACGAATTCTCCCACAATGGCGTGAGTCTCCTCGAAAGCCTTATGGAAAAACGCACGGCAGCCGGCGAGGAACTCTTCTTCCCCCTGGCCTTCTCCCAGAGCGCAACGCTGCTGGACTATCTCGGCCCAAACGGAACCGTTGTCTACCTTGACCGTGAGCGCCTTGAAAACGCCCGCGAAGCCATGAAACGTGAATACCTTAAGCTCTTCAGCCTTGCCATACGGAAACATGAAGTCCCGCGCCCTGAACGCATACTGCTTGAATTTCGTACGCTGTTTCAGAAAGCGCCCCGCCGCATCTCCTTTATGACCATGACCGGCGGCGGCGAAGAAGGCGCAACCCGTTATTCCGCCGCCAGTGATCCAGGTCGGAGCTTCTTCGGTAACATCAATTACTTAAAGGAAGAATTCACGGCGCTCATGCAAAACGCATGGAGTATCTTTGTGGCCGCTGAATCCCACACCCAAGCCAGACGTATAGAGGAACTCTTAAGAGACTTTCAAATAGACCCTAAACAGAAAAAGCTGAAAGCTCAGTCCTTGACGATTATGCCCTATCCCCTCTCAGCAGGTTTTTCTTTACCCGACATAAAACTGATCCTGATTGCGGAGAACGAGATCTTCGGCAGACGCAAACACGCTCCCCGCTCACTCAAAAACACAAAGAGCATGGCCATTGATACCTTTGTTGAACTCAACCCAGGTGATTATGTGGTGCATGTGAACTATGGAATCGGCTTGTTTAAGGGAATCGAGCGGGTAAAGGCATTAGGTAATGAGCGGGATTACATAAAACTGGAGTATCAGGATGCCGAAGTAGTCTTTGTGCCTATTGAGCAGGTGAATCTCGTACAGCGCTACATCGGTAACCAGGGAACCGCGCCGCGTCTGGATAAGCTCGGTTCAAAATCATGGGAAAACCGCAAAGGTAAGGTAAAAAAATCCGTCGAGGACATTGCCGAACAGCTCATCACACTCTATTCAAAGCGCAAACAGGTTCAGGGATTCGCATTTCCCCGCGATACCGAGTGGCAGATCATGTTCGAGGCCGCCTTTCCCTATGAGGAAACCGAGGACCAGCTCCGCTGTGTGGAAGAAATCAAGGCTGATATGGAAAGCCCACACCCCATGGACCGCCTTGTCTGCGGCGACGTTGGGTATGGCAAAACCGAAGTCGCCGTGCGCGCCTGTTTCAAGGCCATCATGGGCGGCAAGCAGGCCGCCTTTCTCGCGCCCACCACCATATTGGCTGAACAGCACTTTGAAAACTTTCAGGAGCGCTTTACCCAGTTCCCAATACGCATAGCCATGCTTTCGCGTTTCGTTGAAAAGTCCGCGGTAAAGAAAACCCTTGAAGCAGTGAAAAATGGCCAAATCGACCTGCTGGTGGGAACCCACCGCATCATCCAAAAGGACGTGGTGTTCAAAAACCTCGGTTTCATGGTCATTGATGAGGAACAGCGCTTCGGGGTTAAGGACAAGGAACGGCTCAAACAGTTCAAGACCAACGTGGACTGCCTCACTCTTTCAGCCACACCCATACCCCGAACCCTGCACATGAGCCTCCTGAAGATACGCGACATGAGCCTCCTCAGCACACCGCCCCAGAACCGCCACCCCATCGAAACAGTGGTCGAGGAGTATGACGAGGAACGGGTCGCCCTAGCAATCCGGCAGGAAGTAGAACGCGGCGGCCAAATTTTCTTCTTACATAACCGCATCGAAGACCTCGACCAGACCCGTATCAAACTGGAGCGTCTGGTCCCTGAGATGCTGGTGGATACTGCTCACGGCAAGATGAACGCTCAAGAACTTGAAGATGTGATGCACCGCTTCATTCACGGCGGCTTCCATGTACTGGTATCCACAACCATTATCGAAAACGGCATTGATATTCCCAACGTAAACACCATCATCATCGACCGCGCTGACATGTACGGCGTGTCCCAACTCTACCAGCTTCGGGGGCGCGTGGGGCGTTCTGACCGCGTAGCTTACGCTTATCTCTTTTACCCAAAAGACCAGGCGCTCTCCGAACTAGCAATGAAGCGGCTACAGGTAATATCCGACTTCACCGAGCTTGGCGCCGGCTTCAAAATCGCCATGAAAGACATGGAAATCCGGGGCGCAGGCAACCTACTTGGCCGTGAACAATCCGGCGACATATACTCAGTTGGCTTTGACCTCTATCTCCAGCTTTTGGACGAGGCGATCCACCGGCTTGAGGATCAACACTACGAAGTCGAAACCGAAACACTCATGGAACTGGAATACACCGGCTTCATCCCCAACTCATACATCGAAGGGTCGCAGGAAAAAATGGAAGTATACAAGAAAATCGCAGCAGTGCGTGAAAAAGAAGAACTGGAACATGTTTATACCGAACTCCTTGACCGCTTCGGCCCCCTGCCCGACGAGGCTGCCTCGCTCCTTGCCCTGGCAGAACTGCGCATCCTCTGCCGCGACCTTGCAATAGCCTCACTTAAGGAACGCGCCGGACTTATCCACATTGAATTTGCCAAAGTGAGCCGCATAAGCATTGAACGCCTGCTTCGCCTTATAAAAGAATCGCGCGGCAAGGTAAAACTCGATCCTCACGCCCCCAATGTGCTGGTTCTAGCTGTAGGAGCCATTGGTCTCAAAGAAAAGAGCGAGTATATCCGAGAAAAACTCGCCACGCTCGCAGGCTGAGCATCCACGCCCTCAGCCTTAGCGGTGGAGTCAGACACCAGCGCGCAGAGCCGCATCAAGGGACTGTATCAGCGCGATCTGGTTGCGGCAACGGTCGAGATTGTGTCCCGGACGCGATGTCGCGTAGTAATGGTCCCCCTCAAGGTAGTCGGTGAGGAAACGCAGAGCCATGATATGGGTAATGTTCCTGCCCGCTTCGGGGATGAGGCACTTTTCCTCTTCAGTGAGAAAGTCGTCCGCTTCCGAGCAATAGCCGGCGATGAGCGCGTCAAAGAAACGCTGGTCAAAGGCGACTTTGGCAAGGTCGCGTTCCTCCTCGCCAGCGCGTGAGCAAACAGTGCGTATGAGGTCGCCCACGTCAAAAAGCACGGTTCCGGGCATCACCGTGTCAAGGTCAGCCACACAGAGCGCCTCACCAGAGGCGTCATCCAGAAAGATGTTGTTCATCTTGGTATCGTTATGGCAGACACGCTCCGGCAGACGCCCGCTTTGCAAACCGCGAATCAGTATCATGCCCCGCTCCTCGTTGGCTTCCATAAACGCGATCTCTTCCCGCGCCCCGTGCGCCCGCTTAACCGGATCGCTAGCAAGCGCCGCGTAAAAGCGTGCGTAACGAGTCTCCATATTATGGAAGTTAGGGATGGTCTCATGGAGACGCGGAGGCGGCAAGTCAGCAAGCTGCTTTTGAAAGCGCCCAACGCCAGACCCAAGAACCCGTGCCTCTTCGGGCGAAGAAGCCACATCCTTGGCGCGCACACCCTCCACAAAAAGGTAGGCGCGCCACCATCCGCCCTCAGCGTCGCGGGTGTAGGGCAAGCCGCTGCGCGCCTTCACTACTGTCAGGGTACGGCGGCTATGGTCGGGCATACCAACGGTTTTCGCGGCAATGTGCGCCGTTACCCGCGCGAAATTCTCCATAAGCTGATCCGGACGGGTAAACACCTTGTCGTTGATGCGCTGGTGCAAGTAGCGGACGCGGGTTCCAGCTTGGTCCCAGACCGACACAAAGGTATGGTTGATAAGACCACCGCCAAACGGCGCGATGCTCTCAAGGTCTCCATAGATAGCGAAGTCCAGCGCCGCCGCACGCGCCAACGCGGTTTGCGATGTGTCTTGCACAGCTATACCCACAAAGACGCGGGATAAACGCCGCGCGCCACAAGCTCAGCAACACGCGCAATCGTACTTACCTTGTCTTCCTTATAGGTAACGCCAAACCAGTCCGCATCAGCATGTAACGCCTTGAACGAAAGCGCCTTTTCTTTGATAAGCTGGTCAACAACGCGAGGAATGTAGCACTCGCTCGTGGGTCTGCCGGCTGAGGTCTTGAGAAACTCCTCAAAGCAGCGGCGTATGGGGGGAATGGCCTCCAGCGGAAAGCCCCAGAAGTTCATTGATACCGGCGTATCCGGCGCAAGGTCGCGCTCCGTGCCGTCCAGCGCTGTGTTGAAGATACGTCCATCCCGTCGGCTAATCGCCGTAAGCTCTTCCACAGAAACAAGGTAGCCATTCTCAATGCCACAGACCCCGCGCGCCACACTTCCTTGAGGACTGAGCGTTTTGTCGAGCCGGTACGGTACGATGGCGCCTTCATTCACATCGGGTGAACTAAGGTACGCGCCAAGCGCCTCAAAAGCCTCTTTACTGTAAAAATCGTCAGCGTTAATCACCGCAAAGGGCGCGTCGATCTTGTCCGCCGCGCAGAGCAGGGCGTGGCTCGTTCCCCAAGGCTTGGTGCGCTTGATACGCCGCGACTCGGCGTATACTTCCGGCGGAATCAGGGTATCCAAGTCCTGAAACGCCAGTTCATACGCCACCCGCGTTCCCATACGGTTGAGAACCAGTTCCCTGAAGTCTTTCTCAATATCATGCCTAATGATGAAGATGACTTTCTCAAAGCCAGCGCGGAGCGCATCATAGACAGAATAGTCCAGCAGGACTTCGCCGCTTTTGCCGATGCGATCAAGCTGCTTTAAGCCCCCGTAGCGACTTCCTATACCCGCCGCCAATACCACTAGAATTGGTTTTTGCACAAAAAAACTCCCGTTATAAAAAAGCTCGCGGTTTCAACATTATGAAACCGCATTATGCTACCATATTTTACAGTTAACAGCTAGTTCACGATACTTTTAGTACGCCCTCAACATCTTCTTATGGGGCGGCGCGATGGCGGCCTTTTGGTACCAAATCTACCTCGCCCTGACCCATGCATCCCCGACTCTCGGATGAAACCGCCTGAGTAGTTTATAAAAATTCCTTGGCAGTTTGATAAAATTCCTGAGTAGTTTATAAAACCACCTGAGTAGTTTATAAAAATTCCTTGGCAGTTTGATAAAATTCCTGAGCGGTTTATAAAACCGCCTGAGTAGTTTATAAAAATTCCTTGGCAGTTTGATAAAATTCCTGAGCGGTTTATAAAACCGCCTGAGTAGTTTATAAAACTGCCTGAGTAGTTTATAAAAATTCCTAGGTAGTTTTGGAAGACTCTTAGGCAGTTTTATAAACCGCCTAAATCTATTTACCTAAGGCATGGGTCTTATGGTATACTATTCATGTCTGCGGTTTTCCGTGGACAGTCTGGCGGCAAAAGTCGGACGAAAAGACAATAGATATGGAGGAACTTATGTCTGATTTTATCCCTATAAAGGGAGCGGAACAACTGGAATGGCTCAAGAATTTCAGCAAGGTGCTTGGAGAGAATGCTACGGCGTGGAATATCCCCACGGAGGTTACAAGCGGCTTGAGCGTACAGGTCGTCGCCTACGAAACAGCGTACGAGGCGGCGAATGGCGAGAACGGCACAAAGGCGCTTATCATTGAAAAGAACGAAAAGCGAGACGCGCTTATAGCCAATGTACGAAGTATTAAGAACAAATACCTCGACTACAATGACGCGGTTACTGACGCGAACCGCGAACGCCTGGGCTTGCATATACGCGATCGGAAACCTACGCCCAAGCCGAGACCCACGAGTCGCCCCACGCTGAAAGTGCAGCCCACAAACAACCGCCAGCATACGGTAACGGCAATCAATCAGGCCACTGGCAAAAAGGCCAAGCCGGATGATGCTTACGGGGTGCGGTATGTGTGGGAAATCCGGGACACGGCGCCTGCCAACGCCGATGATTTGCGCCATTCGATATTCCGCCGGAAACCAACGGAAGTGTTTGACTACAATGAGGAAGACCGGGGGAAGCGGGTTTACTACGTGGCCTGTTACGAGAATGCCAAAGGCGAAGCGGGTCCGTGGAGTGATATTATAGAAGCGATTATACCGTAAAAGGATTTTAGACGACTAACATGATTGAAGCCCTTCTCTCCTTGTAGTCGTCTAAAAGAGCGGTAATCAGCCGCGCCCTTATCAACGCGGGGTTCCTCTGGCTGTTTGTCTGGTAAGCGCGGATGGTTTCAAACAGGTTTTTGATGCTAATGGCTTTTTTCAAGTCGTTAGCCTTGAGCGTAACGCCGTATTTGTGATCCACCAACAAATGTCAAGTGTCAATAGCTGTCCACATCTAAGTATCCTTGTTGCAAGGTTATTTGGATGGGTATACGGGAACTCCGGAAACGCCCCATCCATAGCGCTGCATATCAACAACACCCTGTTCCGATACCTCCACACCTTCGGAACGCAGCAGCGCAATCTGCAATTCACGGCCTCCGCCGCTCGGCAGCGCGATATGACCATCCACCTTGATCACGCGGTGCCAGGGTAAATGCTCCTTCTGCGACAGTGAGTGCAGCACACGCGCGGTTTGCCGCGCCCCGTTGTGAAGTCCAGCAACTAACGCCACGTCGCGGTAGCTGGATACTTTACCGGCAGGGATGGATTGTATTGTCCTCACTATACGCTGGGTACTCGATAACTCATTAGCCGCCATTGTTCTCCACCAGCCACTCGCCTATAGTCCGCTTATCGTGGTCAAAGTTCACGCCCGTCTTGACACTTCCCCGCCACGGCAATAGATAGTCCTCGTGGATACGGGCGGTCTTATCCACATAGAGACAGCCTTCTTGTCGAAGGCTTATAAAGTTCTGAATATCAACGGGTAGTTTGTGTTTCATGCCAACCGTATGGCAAAGAACCGGCGCGCGTAGAGGAAGCTGGCGCGCGTTTCTCAGTATCCCTTGGCCTTCTCAACAAAACGATTAGGAGGTAAGTTCGGCCAGGGGGATTGGCTTGGGGGAATCGTCCTCGCCTTCAATGCGGGCAAGTTCTTCGAGCAGGTCTCTGCCCCGGCGGGACAGTTTTACGGGAATTTGTACGATGAGTTTGATATAGAGATCGCCTCGTCTGCCATTGGAAGGCACGCCTTCGTCGCGCACACGGAGTAACTTGCCATTCTGCACGCCAGCGGGAACCTTAACCTTGATTGTCTTGCCATCCAGCGTCATGACGTGAATCTCCGCTCCAAGCGCGGCCTGACTCACTGAAATTGGCAGCGCGCAGTAAAGGTCGGCGTTCTGGCGCTCAAAGAATTCGTGAGCCTTCACGTGGATAACCACAAACAGGTCTCCGGCGGGACCGCCATTTGCGCCGGCGTCTCCTTGCCGTGGGATACGCACTTTTCGTCCGTCGTCTACGCCTTCTGGTATTGCAACCATGAGTTTTTGTCGTTTTTTCTGTGTACCAGAGCCGCCGCAATCCTTACAGGGGTGTTCAATGATATGCCCCTCGCCGTTACAAGCCGGGCAGGTTGAGGGCATGGAGAAAAAGCCCATGCTTTGCCGCACCTGACCTGTGCCACCGCAGGTGTGGCAGACTTTTTTCCCGGAGCCGCCAGTCGCGCCCGTGCCTTTGCAGGAGGGACAGGCTTCGTTGTGGGAATACTGTACCTCCACTTTGGTTCCAAACACGGCATCCTTGAACGGTATTTCGATGTCGTAGCGCAGGTTGGCGCCTTGCCGAGAGCCGCCCGACCTGCTTGATGAGCGCTGACTGCCGCCGCTTCCGCTAAAGATGGTATCGAAAATACTGGAGAAGCCGGAGAGATCACCAAAAATGTCCTCAAAGCCCCGAAACGTTTGTGAATAATCACGCTGACCGCCCATACCCTCAACGCCCGCAAAGCCGAACTGGTCATAAGCAGCCTTTTTTTGGTCATCGGACAGCACTTCATAGGCTTCGGTTGCTTCCTTGAATTTTTCTTCCGCTTCTTTATTCCCTGGATTCTTATCCGGGTGATACTGGATAGCAAGTTTTCGGTAGGCTTTCTTTATTTCATCTTTACTGGCGTTCCGCTGAACACCCAGCACTTCATAGTAATCACGTTTTGCCACATTTCTTTCCTTTGTTGTGATTAGCGGTAACGACTAGTGGATAGTGGAGAGCCGAGTCTCTATCTCTCCTATCCACTAAGCCCTACTCACTACTTATCATCGACCACTTCGTAATCCGCGTCTTCGGCGCTTTTGGTATTGGACGCGCCGCCTTGATCGGGTCCGGCGGATGGTCCAGCCTGGGGGTCTGCGCCGGCTTGTTGTTGCGCACCGGACTGCTTGTAGATTTCCTCGGCGATCTTGTAGGAAATCTGCTTTAAGGCTTCGGTTTTGTCCTTGATGGTCTGGATATCGCCGCCTTCCAGCGCCTGTTTGAGCGCGGCAATGGCTTCCTCGGTCTTGGTTTTGTCGTCAGCATTGACCTTGTCGCCCAGGTCTTTGATGTTCTTCTCAGTGGCATAGATCATCTGCTCAGCCTCGTTGCGAACCTCAGCCTTTTCACGCTCACGCTTATCTTCCTCAGCGTGCATCTCGGCTTCCTTAACCATGCGCTCAATGTCGTTGTCGGAAAGACCGGAGGAGCTTTCAATGCGTATCTTCTGTTCCTTGCCTGTACCCATATCCTTAGCGGAAACGTGGACAATGCCGTTGGCGTCAATGTCAAACGTAACCTCGATCTGGGGAACGCCGCGCGGCGCTGGCGGAATGCCTTCGAGGTTGAAGTTACCCAAAGTGCGGTTTTGGTTAGCCATTTCGCGTTCGCCCTGAAGCACATGGATGGTAACAGCGGTCTGACCATCAGCGGCTGTGGAGAATGTCTGGCTTTTCCGGGTTGGAATAGTCGTGTTGCGCGGGATGAGCTTGGTCATAACGCCGCCCAGTGTTTCGATGCCGAGCGAAAGCGGGGTAACATCGAGCAGAAGCACGTCTTTCACGCCACCACTTAACACGCCGCCCTGAATAGCCGCGCCAATGGCAACCGCTTCATCGGGATTCACACCCTTGTTTGGCTCTTTTTTGAACAGGTCTTTGACGATCTGCTGAACCGCCGGAATACGGGTTGAACCGCCCACGAGGATAACCTCGTCGATCTTGTCTGAGGTGAGACCCGCGTCGTTGAGCGCCTTCTTGCACGGTTCTTTTGAACGCTCAAGCAGATCGCTGACCATCTGCTCAAACTTGGCTCTGCTAAGCGTTTTCTGCAAGTGTTTGGGACCGGAGGCGTCGGCGGTGATGAATGGCAGGTTCACCTCAGTGGTCTGCATGGCGGAAAGCTCAATCTTGGCTTTTTCGGCAGCCTCACGGAGGCGTTGCAGAGCCATGCGATCCTGACCAAGGTCAATCCCGGTATCCTGCCTGAACTCGGTGATAAGCCACTCCATAATGCGCTGGTCAAAGTCATCGCCGCCGAGGTGGGTATCGCCGTTGGTAGACTTTACCTCAAAGACGCCGTCGCCCAGCTCCAGAATGGAAATGTCGAAAGTTCCACCTCCCAGGTCATAGACCGCGACCGTCATGTCTTTCTTCTGGTCTTTTTTGTTAAGCCCAAACGCCAGAGCTGCGGCGGTCGGCTCGTTGATGATGCGCTTGACATCAAGTCCCGCGATCTTGCCCGCGTCTTTTGTGGCTTGCCGCTGGGCATCGTTGAAGTACGCCGGCACGGTGATAACAGCCTCGCTGACGGTCTCACCCAGATAATCCTCAGCCGTCTTCTTCATCTTTTGAAGAACAAACGCGGAAATCTCCTGCGGGGAGTATTTTTTCCCACCAATGTCAACACGAACATCGTTTCCCTGCTCAACCACATGGTAGGGAACCCGCGCCATCTCGTTGCTTACTTCAGAATAACGGCGCCCCATAAACCGTTTGATTGAAAAGATCGTATTTTCCGGGTTCGTAATGCGCTGGTTTTTGGCGGGCTGTCCCACCACGCGCTCCCCCTTGCTGGTAAAGCCAACGATTGAGGGGGTTGTGCGTCCACCTTCGGAGTTCTGAATGACGATAGGCTCGCCGCCTTCAAGCACAGATACACAGGAGTTTGTGGTCCCCAGGTCAATACCGATTATTTTACTCATTTTTTATAGCTCCTTATTATTATTGTTATGACTAAAACATACTTAAATTAGCGGATAGCGGGTAGTAAATAGCTCCGTTTTTTATGCCTCCTGTGTTCCTTCAGGCATGAGTACCTTGACCTTAGCGCTTCGGATCACACGGTCTTTGAGGGTATAGCCTTTAACGAAGTCTTCCTGCACCACTGGTTCATCAATGTCTGCGGACTTTTCCATCATGATCGCCTCGTGCCGATTAGGGTCAAATGGTTCCCCTGTCGAGTCAAAGCGCTTGAGTCCCCACTTATTTTCCAGTTGGGAATTCAGGCGCTTCTCGATCATATCAACGCCTTTGTAAAAGCTCTCAAAGTCCTTTGACGTTTCGGCTGACTTGATAGCTCGGTCAAAGTCATCAATGATTTCGATAATGTCGAGGAGCAGGGCTTGATTGGCGAAATCAATGGCGTCCTGTTTCTCCCGATTCATGCGCTTGCGGAAGTTCTCGAACTCCGCAGCCTTACGCAGAAATTGATCGTTGGCCTGCGCGACTTGCGCTTCAAGGTCTGCCAAGCGTTCTTCGGGACTCTGTTCTTCTGCCACCACTTCTCCGTCACAAGGAGCTTCGGCTTGAGCCGCATCCGGCGCTTTCACGTTTGGCTCATCTTCAGGAGCGATTTCTTCTTTAATATCTGACATGATTTCATCCCTTTTTGTTTATTTATGTTTGTTATGGTAAAGAACATACTTATCCGACTATATAAAGGTCAAGTAAACGCAACGCATGATTTCAGGTTTAATGCGACAGCTTGATTCATCTTGCTCAATATAGTGGTATTTGGTATTATTTCGCGTTATGGAGATTACGTATGAAAAACTTTTATGTTTATAAAAAACTGGTTCCCCTCTCTTTTATCTGGGTTATGGCTACAGCAGTCCTGTGTGGCGTTTTTATCCTTGTATTAGTGCCTGGCGCCGAGGCGCAGGGGCGTGAGGTCAGGGGAACGACTACGACTCAATATACCAGTCAGTATACCTCGATTATTCAGGACGTGTTTGACTTTATCCAGCGGCACTATGTGGATGAAGTGGAAGCTCAAACCCTTTATGAAGGGGCTATGGCCGGTATGTTTGAGGCCCTGGGCGATCCGTATTCGAGTTTCCTGACGGAGCAGGACATGATCGACCTCTCCGATACCACGCAAGGCAGTTTTGGCGGTGTAGGGTTGTATATCTCACCTTCAGATGAACAGGCTGACGGGAAGACGTATATAGAAGTGGCTTCCCCGATAGAGGACACGCCGGGCTGGCGCGCCGGGATTAACCCAGGCGACCTCATCATCAAGATAAACGACGAGTCCACCGATGTACTCACGATGGACGAAGTGCTGGCGCGACTGCGCGGCACGCCCGGGCAAAGCGTTGATCTCGTTATCCGCCGCGGTGAAAAACTTGAGTTTCCCGTTAGTCTGACGCGGGCTATCATCGAAGTTCCCACCACAAAATACGCCATGATCGGGGACGATATTGGGTATCTCAAACTGCTCACCTTTACACCGCATACACTGGAACGCTCAAAATACGCGATTGCCGAGTTTAAGAGTCATAACTACAAAGCGCTTATCCTTGACCTGCGTAATAACTACGGTGGGCTTCTGAATTCAGCGGTTGATATCAGCGATCTCTTCCTTGAAGGAGGGGTTGTAGTCAGCACCAAGTCCCGATTGCCCCAGGAAAACCGTGTGTTCAGCGCCCGAAGAGCCACGGAGGTTCCGTCAACCATGCCGCTCATCGTGCTGATTAACCGGGGATCGGCGTCAGCGTCGGAAATCGTGGCTGGTGCGCTCAAGGACCGGGGACGCGCTTACCTGGTGGGCGAAAAGTCATTTGGCAAAGGCTCGGTGCAGCAGGTTTATCCATTGAACAACACCCCTACCGGCTTCAAGATCACAGTCGCCCGTTACTATACGCCCAGTGATGTCAACATCGACAAGATCGGGATTCCGCCGGATCAGGAAGTGCTATTCCCGGAATTCACCGACGATGATGCAGAGGCTTTGAACTCCCTTATCATGGCAAACAGGATACCAGACTTTATCAAAAAGAATCCCCAAGCCAGCGGGAACGATATAGCGGCTTTGGCGAAGGAACTCAACAGCGAGTATAAGCTTGACGAATCCCTGCTCCGCCGACTTATCAGAAACGAGCAGAATCGGACGAGTGTCGCGCCAGTCTATGACCTTGAATACGATGTACAGCTTCAGGCAGCGATGAACATTCTCCGCTCAGGCAACTATAATACGCTGATGCAAACCACAAAAACCCTGAAGGCGCTCCAGGAAGAGGCCGCGAAGGAAGAAGAGTTCGCTCAGGCTTCATGAAACAGTTTATCCTGCGATCTGCGCCTGATGAATTGGGGATAGTCCGTTTGTCCGGCACAGACTATCACTATCTGGCGCGAGTGCGGCGCTTCACGGCAGGGACGGTTTTTAACGCACTCTTGCCCAATGGGGAAACAGCGCGGATACGAGTGCGGGCTGTTAGCGGAAATTGGCTTGAGGGCGAGCGCATCGCAGATGCAGCGCCGGCACGTATGCAGTCAGTGGCTATTCCGCTGATAAGCCTGTTTCAGGCATTGCCCAAAGGCACGAAGATGGACCTTATCGTGAGGCAGGCGGTTGAGTGCGGGGTCGCGGAGATCGTTCCCTTTACTTCCGCACATTCAGTTCCAAAAATAGCCGATGATAAAGACAGGATAGCGCGTTGGGAACGGATTGTCAGAGAGGCGCGCCAGCAAAGCGGTTCCAGTGTCGCTACTGTGGTTCACGCGCCGCTCAGTTTTGACGGACTTTTACAACATTGGAATGCCATGCAAGAACAGCACGGCGCCGGAGTGAAGGGCATCATGCTTCATCCGCTTGTGGCACAAGCTGCGCTTGTGAGTTTTCACGCCTGCCTTGAGCATAGCGATACCTGTAAGTCTATCGCGTTGGCGGTCGGACCGGAGGGAGGCTTTTCACCGAATGAAGCATCGCGATTTGCAGCGGCTGGGTTTACCGCGCTTACGCTGGGAAACACGATACTGCGGACTGAGACCGCCGCCGTATATGCCGTCGCGGCAATACGTATCATACTTTTGGAGCGAGCATCATGGATACTGAACAGTTCCGCGAGACAGTAACACCGTTACGAGAACGGATAAATTTCCTGAATGTTCCGGTGGATATTGTGCCGGAAGAGGGACTACCCCTTATTATTAACGAACTTGTGCAATCAAAAGAAGCAAAAAACATCGTCCTTCTTTCACTCTGGGACCTCCTGCGGGCGCAGGGAAACGGAGAATACCGTTCCTACATTATGAACGCCGCCCTTGTGATTCCCATCTCAAACAGCCTGGTGAGCGGGATGCGCTTTCTTACCGGTAAAAAAGTTGTACGTCACATGCCTTTTAACTTCATCATCAAGCTACTCATCATCCTTGAGGAGCGGGAATTGTCCATATATCTTCTGGGCGGTAAGCTCAAAGTGCTTAAGAAGACCGAAAACAACGTACGCTCAACCTTTCCCCGCCTGCATATTGTGGGTCGTTATGAGGGCGGTTTTAAGAAACAGGATGCGAGCTTTATCATTAAAGCGATCAAAAAGGCAGCGCCATCGTTACTGCTGGTGGGAAAAGGGGTTCGCGGGGAAGAGCAATGGATAGCGCGACACACCACCGAGTTAAACAGGGGACTACGGCTGTGGTGCAGTGATATCTACGACGTTTTCTCGAAGAAAAAACGGCACCCGTCCGACTTTGCTTTTAACCACGGCTTCGACTGGATAGGAATCTATCTCCAGAAACCGCTCCTTTTTTTTAGGTTCTTCCCCTATCTCTACTATAAAGTCCTGCTACTCGGCTATTGGCTGTTTAAGCGTGAGAAGCCGGCTCGATAGCGTCGCCTTTGAGCGCTGTCTTTAACGCAAGTCGTGCTGTTTTAGAAAAAAGGTCGCCCATGTATGCGGCTTCCCGCTCGGTTAAACTTGCGCGGGCAAAGACATCCCGTAAAAACCGTTCCTGTTCTTCCCGTCCAGGGCGTTTATAAAACCCCAGCAGGGATAGGGAATCACTGATCCGCTGTACAAGCTGCTCAAGCCGCGCCTGTTCCAGCGGAACCCACTCCCCTCTTACCGCAGTACAGTCGCTCAGGGCGCGAAAGAGCGCGTAGACGTATATCTGCACAGCGTGGGAAAGGTTTAATGAGGGAAAAGCATCGTTAGCCGGAATATGAGAGGCAAAGTTACACAGAGCAAGCTCCGCGTCTTCAAGGCCAGTGCGTTCATTACCAAAGACAAGCGCGGACTTGCCGGCGCGTTCCCGGAGGAACAGCGCCAATTCCTCCGGCGGCAGGGTAACAGACTTACGCCGGCTTCCCCGACGCCGGGTCGTGCCGACAACGAGCGAGCAGTCCGCGATAGCCTCCGCCAAAGTGTCTGACACCTGCGCCGCCTCCCACACCTCAGCCGCATGAATCGCCCGCGCCCTAACCACGTTTTCGTCGAGTGAGGCCGGCGAGACAAGCCGGAGCGAGGCAAGCCCCGCGTTTTTCATGGCGCGGCACACAGCACCCACGTTACCCGCCTCTTCTGGCCGGCAAAGCACGATCACGATGTCGGTAAGGCACATATTTAACCACCTTTGTTTGTTTGCCTGAGCCCCAGCCGCTTCACACACCTCAGCCGCGTGTTTCTATCCACACGCTCGCATGAAGCGCGACCACCCCTTACTCGCGATGGAGTTTAATCCCCGCTTGGAGCAGAGACTTTTTACTGAAGTATTCAATCTTGTGGGTTACTTTTTGCAGATGTTTCTGCATCTCCAGTATTTGGGCTTCCACGTTTTTTTTGTGTTCCCGCAGCAGTTTGCAGCGCTCTTGCAGAGTCGTATCCCCTTCAAGACTCAGTTCTACGAAGTTCTTGATCTGCTTGATGGACATACCCGTATTCTTGAGACAGCAGATCAAACTGAGCCATTCAAGGTCATTCTCCGAGTAACGACGTATACCGCTCCTGCTCCGTGCCACACTTGGCAGGAGGCCTTCATTCTCATAGTAACGCAAGACATGCGGGGCCAGACCAGTTTTTTCCGAAACCTCTTTGATTGAATACGACAAACGCGTCTCCTTACTCAAGGAGAATAGCAAAGAAAAAAGCGCTTGACAATCATCTGACCGTACCTAAAGGTGGGACATTCTCACATAGTGTTGCTGAGAAACCGATGCGTTCCTAATAAGGGAACCGATGTGTTCCTAATAAGGGAACTGGCGCGTTCTTAACAAAGGCGCTTGAGAAACGGCGCGTCATTGGCACTGCATGTCAGGAGCGGCTTCACCATGAACCACAGGAAGCCAATGATAAGCAAAGCGAGCGCGGCGGATATAGTCCCAGAAGGGAGAGGGTTTGTAGTCCTCATCAAGCATCAGCTCTTCCGGCAGGCTGAAGCCGCCCATACCCAATTAAGCGCGCAATTCGGCGACTAAATCCAGCAGTTCGGCGGATTTTTTCTTGAGCGCCTGCAGTTCCTCATCAACCTCAGAGATCGCCTTGTTGTTGTTCAGCGCGATGCCGCTCACCTCATTCACCAGCGATGTTATAGACTTGGTGGACGCGGATTGTTGTTCCACCGCCGACACAATTGATTGAACCTGAAGCATAACGTCATTAACGATGGTCGAGGCTT
>JAITIX010000110.1 GCA_031279205.1 Treponema sp. | reverse complement strand
GTCCGCTTCGGGCATGGCATTGAGGAGCCGCGTGGAGCAGACGAAGGATGACTGAAGCAGGTAGTGATTGGTCAGAGCCAGGTATTTGGCGACTTCGTAGATGGCCGCGCCATAGGCGGCGGCAACCTGAATTTCGCAGCCGTCCAGGGTTTTCTGCTGGATGCCGGGAAGCGTTTCGCCCCAGGAGATACCGATGTTGGCAAACCCAAGGTACTTGGACAGGGCGTTGCCAATGTTGTTGCCAAAGCCGCGGATCCGCAGGCCACTGAGGTCGGACACGGTGTTTACCGGGGTGGTAGTGTAGAAGCTGCGGAAGCCGTTGTACATATCCGCCACAAATGTAATTCCCTGCGCCTCAAGCTGGGCCTGCCACTCCTTAAAGAGTGCGATGTCGGGTAGCTTTTCCAGAACCGCCTTATCCGTCAGTACGTAAGGAGCCATCAGGATATTGAGGTCCGGAATGTTGAACTGGCTGGCCAGCCTTCCGGGATCGGAAGGGACTACTAGGGGGATGCCGAGTTTTGCCTGGGTTACCAGGTTGTCAGTGTCGCCCGACAGAGCGCCGTTGACCTGCACATCGGCGTTGAAACGGCCAGAGGCGTTCAGCTTGTCCGCCACTTCCTGCATCATGCGGCTCTGGCCGGTGGTGGCCGCTTCGGTTCCCGCAAAAGTAACGATGATCTTCGATGCCGGAGCCGCAGCCGGAGCTGCCTCCGTGGCCGCTGCACCAGATGACTGTTGCCCGCCGCCAGCAAACGCTAAACTTACACTACAAGTAAGAACCGCCAGAACCGCCAGAACTCTTTTTTGGATTTTCATAAAATCCTCCTTAGAAAAGAATGAATTAAAGCGAAAGTTCGCCTTTCTTTATTCTTATCCGATTTTCTAAAGCTGTCAACTCTTTTCTATCATTTTCTTTATAGTTCTAACCTATTTTCACCACTGCCTTTACGATGTTTGCCTTGTCCGCAATGCTCTTGTCCATAGCGTTCTGAATATCGCTGAACTCAAAGATATTGGTAACTATACCCTTCAGGTTCACCTTACCCGCAGCCACTGCGTCAATCGCCATCGGATAGATGTGGCGATAGCGAAACACGGTTTTGAAGGTGAGTTCCTTGTTCAAAGCGACACTCATGGGCAGATTCACCATGCCGGTCTTGCTGTAACCCACCATGACGATAGTAGCGCCTTTGCGCGTGAGTTGTATTGCTTGCTGGGCAGCGGCTTCTACGCCCGATGTCTCAATGACAAGATCACAGCCTCGCCCGCCGGTAAGTTCTTCCACTGCCTCAAGCGGATCACGCTCTTTCAGGTTGATAACGCCATCCGCGCCCAGTTCCAGCGCCTTATCAAGCCGCTTCTGCATAAGGTCGATCTGGTACACCCGCGACACGCCCTCCGCCTTGAGCGCCATCATTGACACCAGTCCAATACAGCCCGAACCGAAAACCACAGCAGTCTGCCCCACATGAGCGCCGCCCTGATTCGCGGCGTGAAAACCCACCGCAAGCGGCTCAATAAGCGCGCCTTCAAGGGTACTCACGTTGTCAGGCAGTTTGAAGCAAAGCGCTGCTTCGTGCGCCACATATTCCTGAAACACCCCGTCCACCGGCGGCGTGGCGAAAAACACCACATCAGGACAGAGGTTGTACTTCCCTTCGCGGCAAAACGCGCACTTCCCACAGGTCTTACCCGGTTCCAGTGCCACGCGGTCCCCAACCTTGAGGTGCTTCACCTCAGCGCCCACCTCCACCACCACGCCCCCGGGCTCGTGTCCCAGCACAAACGGCGGCTCCACGATGTAGTCTCCGATACGCCCCTCCTCATAGTAGTGCATATCGCTACCGCAAATGCCCACATATTCCAGCCTGACCAGCGCCTCATCCGCCCTAGGCTGAGGAATCGGACGTTCCGTATAGTCCATCTTCCCAATCCCCGTCATAATGGCAACTTTCATCGTCCCTTGCATGTTTTCCTCCTGCATTAAGTGATGATGTCCGCGCATTTTTACATCGCAGACCCACTATATGATCCAGAGCAGAATCAAACTGCTGGCCTGCCGCTTAGGAGGCGATTCTAGATCATTTTACTATCTCTTTGTAACTGATAGAATTAAAGCACAAAATTAGAGTAATATCAAGTATCGATAACGCTGACAAAATCTTGCCCTAATTGCCTTCATGGTGGATACCCTTTTCATTCCCCTATTTCCTCACAGGTCTCCTTCAGACTTTTTCTCCTTCATTGCTGATTACTACCGGTAGGGAGGCGCTCATTACCGGTAGGGAGCCGCTCATTACTGGTAGGGAGGCGCTCATTACCGGTAGGGAGGCGCTCATTACCGGTAGGGAGGCGCTCATTACTGGTAGGGAGCCGCTCATTACTGGTAGGGAGGCGCTCCCTACCGGTAGGGAGCCGCTCATTACTGGTAGGGAGCCGCTCATTACCGGTAGGGAGCCGCTCATTACGGTCTGTTTTGCGGGACTACTATTATGATAATCAATACTGATCCCCGTCTTGAGAGATTTTATCAATAGTATTTATTGCAGAAAACAAAAGCGCGGAACCTGCGGCCGGCAGGTCTCGCGCTTTTGATAAGAACGGTAAGGGCGCGCTTACTTATTGATAAGGCGCACAATCATCTCGTAAACCTGCTGACCGCCCTGAGCAGTGCTGACCTGACCAAAGGCAACCTGCTGGTAAAGCAGGTATAGGGTGCTGTTCAGTTCGGTGTCATTGGGCAGGTGCGGGGTCTCCGCAGAGGTATGCGGGCCAGCGACGTTCTGGTATTCAATCAGCTTCTGGTCGGCGGCGCTTGCGGAAGTGATGCCAGCGCGGGCGGTTGAAGAGAAGGATACGCCGCGATCATTGCCGAGAACCTTTGCCGCGTCAGGGCTGTTCACCAGAAAATTGATGAACTTCAGCGCTGCCTCAATGTTCTTGGAATCCTTGTTCACCGTGTAGAACTGACTTGGCTGTACCCAGAGCGCCTTTGTTGCCTCGGCGCCGGGAAGCTCAATCAGACTAAGTTCATCCTGCGTCATGGCCTGATAGCCGGCAAGCTGGGTCGAAACGATGAAGGTGAAGGCT
This sequence comes from Treponema sp., assembly GCA_031279205.1. GTDB lineage: Bacteria > Spirochaetota > Spirochaetia > Treponematales > Breznakiellaceae > JAIRMT01. The sequence goes on along the minus strand of JAITIX010000110.1, from coordinate 5,734 downwards.
GTTTTTCCGGCAATCAGGGACGAACTGTCGGCGTTGGTTTCCGCGAAACCAGCGGCAACGTCGGCGGGCGGAACCAGGCCGTTATCGCGGTAGTCCTTAAACAGCTCAAGATACTTCTGCGCCACTTCCGCGGTAACCTGCGTGGACCTGCTTTCCTCAACGTATATTGGCGTTCCGTTGTAGCGGAGCCAGTAGCCAAAGGGGGTAGAGTTGGATGAGAGTGCGCCAATGTCCATCATCGGATACACGCCGTTGGGGAGAAGCGGCTTAATCGTCATGAGGTAGTCGCGGAATTCGTCGTAGGTCATGGAGACCTTCGGGAGCGGCGCGCCGGCACGCTCAAGCAGGGACTTGTTGTACACCAGCGTTGGGATCGTGCCGCCAGTGGAAAGACCGTAGAGCTTGCCGCCAATGACGCCAGTGGCAAGGCCCCCCGCGTCAATCGCACTTGTGTCAATCAGGCTCCCCACGTGCTGATCCAGAGGCAGTAAGACGTCTCGGACAACATAGTCATTGATGTTTCCACCCATCTGGATAATGTCAGGGCCATTACCGCCAGCAAGCTGGGTGTCAATCTTGGGGAAGTGATCGCCAGACCCGCCTGATACTTCCGGGCTGATTGTGATGCCGGGATTGGCTGCCTGAAACAGGTTGATCGCCTGCTGGCTGATTTCCACCCGCGATTGCGCGCCCCAATAAGCCCAGCGAACAGTCGTACTGCCGCTTGCAGCAGGCTGAGGCGACTGCGACTGGGAACCACCGCTCGGTTGTTGAGCTCTGCTTCCTCCTGCAAAGGCCGACGCTCCCAGGGCGACAAGAGTGATAACCGCACACAAAATTCTTTTCATCTTGATTCCTCCAAATAGAATTGATTTGTATAAAAAAAGTTTTATTAACCCTTCATACCCGTAGTAGCGATTCCCGATACAAAGTCCTTTTACAGGGTCTCGTATTTGAATGTTCTGAATCTTTGCCATGGACTAAGTATGAAACGAGAGGCGCCAAAGCGCTTCTCAATTCTTGTTGACTTTTGATCAATTCTTGTGTTCTCAGTTCTTTTGCAAACTATTGTCCAATTCAGGTTCCCCATGCGCCCCGTAAGCGTCTTCCGGCTTTGTCTTTGTTCCGGTCGCCTGGTTGATAGCCGCCGCTATATGCTGGCGGCTGTTTATCGGCAATACTTCAAGCGTAGGGTGGCTCATGGGCTTCGGCTTGGGCGTGGGGTTTTGGTCCCGGATAGGCAAGTCCAGCCGTTCACGGGCGGGGTTGGTAACGGCGTCATTGTAGTCCATGTACTTGGTCTTGATGTTCCGCACATTGGCTTTAAGCGCGTCCTGATTTTCGTTCTTTATCGAGAATGAGCGCCTTCGCACTGTTCTCGCTCCCGCCTCATAGGTCGTTTCGTAGGTGCTGGCCTTTGTGGTCAAGCCGCCTGCTACATCATCTGCGGGGATATTCCACGCCGAAGCGTTCTCTGTAAGTACCGACTGAAATTTTTGAGCCATTCCAGCAACTCCTCCTCTCTTTGGGAAAAATCTGCTATAGAATCCTCCATTTTATTGTTTTTACGCCCAAGTGCGGCGATGGCGCCAATCGGCAAGAACACCGTAAAAGCCATTTTCTGTGAAAGAAAAGCAGGAGCACCTGGGGCGAAGTTCGCCCCAATGCTTTTGTTATAGGTTGGTCGCCAGTTCCGGCCTGACTTCGCCAGTCTCCAGCGACAGCAAATACTTGCCCCACTTTGCCGCCCAATCACGCAGAGCCTGTATGCCAAGCGGGTTCGGCGTGCGGGAATCCGTGTGCGCGGCTATCTTTTGCGCCAGCGATAAATATACCCGCGCCTGCGTTGAATCAGGCGCGGCCTCTATGGTGGTCTTACCTTGCAGTTCACACTGCGTAACCGTAACCGAGCGGGGTATGTATTCCACTACGCGAGTCTGTGTCTGAACCACAAAGTCGTCGATAATCTCTTTCGCGTAGGGCTGGTTAATGGAATTGGCTATCACGCCGCCCAGTAACGCACCGCCGGAGTTGGAGTATTTCTGGATGCCGCGAAACAGGTTGTTTGCCGCGTAAACCGCCATGAAGTCAGCCGAGGAGACCGTGAAAACGTGTTGAGCTATGCCTTCACGAATCGGCACCGCGAAACCGCCACAGACCACGTCGCCCAGCACGTCGTAGATCACGAAGTCCAGGTTCAGTTCCTCGAAGATGCGCTGCTGCTTGAACAGTTCCACCGCCGTGATGATGCCGCGTCCAGCACAGCCAACCCCAGGCGAGGGTCCGCCGGCTTCCACGCAGTACACGCCGTTAAAGCCGCTGAAGATAACTTCGTGGGCATTGACCGCACTTTTTTCCCGTAGAGTATCCAGTATGGTCGGGATGTAGGTACCGCCACGGAGGGTGTTGGTCGAGTCGCTTTTGGGATCGCACCCAAACTGCATAACCTTGTAGCCCAGCTTTGAGAGCGCGGCACTAAGGTTGGATGTGGTGGTGGATTTGCCAATGCCGCCTTTACCATAGATTGCGATCTGTTTTGCTTTGCTCATAGCTGCCTCATCCATTCACCACAGACTTAATGGCAACCGGCGTCTCATTGCCGCTTGGCAGGGGAACAGACTTGATGTAGCTGAACGGGTCTTGCTCGTACCATGTTTTCTTGAAAGGCAGCGGTACATTGAGCGAGAGTTGGCGGTTGAACTCAGCGTTACGGAGTTTCTTTGCCAGCCGCCGCGCAATCTCAAACACGCCGGAATAGCCGCAGTAGTTGTACTGAGGGCCAAACAGGGGAAGCAGAGGAAGGCCGTGTCGGGAGGCGATGTTGTTTCCACCAACGTGGGCAACGAGAATATCCGGTTTCAGCTTTGAGATGATGTTCGACGATTCAAAGGGCTGGTTTGTGGCAACACTGAATAACACATCATCAACATCGTGGAGCGCCTCAAAGATAGGTTCAACAAACCGGTCGTAGTGGTGCGCCTTGAATCCAACGACTTGCATCTCCAAGTCCTGCAAGACCTCGGCAGTGGCAACGATGCGAACCTCACCGCCGAGCAGGTAGGCGCGTTTGCCTTTGAGGATTTTACGGTACGGCTCCAGCGCTTCCTCAAGGTACTGATGCTCGGCTTTGATGAGGCGCTCCGCCTCAGCCTCAATGCCAAAGTGGGCAGCAACGCGGCGCAGCCACTTGTCCGTGTTCTTCCTCCCAATGGGGATGGTATCAACCACAAAGGGAATGTTGTACATGCTTTTCAGGTGTTCCACAAAGTAGTCATCGTGCGTGCCGCAGAGACTGACGTTGAGACTGGTTTCCAAGGCGTACTGAAAGTCCTCTGGTTCCGCGTAACAAGGAATAAACGTAACCTCAAGCCCAAGCGCCTCAAGAATGCGGCGGAACTCAGTCTCGTCGAACCGGCTCATGGAGCCAACGTTCAGCACATTCACCTTTCGGCTTCGGCGGTACTGCTCCCGCTGGCGCTGTTCCTCCTGTTCCCAGACAGGCCGCCTCCGGTCTGGGTAGCGGATGTACTTCTTGAGTATGCCGTGATACACCGCGTCATAAGCAGTTGCCATCAGCTTTGTCTTAAAGCCTTCACAGTGTATAGGAACGAGGATTGCCGCGGTTTCCTTCTGTACATCCTGAAGAATGCTGTCAATGTCGTCGCCGATGAGCGCCGGAACACAGCTATTGGCGACAATGATCGACTCAGGCCGGAATTCCTTATCCGCGTAGAGAACTGCCTCGCGCAGCTTCTTCTCGCCGCCGTTGATAACGTCCGGCTCATCAAGGTTGGTACTGAGCCAGACAAGCCCCGTGGCATTGGGGTCGCGCACCTGTTTCATGGCCTTATTCTGCCCATACGCACCCACAGAACACATACCACAGCCCACAGGACCGTGCATGATTACAACAGAGTTGCGTATGGAGTTGAGCATACCCAGACTCAGGGTAAACTGGCAGCCCTGAGCTTGCGTGAAGGCGCGGGAGGAAAGGTTGGTACACCCGTTTGCCATTGCGCGGTCGCAGGTGCGTATCTGCGAACAGTTTCCGCCAAAGGCAATGGCCGCGTGGAGCCGGTCTTCCCGTGATGGGGCTGATTTTGCATCTAAAAAGTTCATAGTTCTGCTCCTTATCTTGTTGCTACTAGGTAGGTAATGACGTCTTCCACAAAGGAAAGTCCTCCGCTATAGCCAGCGTAGGCGCGATTCATCACGCAGCGTCCTGTAAGCGGGAAACTAACTGGTATGAGGGGATACGCGAATTCATCGGATATGTCCCGCTCAAACGAACTGCCAATGATGACCGTTGGGTTAAAGGGATCGTAGTACCGGTCATTCTGGTTCCGAGGCCAGACTTCCCGCAGGTATCTTTTTACCGAAGATGTGTTGGTATCAAAGCGCACTGACGGCGTGAGTCCTGAGTTCAGTCCCTCACACAGGGCGCTTACGCTCTGTTGACGACTCTCGTCGAGCATGTCTGTTACCATAACCAGTTCTGGTATCCAGCCCAGCTCGTCAGAGACAAAGCGGGTGATTGCTGGCGCGTAGTTGGAGTCGCCGATCACCACGGCGTAGCGCTGGAGATCAGCGTCGTTGTATATGTCCGCGATCCGTGAGAGGTAGTCGTAGTAGATTGCCTTCTCCTGATCAATGACGCGCTTCACCTTTACCGCGTCAAGCGCCAGTGCCTTGCCCACGCTGTTCAGGAACACCTCGCTTGCCAGCGCCCCGATAGGGAAGGGCGTTACAATGTAGGGGATGCCGTGAACTTCCTCGAAGAAGTGGGCGCTGTCAATGCCGGGGCCATTGGATACCACAATGTTCAAGCTCGCGTTACCCGCGTTTTTGAGCGCGTCCAGAGTTTCACCCTCGCCAAAGAAGGTGTTCACCGTGAGTCCAAGGCGTTCCAGAAGCCGCTTGAGTTCCCGTAGGTTGCCCTTCCAGAACACGTCCTGCGCCGGCACGATACCCAGCACGTTTACCGTGAGCGGGTCTTTCGTTGCTTGCTTGGCAATGTACTTGGCGATGAGTCCTTGCAGCACAAGCTCATAGCCGGTGAAGGCATTGCCTTTGAAGCTGGGCGTGGGAATGGCGATGACTGGCTTCTCCGCGTCGGCGAATTGCGCGGCAACTGATACCGTGTCGTCGCCGATCATGTCAACCATACAGCCGGTTACGACTACATACAGGTCGCCGTCCACGATTTCAAGGGTCGACTGTATCTGTTCCCGAAGGCGGCCTTCACCGCCAAACACCACGTCCCGCTCCACCACGTTAGAGCTGGGCAGGGCAGCGCCGCCGCAGTAGCCGCCGCCGAGATAGCCCGCGCCAGCATTGAGCGCGGTGTTTATGTTACCACCGCAGCCCGCCGAGCCGTGGATAATGCCTATTGTCCTGGGCAAGGCGTGCAAGGTGCCAATCGCGCCGCCAAGCGCACAGGTGTAGCGCGGACGGTCGATAAATTTACTCATTTTTCATATACCTCCATAATGGAATTAGTATCCGCTTGCTCATTGGAACCGATCCCTGTTCCTAGTTGGAACCGATCCCTGTTCCTAGTTGGAACCGATCCCTGTTCCTAGTTGGAACCTGACCCCTGTTCCTAGTTGGAACCTGACCCCTGTTCCTAGTTGGAACTCGATCCCTGTTCCTAGTTGGAACTCGATCCCTGTTCCTAGTTGGAACTCGATCCCTGTTCCTAGTTGGAACTCGATCCCTGTTCCTAGTTGGAACC
>JAITIX010000041.1 GCA_031279205.1 Treponema sp. | reverse complement strand
GCGATACACCGACGGGTGTGTGAGCGATACACCGACGGGTGTGTGAGCGATACACCGACGGGTGTGTGAGCGATACACCGACGGGTGTGTGAGCGATACACCGACGGGTGTGTGAGCGGACGCGGTGCCAGAGTCGACACCCCAAGTACAAGCAAATGTCTGGCACTGCGTGTGGAATGGTACCTCAAAATGTAAGCGAAGTAGTTATCGCGAACATCACTCCCAGCATCCGCGTCTTAACACGATGCGGGCTATATCGTCAGGGTTCGAGGACGAGCTTGCGATCACAAAAGAGCCATCAGGGAGCGGCAGCAGGCTGTTCCAGATGGAATTGGTGAGGTCGCTTGTGGGAACGCCGCTTGAAAGGCCGTCCCAGGTTTCAGCCATCGGATCGCCCAGCATTACTTTGTTTTCAGACACTGCTACGCCAAAGCGCGTTTTGTCCTCATCGGTTTGAAAGCTCACCATGACGCGCCCATCACTAAGCGTGATGATGTATGGCGCTGAACGCTGTTTTCCCCTGCGGGTGGGCGGCGGCAGAGAGTGGCGCGGTACATTCCAGTTAAAGCCGTCCGGAGAAATCTTGTACTTAATCACAAAGGGATATTGGGCTGCCTCGTCGCTTGTTTCAAAAACCACGATATAGCGGCCGTCTTGCATCCGGCTCCATACAGGCATACCATCACGGCCGTTTGACTCGCGGCCATCGGAAACAATGATGGGGTCGTCTGACCATCCGGCGTCTGTCCATGTTTTCATAAACAAGGTCTGCTGCTGGCTGTGTTCAACCACCGCTTCACTGTCATCGGCATACATACACACAAACGTATCGCCCATGTAGCCCATGTGCGGCTCCCAAACGCCCCGGTAAGCGGACGAAGTTTGCCGGGCAATTTCGCCGTTGGGAAGCTCTTGCCACGTTTGCCCGCGATCATCGCTGCTCGAAACCCGCAGACTGGTACGGCAAATGCCGTCGGCCTCTTCCACCACGCGATAGGCAAGCCAGAGTTGACCGTCCTGCCGCTCGGCTAACTGGGCGTTGGCGTAACTCGCGTCTGCGTGTCCCGCGACAAAAACCGGCGCGCCCCAGATTTTACCCTCATCGCTGGATATAATTACCTTAATAACGCCATTGCCGCCATCTTCGTTGGTGTCAAAGCCGCAAACCCACTCGCCGCTGCTCAAAACGAGCATACGGGGATACCAAACGCCTCCGCTTTTCGGCTGATAGGCGATCTGTGCCGGATCAGCCGTAAACACGGCTGGTTTTGTTTCGGTTATCGCTGCTGGCATCGTTGCTGTCCTTCCTTTGCCGCTTGTACAGCCGGATATACCGGCTGTGATTAGTAAAATAGAAAAAAGTTTAAGATAACTCATGCTTTCACCGATGAAATTGCGAGTGATTCCAGGAAAAAGTTCTGGAAGATACAAAACACAATGATGATTGGCGTAATGGATATGACAGACCCGGCCATAATGAGCGGATAATCCATCTGGGCCGCGTATTGAGTGTTCAGCATGGATAATAAGGCCTGAACCGTCAGTTTGTTTGGGGAATTGAGATAAATCATAGGTCCGAGAAAGTCATTCCACATGCCCATAAACCAAAGGATGATCTGGGACGCCAGCGCAGGGCCACAGTTAGGTATAACCAGTTTCCAGTAAATGGCGAAAAGGTTACAGCCGTCAATGCGTCCCGCGTCAATCATTTCATTGGGGATGCCCGTCATGTACTGGCGCAAAAAGAAAATCATCGAGATATTGCCCAAGAATCCGGGAAGTATAAGCGGCCACAGCGTATTCACGAGGCGCAGGCGGGAGAACCCAATAAACTGTGGAATCATAATCGCCGCGTAAGGAATCATCATAGTTGCAATCAGGGCAAGGAACAGACGGGATTTATGGGGGAAAGTCAGTTTTGAAAAGGCAAACGCCGCAAGGCTTGAGGTAAAGGTTCCCACAAGGCTCACTGAAATGACTATTATCAGGCTGTTCTTAAACCCAGAAAGCAGGGGGATTTCGCTCCATATATCAATATATTTCTTGAAGCTGACTGGATTCGGAATTAGCTTTGGGGGTATATCAAAAACGGTCTGATTTGTTTTCAGCGAGGTTGATAACATCCACACAAACGGGAAGATCATAACTACCGAGAAAGCAAGGAGTATGCAAAATACGAGCGTGTCAAATATGGTTTTTCGTTTAATACTCATGGTTTAATTTGCCTCCTGAACCCAGGTGTTGGAAAACCTGAACTGGATATACGTAACGATAAATATCATGATTCCCAGAACCCAGGCCATGGCGCAGGCATAGCCCATTTCATAGGCGCGGAACGCCTTGTCCCAGATATGAAACACCACAGTCGCGGCGCTGTATCCGGTTCCGCCGGTGGGCGCGAAGATATAGATTTCCGCAAAGGTCTGAAAACTGCCGATAATTCCCATGATAACAAGGTAAAAGGTAATGGGCGAAACCATTGGCAGCGTTATGTGAATAAACGAAGCCAGCGCGCCGCCGCCGTCAAGCTCCGCGGCTTCATAGTATTGACGGGGAATGTTCTGAAGCGCGGCAAGGTAAAACAGCATCCACGCCCCAATGCTTCGCCACACGCCCACGATGATCAGCGCTGGTTTTATCCAGTGTTCGTCATAGAGCCAGAAAGGTCCCTGCACGTTAAAAACCTGTTTGATAAACGAATTCAAAAGACCGTAGTCGGGGTTGTATATCCATTTCCATACAACGCTCACCGCCACTGCTGACGATATAACGGGAAGGTAATAGATAAGGCGAAATACTTTTGAGCCAACAATTTTCCGGTTTAACAGTATCGCCACGAGCAGCGACAGGAACATTCCAATAGGAATACCCAGCATCAGAAATAGCGTATTTACCAAGGCTTTCCCGAACTTTGCGTCCTTCAAAAGGTTGAGATAATTTCCGGTTCCGATAAAACGCGCGCCGAGCAGAACATTCCAGTCCGTAAAACTCGCGTACATTGAATAAATAAGGGGCCCCAACAGTAATAGAAAAAACTGCAATATGGGCGCGGCAACGAAAAGGTACGCTATCCAGTATTCTTTTGTCTGATAATTTTTCTTTCTCATCCGAACTTCCCCTGTTTAAACACAAATAGTCCGCGAATAGCGCGTTACACCATTCGCGGATATATTTTATTTTCTGGCTTTCGCCGCAGCGTGTTTCGCCACGGATTTATCCAGCAATTCCTGCAACACAGGCTGCATCTCCCTACAGAACTGTTCCGCGCTGATCTGCCCCGTCCAAACACGGTCGGCGTCAGTATTAAACGTAGTCCACCATTCGGTATCGTAGGTGTATTCCTGTGGATAGCGGCGTCCATAATCCTCGATAATATCAAGGAATTCCTGACGGTTTTTGGGAGCCTTGTCCATTTGTAGGAATTCTCCCTTCGCCATATCCATGATATTCGGAACAGCCTGCCCCATCTGATAATTGGTTCGCTGTCCCTCCGCGCTAAACGCGAAGTAGGAAATCAGGTCAAACGCCTCTTGGGGATGCTTTGACTTACTTGAAACAGCCAAACCGAGCGAGCCGAGCCACGTCGCGCTTTTCCCACTGCGGCCTGTTGGCCAGGGCATTAAATCCCATTCAAACGGCAATTCCCAGAACGCAGGCTGATCCCATGGCCCCGCCGGGAACATCGCCACCTGCCCATTCCGCCAGCGCTCATAGCTGCCCATAGCGGAATCTTCAGCGGCGGACACGTGGATATGGTATTTATTGATGAGATCAGCTCTGTACTGCATCGCCTCAATAAATTCCGGCGTGTTAATCGTGATTTTGGTTTTGGAAGCGTCAAGCCAATCAGCGCCGTTTGCCCAAATCGCCGATTCCGTTACATACGCGCCAACCGCCCATGTCTGGTTGTTTCCTGAACCGCCGGTAAGCATCTGCCCGTACTTGATAAACTCATCGAAGGTCCAAGGCTTATCAGGGTCTGGCAGCGGCACGCCTTTTTGCTGGAACAGTGTTTTGTTGTATGCCAGTGCGAACGGCCCAATGTCTTTCGGCAACGCCCAAATGGGGCCTTGTCCGGGCATATTGCCATCATAGCGATAGCGATCAATCGCGGCAGGCCATACGTTCTTGACATCAAACGTCTTGGCGTTCTGGATATAGGACGTTAAATCCAGAACAATGCCCGCGTCAGACCATTGCATAACCGCATCCGCCGGAAAATAAAACGCATCAGGAACCGTGCCTCCGGCAACCATTGCCTGCAACTTCGTCAGGAAATCCGCCGATGGCACGCCGTTGTACTCCACCTTTACGTTGGGGTTCACCTTCTCAAAATCGCTAATCATCTTTTTGAAGATTTCGATTTCGCTCGGACTGCCCCAACCCATAAAAGAAATGGACACCGGCGCACCCGTTGACGTACCCGTCCCTGTCGCCGGGGACGCGCTTTGGCCACCAGCAAAAACCATAACACCAGTCCCTAACAGCAGCAGGGACACCGACACGATCTTGCTCATTTTTCGCAAACTCATGTTTTTCTCCTTCGTCAATAAATATCCGCAAAATCAGATTTTGCGGTTAATCACACAAACAGCGGCCTTGCCTACCTGAACATCGTTCCGATACACCGGAACGTCGTGCAGGTACATCTATTCGTCGTGCAGGTACATCTATTCGTCGTTCCGATACTCCTATTTTCCGTTCAGATACACCGGAACGTCGTGCAGGTACATCTATTCGCCGTGCAGGTACATCTATTCGTCGTTCCGATACTCCTATTTTCCGTTCAGATACATCGGAACGTCGTGCAGGTACATCTATTCGCCGTGCAGGTACATCTATTCGTCGTTCCGATACTCCTATTTTCCGTTCAGATACATCGGAACGTCGTGCAGGTACATCTATTCTCCGTGCAGGTACATCTATTCGCCGTTCCGATACTCCTATTTTCCGTTCAGATACACCGGAACGTCGTGCCGGAGTGTCAATTCATGGTGCTTCATCGTTACAAGACCGTTCATCTCATATTCCACGTCGTTATGCTGGGTATAACGATAAGCGGAATAACAGGGGATATGCAGAGCGTTCATCACCCGCCGTATAGGGCGGTCTGACGGTGTGAGGAACCTTAGCCGCACCGGCAAAGCGTTTTCGCCTTGTCAGCGCGGCCAGCCTCAAAAGTCCAGTTCCCGTCCATGATAAGCGCGGAGGCGCTCAAAAACTGGATTGGGATGCGGGGTCTTGCCCATGTTCATCATCACCTGACAGTTTCCTTGTTTTTATTAAAACAATAAACTTGTAACAAACCGATAAAGATATTATTATGCTAGCACCCCAAAACCTACATGTCAACAAAAAATTTAATATTTTTTGATTATACTTAAAAAAATGGTGATAATAAGTATGTTTATAACATGATTATTGTTATAAATTTGTTTTGACTAGATAAGATCGTAGTCGACGCGCATCACGATGTCTTGGCCGTAATCCCCAAACTTCGCGCCGAATAGGTTGAGGCCACCTTTGCACTGCGCGTCCGGTGCGATACCGATTCGCAAGGTAACGTAGTTCTGTTGCGTAAGCTCAAGGTCGCTAATCGTTGTTCTGGCGCTTGGCGACTCATCCACGAAAGAGCCTGCTTCCGACACCCGCCACGTTTTGAGCAGTCCGTACTGGGTATTCACATCGCTCCACCACGGCGGGTTGAGCTTGCCGCGCCTGCCACCGAAGTCTCCTGGGCAGCGCCACGCGCCAAGGTGCTTGCCGTTGAGCCAGACCGAAATGTCCGAGGGCCAGTTGTTCCGGTAGTTGGGGGCTTCGGAACAAAGTTCGGCGGAGACCTCAATGAGTTTTGGTTTTCCCAAACGGAGGAAGCCGCTTGAAAAGCGGTATTCGACATAGCCGTTACAGAGCCAGAGAAGCTGAGCGGTGTGTCTGAGGGGATGATAAAAGTTCTCCGGCTGATCGTCGCGGTCAAGGTGATGCTTTTCATTCACAATCCCGCAGGAGGGGAACACGAGGCAGTCGGTAAAGTTGCCAATGGGCATACTGTAGGAAATGGTATTGGCCAGTACATTGGGTTTATCCTTGAAGAGCTTCAAACTGATGAGGTCATAGCGGCGGCTGCACAGTTTCATTGAACCGCGCACGCCTGGCTGGAGTTCGATGAGAATCAGCCCTGAGTCCTCAAGGATTTTCACATTGGTCGCCGCGGTTGAAGGCGGGATGCCGAGCTTTTCAGCGATCTCATTCACATTGAGGCTGGTGGTATCCAGCAGATTCAGAATATCAATGCGAATCTTGGAAGCAAGCGCATGGGTTATGGTAAACATCATGCGTGGCTCATCCAGACCGAGATGTACTTCTTTTACCATTAATACTTATTCTAGTGGGTCGTACCGCTTGGGTAAAGTGGGAGCGCAGCCTATAAAAGTTTTGGGATACATACGGGACTCATCTGCTGGAACATGCCTTCTGTCCAGCCTTGATTAAGATAGAAACTTATCGGATGACGAACCAGTTAAAAACACCTTAACCAATATCTTTGTATACCTTTAGGTTAGACACATTTTTCAAGGAGGGCTTTGCTCATGTTTTATCATTATGAAGGGAAAACTATCATTGCATGGTTTTCGTATCGACGGGACTACAAGAACAAGAAGGGAGTTAACAAGGTCTGTTATATTTACCCCCGTTACATTAAGGTTGACGGGGTCTACCGGAGCATCAAGGATGAGAATATCGAGGACAATGAACGGATCGACATGGTTATCAAGAAGGATGGGCTGGTTGCGGCAAACGTGTGGGACGAGTATGGGTTTCTGGTTACGGTCAAGTTCAGGGTTGAGCCGTACCGCGCCTTTGGCACCAGTACTGTGGTAAACGAGAATGATGATGACGATGCTGAAGCGGATCTATCAACTGACGATGAGGATGATACACCCGTGAATGCTGATGGTGGTTTTGTGGTAAGCAGCCAGGTCAGTGTTCTCTATAACCCTGATCACTTGAACCCCCATGTTGAGATTCGTAAGTTTAGGGAGTGGGGCTTTATCCATGTGCTTGAAACAAGTGGAAGTTTTGAAGACCTTTTGCAGAATCGCTTTATCGAATGTACTCTCCATCCTTATACGGAGGAGCTTGACGCAGTCATTGGGTGCGGCGACTCGTTTTATGGACCGTTCAAGACGCGGTATGAGGACAATAAGCTGTTCCTTTCTGGTAGGAAGGAACGGGGTTTCCTGATTGGGAAGTATCGGCGGGAAGACGTTGAGCCGTATTGTATGCCGGTGAACGACGCGGAAAACATGAAACAAGTTACGCTTCTGCTGGATAAGTCCCTTCAGGCGCTGCAAACAGCCCAGCAGGCTGAGACGATAGACTGGATCACGGACGCCGAGCTTGTTGACGAGCTGACGCGCATGTTTAAGAAGACCAATACCAGTACGCAGAAGAAAATTATCAGTACCGTTGTTGAATTTGCTAGCCAGCTGGATGTAATCGACATGGACGAGAGAAGAAGGGAACGCTTACGGACTATTCTTAAGCGGATAGAGAATCAACAAACGTATCTTGACGGGCTTATCACGTACATCTACGAGAATCCCCAGCAGCTTAATACTCTCATTGATTTTGTTAGTGCATATCGCTTTGACATTTTTGAGAACAAGAACCACGATATCGCAAGACTGAAAACCAGATTACTTGAGTTACAGACGGAGATTAAATCGCTGAATGAAACAAAGAAGACGCTTAAGGAGCAGGTGGCGCATTTTCAAGCTGAGTGCACCGACATAAGCAAGACCAAGACTCTGCTTGAGAAGCAGATAGCCGCGCGGTTAGCCGAATTTACCGACCAGTCAAAGGCTCTTGCTCATGTAATCGACTACCGGCTGCTTCAAGACATTTTTCACGCGGGTAACGAACCGTATCTTGGAAAGTCGGAGTGCTGGCTTGCACCAAACGCTGTTCAGGCAGACCAGAAGCTGCAGGACACAGGCCCGCGTTTTAACGACTTGGACGGTGGGATGCTTATTGATATTGTGCTGAACTTTATGAAGACGGTTCCGCGTGAGATTGAATACAATGACATGGTTAACTACCTGGTTTGTATCACCCAGGGCTTTATCACGACCTTTGCCGGCGAGCCGGGTACGGGGAAGACCTCGCTCTGTACCCTGATGGCCAAGTCGCTGGGGCTGGGCAGTCGCTTTGTGGATATATCCGTAGAACGCGGCTGGATGTCGCACAAGGACTTCATTGGCTACTACAATCCACTCACCAAGAATATGGAAAAGAGTAACAACCGCGTGTTTGATGCACTCCTGCGCCTGAGTGGTGAAATTGGAGACCCCGCGCTCTTCCTGATCCTGCTTGATGAAGCGAACCTAAGTCCTATTGAGCATTATTGGGCTGCGTTTTTGCGGCTCTGCGATTTTGATTCCACCTCTAGCCGCTCGCTTGACCTTGGCGGGGCTGAAAGCTGGATCGTTCCGCCACAGCTTCGCTTCCTCGCCACCGTGAACTTCGACCATACCACTGAGGAACTGTCCCCGCGTTTTCTGGATCGAAGCTGGATCATCACCCTCAAAAGCTGGAACATCGCCGAGACCCTGCGGAGTGAAAACCCTGATTCAGCGTCAAGTGAGTCTGACTCCATGCCGCTGGTATCCTACACAACCTTACGTCGGGCGTTTGGGGCTGTCCATGACGGGGAGACTCTGCCACGAGACATAAACGACAAGTGGAACGCTATACAGTACATCTTCCGCTATTACCGGCTTCCCATTGCCATGCGGAATCAGAAAATGGTACATGACTACTGCAAAACTGCCTGCCTCTATATGGATACTAAAAAGCCAGAAACCAGACTTGCGCCGCTGGACTACGCGGTCTCGCAAAAGATTCTTCCTATTATAAGTGGCCGGGGAGAGCAGTACCGGCAACTCTTGTTATCTTTACAAAAAGAGTGTGAGACATTACCTCTGTGCCATGAGCATATCGAGCGCATGATCAGTGCGGCCAAAGAGAACATGGAATACTACCAGTTCTTCGCCAAGTAGGGGGTTGGTATGGAATGTTCCCTTCGTCTGGAGGATCACCATGAAGGCGTGGAGATCATCGGCTTTCATCAGGGGCGTTCACCAAAGCGCCTCGCGCCGAACACGAGGCTTATCGCGGAATCGTATTACCGCGGTATGCTGATTTTTACTCAGGTTCCGCGCCGGATCACCCGTGCGGAACTGTTCCTGAACGACAGCTTCATCGGAGAAGCCGTACTCGACCCGCTTCTCAAGGATCAGAGCGCGGTGGTCGCCTTTCTCTTTACGTCAGAAGAAGCCTCTCTCGACAAAACGCTACAGGTTGTACCGGAGGGCGTTGGCAAAGATACCCAGCTCTTTCTGTTACACTATGACCTTGTGCATTTTTCCATAAACATGAGACTAGATGACGGAGAGTTGCGCCATTATGAAAGCGACTTTTATGCATGCACCAGTCGTTCCAGTGTTACCGCTGAAAATGTACTGTCGCTCATCACTAGTCTTTCAGGCGAGGATGAAGTAAACCGCTGGATATACGGGAATGGCTCACGCGCCGCGCTCTGGGAAGGCGGCGGCCAGGGAGCGCTAGAAACCTATCTGCGGCTTCTTGTCTCAATATATCGTTGCTATGAGCAGAACTATTCCCTGTTCAAGAACAACGTGCGCCATAAGATTGCTAAGGAGAATTTTCTCCAATCGTACAACAAGTTGCGAAGCATCAACACTGATGGCTTGCAGTGGCTGTTCAGAAACAGCGCCCGTCTTGCCCGTGTCTCCGGTAAAACCGCGATACAGATCAATGGGCAATACTATCTTCCTTATCAGATGCCGATTGAAACCTCTGTGAAGAGCCTTGATATCTATGAGAACCGTCTGGTACTGGGCTTTCTGCTCCTTGTGTACCGGCACGGACGGGGTACTGAGACGTGCATGAAGCAAAGCATTGAGGAGGAAGATGCGTTGCTGTCGTCCTTACTGGAGCTAGAGGCGATGGAAGACTCTAGCTTTCTCGCGCCAATTATCATGGCCAAGCGGATACAACTCAAAGGCGCCTGCGCTCAGTTGGAGCGTTTAGGGGAACTTCTGCCGGCATTGGCCGCCCAGTACACGCGATACCGCGAAATCTTGCCGTGCCGTGAAGGAGCGCTCTTTGAAAACGGCCTTCCGAAAAAGACCAAAATCTTTCAGGAGGTACGCGCTTATCGGCAAGTTTTTGAGCAAATCCTCGCATGGTATCACTTTAGTGATTTTGTCTTGCTCAGAGAGGGTGTGTTTTCACCCCTTAAAAAGATGGATAGCATCTTTGAGCAGTACTGTCTCCGTCGCCTTCTGCTTATGCTCAACAAGGCTAGTTTTCAGGTGAGTGAGGCGACGCATTATGTCTACCAGCGCCTTCCCTCTGGTGGTGGTACCGATGGCGCCAGTGTCGCCAATACCTACCATCTACGCCGTGGAGAGACTCGTGTTACCCTGTACTATACGCCCTGTATCAGTGTGGACAGCTTTGAGAACAAAATCAGTCTCTTCAAGACCACGGGCAAAAGCAGTTTTTACACGCCAGACTTCATGTTTAAGATCGAGTCGTCAGCGTCGCGTGGGACGTCGTACATCATCATGGATGCCAAGTATTCCACGCGGACTATTATCCGAGAGAGTTATCTTCAGAAGACGATTTTTAAGTACGCCTGTGAGCTTTCAGACGCACGAAACACATGGGGCTTATCCATTAGAATGGTCTGGTTACTTGAGGGTCGCATAGAGGATGTGAAAACTGTTGATGCCCTTGAGTGGTTCCACAATTCGCCTCTGACCGAGCAGTACCATCCGATGATTTCCTACGGCATTGTCGCCATAAACGAGAAAACTGCAATGACCTCGATTATGATGATGCTATGGCGAGAGATCGAGATGATCATAACGGGCAAGTGAAGAGTAATGAGGGGAGATTTAAGAGGGGGTGAAGAAAGGAGAGTTTTTTTTGAGAAAGTGGTGTGAAGAGCTTGACGGATTTTTTTTGGTGTAGTAAATTAACGACAGATGAAACGAGCGGCGCTGAGGCGGAGCTAGTTTGGTTGTTTGAGAGCA
>JAITIX010000108.1 GCA_031279205.1 Treponema sp. | reverse complement strand
TTTACCGAACTTCCGTAACCATTTACCGAACTTCCGTAACCATTTACCGAACTTCCGTAACCATTTACCGAACTTCCGTAACCATTTACCGAACTTCCGTAACCATTTACCGAACTTCTATAACCATTTACCGAACTTCTATAACCATTTACCGAACTTCTATAACCATTTACCAAAGTTCCGTAACCATCTCTACGGCTCATAGAACCGTCTCTGTAAGCCGTAGAACCTATTTGTTACAGGGGCGGGAATTCTGGGTGGATAAGGGAGCTCCTTTCATCGCTCGACCTACTCCTTCACACTGGAAAACATGATCGACGCGATGATCCATTTCTGGAAGATTCCGTACACGATCAGTACAGGTACCAAAAGTATCAGGGAACCCGCCATCATCCGGGGGACATGGGTATTCACCGCGTATTGGGCGTTGAACTTCGCTATCAGCACAGTAACTGGTTCCCAAACCTGACTTCTAATGAAGATGGTGGGGCCAAGGTAGTCGTTCCACGCACCGATGAACCAGAGAACCCCGTGGGCAGCCAGGGCGGGTCCCACTAGATGCAGGATGATACGGCTGTATATCTGGAAATAGTTGCAACCGTCTATCTTTGCCGCCTCGATCACTGAGTCTGGGATGCTGGACATATACTGTTTGATAAAAAATATCATCAGCACATTGCCTGTCAGCTTGGGCAGAATCAATGGCCAGGGCGTGGTAAGGAGTCCCAGCTTACTGAACAGCACAAACTGAGGAATCATAATGGAAGGAAAGGGGATCATAATCATGGAGAGAAGGAGGAGAAACACTGCGTTCCTGCCTTTGAAGGGGATCTTGGCCAGGGCAAAAGCCGCTGCCACTGATACCAGAGACCCCACAAGCACTGGAGGTCCCGCGTAGAGGATGCTATTCAGAAAGCCCCGCAACAGGGGAATCTCCTGCCATATTTGGGTATACCCAGAAAAATCCCAGGTCTGGGGCAAAAGTCCTCCCAGATAGATGTGCATCTTCGGCTTCATTGAGGTGAATACCATCCAGATAAAGGGATAGAGCATGATAACTGAACAAAGGGACAGAAAGAGGAAGACCATGAGGTCAACGAGTTGTTTGAGCTTTTTCATTGCGGTTCTCCCTGGTGTTTACGGCGAATTGAATTGCCGTCAGAATAAAGATGATCATCCCCAGTACAATCGCTACTGCAGAGCCGTAACCTGCCCGGGAATTGCGGAAGGTGTGATCGTAGAGGTAGATCACGGTACTAAATGTGCTGTTCCCTGGCCCATTGCCAGTAAACATGAGTCGCGGTTCCACGTATATCTGGGCGCCGCCGATCACACCGGTAACCAGCATGTAAAAAGTTACTGGCATAAGGAGCGGTAGGGTGATACGAAAGAAGGTGTAGAAGGCGCCGGCGCCGTCGATGCGGGCGGCTTCATAGTAGGTTGGGGATATGCCCTGCATTCCGGCGATATACAGGATGATGGTTCCTCCCAGACCTTTCCAGACCGCCAGAATGATGATCACCCACTTGGTGTAGTGTGGGTCCATGAGCCAGCGGGGAGGTTCCTTCACGCCTAGTATGGAAAGGAAGTTGTTTACTACGCCGCCATCAGTCATGAAGAGGTACTGGAAGATGAAACTGACCGCGACTGTGCTGGTGATCACCGGAACATAGTAGATTACCCGAAATACATTTTCCCAGACGGTACCCCGGTTCATCAACGCGGCGAAGAACAGCGCCACGATGATGCCAATGGGAATACCGATCATGTAGAAAAAGGTGTTGGAAAGACTTTGCCAGAATAGCTTGTTGGAGAACATATCAAGGTAGTTCTTGATTCCCACGAATTTTGCGCTGGCGATTGGCTGACCCAGTGGCCATGAGGTAAGGCTGGCGTACACGGACATAGCAAAGGGGATAATCACAAAGATCACCATCCCGATAAGGGGTATGGCGACAAAGGTGTAGCCCCAGAGGTTTTCCGTAAACCTCATACTTTTTGAGCGACTGGATGTATTCATTAGTTCGGGTTTAATGCCGCCTCGTCGGCAATGGACTGATTCAGCAGGTCCTGGGCGTTTGCCTGAATGCTTCTGCAATAGTCCGCAACGCTCATGGGGGGAAAGCCGTTATCGATCTTTTCGTAGTAAGCCCAGACGCTACCCAATCCGGTGATAAAACCGTCTCCGTGCCACATGCCGTTGAAGGTATAGGTGGTGGGAATCCGTTTTCCATTCTGGCCGGAAAGCATATTCACAAAAACCTTGCGGGTTTCGGGAACGTAGTTGTTGTCGCTCAGATATTCTCCTTCTGCCATAGCCTTGATGTTGGGAAGCTGTCCTCCCTGTTGCGCCACAAAACGCTGGACTTCCTCGTCGGCGCTGAGGGTGTAAGCCAGCTTAGCGGCCAAGTCTTTATGGGGAGACTGACTGGACACGGCATAGCCCACTGAGTCTACTCGGCCAAACCACTTGTCCTGTCGTTCCTCGATGGAGAGATTTTTATAGGAATCGCTGATAGGCCAGGGCGCAACGTCAAAGTCGAACCACACTTTGCCCGGGTTCACCGCCTCGTCGTCCTCTATAGCCTGGAAAGCCCCCACATCCCAGGTGCCACAGGGGAAGTAGGCGCAGCGTCCGGCTAGGAACTTGAGGTATCCTGATGTTTCATCAGTGGAGGAACCAGAGCCACCTAGTTCTATGATCTTCATGAAGCCTTCATAGCCTTCGATGAATTGGGGAGAATCAAAAAGTACCTTAGTATGATCAGGGCTGAGGTAGTCTCCGCCAGCGCCCCAGATGAAGGGCTGGAGGGTGAAGTCTTCCCACAGGTGAGTGCCATAGACCTTGGTACTCCCTGCGGTTCTGGGCAGTGTGGGATCGTCAAAGGTGAGGGCTTTGCAGAGATTGGCGAATTCAGTGAAGGTGTAGACGGGAAGGTTGCCCTGGGTGTCGATCTCTGGGAAGAAAGGCAGGGTTCCGTCAGCGATGAGAGCTTCGATCTCGTTGCGCCGCTTTTCGATGATCGCCCGATTTACCGTCATGGAGACAGCGGAAAAATCCTTGGGCAGGGCGTAGATTGCCCCGGTTCCCAGGGTGTCGCTGGCTTCGTCGTAACGGTACAAGTTCAAGGCGTCAGGCCAAATCTTCTCAAGATCAGCGATGTTCAAGAGTTCGTTGATCGGGGTTACCTTGCCTGCCCATACCCGCCGCTTGATGTCTCCCAGACCCAAGTAGAAGACATCTGGCGCGGTGTTGGCGGTTAAATCAGCCTCCAACTGGGGCCAATACTGGTCTCCTGCCACATTAAAGTTCACCGTAACCTGATTTTGTTCCTGAAAGCGGTTGATCACTTCCTGATACATCTTCTGCTCATGTTCCTGAGCAAAGATTCCAACGGTCAACACTGGCTTTCTAGCGCTTGTAGCACTTGTGGTCTGGGAACTTTCCTGTTTCGTACATCCAGCAATCAGAAGTCCAGTGGTCAGCAAGACCAAAAGAACATTCCAGCTATTCAATTTCTTTTTCATTATTCACTCCTGTAAAAAAATTTGAATGAGATAAAAATCTCACTACCCTATCAATACTACACCTTTTTCAAGCTCCGTCAATAAAAATAATATAAATCGTTGTTCTTGATATATAAATACACAAAGAAGCTGAACAGGTCTGGCCAGACGAAGATTCATGTCTGCTCAAGCGGACTGGCCGCCATAGTCTGCGGGACTTACGATTCCGGGTAAAGCCTTATGATGATGTTCTGATCATGATCCCCAAAGCCCTTGCCAAAGATATTGAGGCCGCCTATGTGTTGTGCCGATTCATCGACCCCAATGCGGACTTTGATGGAATGGTGGTCGGCGAGGTGGAGTTTCTCAAGATTCACCGGGGAAACCTTCTGGTGGTCTACGAAGGTTCCTTCGGCGCTTACCTCCCATGTGGTCAAAATGCCGTACTGGGACCCTTCCAGCTTCCAGAATGGGGGCGTGTATTTTCCCCTGCGGTCGCCAAAGTCTCCGGGGCTGGTCCAGACACCGATTTTTACCCCGTTAATCCAGACCGAAATGTCGGAAAGCCACTTCTTATCGGTTCCGGGGATTTCGGAACTCATCTCCATAGAGAGTTCCAGCCGTTTAAGGGTGCCTTTTTCCGAATACAGGGCGTTGTTGGGGAATTTGTACTCCACATAGCCTTTTTCAAACCAGACCAGGCCGGCTTTGATCCGGTCGGGGGAAAAGAAGGTGCTTGGCACGTCGAGAAAGCCAAGGATACCGTCCCGGCTGCAGAGGCCGCAAGGGGCTGATACGTTGTGGGAGGTGAACAGACCCACGGGCATCTCCACTTCTATCATGTTTTGGTTTACCGGAAGGCTTGGAGGGCTAAAGGAAATGATGAATTCCTTGTACCGGGCGCCGCATATCTTCTGGCCTCCTTTAACGCCGTTGGCGCTGTGGCTGTTGATAAGTCCCACCTCTTCCAGGGCAAGGATGCTCGTGGCTGCGGTGGACTGGGGTATGGCGAGCTTTTTGCTGATTTCGGTAACGTTTAGTTCCTGATTCTGGAGTAATTCCAGAATCTTTATTCTGATCCCGGATCTCAGGGCCTGTAAAACCTTAGCATCTCGGGAAGAATTGATGATAAGCGCATGGGATTTAGAGTTTTCCACGGTTTTCTTCATTATTAAGGTATGGTTCATGGTATGATATTCGCTAAAAGGTAGCGGATATTATACCTATCGTCTACTAGACGAATGGCCTCATTGTGCTGAGGGGTATATCGTCAGGACTATCCACTTGGATAGCGCCACTATCCTCCCGCGTAAGACTCTATCGACATCTCCGGGCAGGCGCGTTATCATATCTTTTATAAATCATCCGACAGGAAGGAGTTGTCATGTCCGGCCACAGTAAATGGGCGACTATAAAACATAAGGAAGTGGCCGCCGATGTGAAGCGCGGTCAAATGGTTACCAAGCTGATTAAGGATATTTCCATCGCGGCCTGTATGGGCGCGGGAGACATCGAGAGAACCTCCGGCTCAGAATCGCTGTTTTGAAGGCATGGTGAGCCAATATGCCCAAGTGCAATGATGGAGAAAAATACCCTGATGACGAGGCGCTGCGGGTGGAGCAGGCAAAGACCGAGTATCTGCGGGCGCTGGAACACGAGATGTATGAGCCGCTGTCGGGTATACTGTCGGGTATAATGGAGAAGATCGAGGCGCTAGAGACGACTCTGCCGGCGCTCGACCCCAGCGCAAGCCTCGCCTTTGAGCAGCTCAAGAAGCTGGTTGCCTCACGCGAGCGGGTGTTCCGCCTCTCGCGCCGCGCTGATTCGTCCGCTGCGCCGCTTTTGTTCATCGGCGATGATACAGCCGCATGGTCGGCGCTTGCCGGCGATAGCGAGGCGATCCACATCGCCGCGATGGAGCGTTTCACCAGAACCATTGCCGAAATCACGCCCTCGTTCATCGTGATACGCGGGCTTGATGCCGCCGCCATCGCCGAGATTCGCCGTCATCCGCGCACGCTTATGGTGCCAGTGGTACTGATCGCCGACCATATCAAAACGCCGGCAACGCTTCTCGGTCTCTGTCACTATTCGCGCCTCCTTGTTTGCAACAGCGCTGTCGCCACATCGCCGGAGTTCGTCAGCCGCTTCCACGCGCTGCGTTCTGGCGCTGAAATCCTGCCGCCGCATACCGGCGCTTTCGTTAAAAAGGCGATACTCTACCTTAACCAGAACGCCAAAGGCCCCCTGAGTCGCTGGAAGCTGGCGGATGCGGTTCATGTCAGCGAGGACTACCTTTCGAGGGTCTTTCACCGCGAAATGGGCATCTCGCCCTGGGGCTACCTTTCACGCTACCGTGTCTTCATCGCCGCAGACCTGCTCCATCATACCGATCTGAGCATACAGGAAGTCGCGTCCAGCGCTGGTTTTCAGGAACACGCCTACTTCTGCCGCGTTTTTAGAAAGTTCTACGGAATATCGCCAAGCTGTATGCGTAAAACCACGCCCGGCGACAGGTAAGGTTACGCGCTATACCGCGCCCTGTTCGTCTGAATGATCAGTAGTAACATAAAGCCCATGCTATGGGAAGGCGCAAAAATCCACAAGGATTTTTTATCTTAAGTCTTGCTTCCTAACACATCTATGTTATAATTCTCTTAATCCCGTGGGACGCACGGGAATCTACGCTTGGGTGATTCCAAGTAAGACCGGGGAGTATGGGTTGGAACAACTGTAAAACTCTCTTTCATGGGGAGTTCTTGTGAAAACCAAGCATACAGCCTCTTAGGATTAGTTTTATGAAACAGCAACCACATACCTTAACCAAGGAGATTCGACGCCACCTTTCCGTGTACGTCCTCCTCGTTATTCCGCTCGTTTACTACATCATCTTTAAGTACATACCCATCTGGAATGGACAAATCGCTTTCAAGGACTTTATGCCTCTTGACGGCGTGTTGGGGAGCCGGTGGATTGGTTTCGGGAACTTCATGTCATTCTTCAATTCCTTCTACTTCGGCGAGCTGCTGCGTAACACGCTTTTCTACAGCTTCGGCAAGTTGCTTGTAAGCGTGCCGCTGGCGATACTGCTGGCGGTAACGATTTACGAAAGCGCTCACCCACGTCTGGCACGGGTGGTGCAAACCCTTGCGTACCTGCCGCACTTCCTGTCGTGGGTCATTGTTTACGGCATCCTGCTGGTACTGCTTGCGCCCGGCGACGGTATTGTAAACGACGTTATCAAAGCATTCGGCGGCCAAGCAATCGCGTTTATGACTGACACCAAAATCTTCCCCACCATAGTTATTCTGTCGGACGCATGGAAGGAGATGGGCTGGAGCGCCATCATCTTCATTGCCGCGCTTATCGGCATAGACCCCTCACTCTTTGAAGCCGCCCTCGTCGAAGGCGTTAATGTACCGCAGCGTATCTGGTACATCACCCTGCCGTCGATACGGCCGGTCATCGTTATGGTGGTCCTATTGCGGCTGGGAACCATTCTCGACGCCGGCTTTAACCAAATGTTCATGCTGTATTCGGTGCCGGTATACAGCGTGGCTGACATCATTGACACGTGGGTCTACCGGCAAGGCTTGCTGGAGTTCCAATTCGGGCTGGCGACAGCGGTTGGTATCTTCAAAGGCGTCATCGGGCTTATTCTCATCGGCGTTTCAAACTGGCTCGTGCGGCGCGTCAGCGATTCGGCACTATTCTAAAGAGGTATATATATGAAGGAAAAGCGAATTAAGGGAACAAGCGTCCGGCTTACCACCATTGACCGCGTGTTCTATGCCATCATAGACATCTTCCTCGTGATAATACTGTTCCTCGTGGCGATCCCTTTGTGGAGTACCATCACCCTCTCGTTCAGGTCAAACACCTTCATCGGCTCCAACCTTGAGGGAATGTTCCTGCCGATCTGGAAGTGGTCAACAGCGGCGTATCGGTCATTGCTGGGAAACAACGGCTTTGTCAACGCTTTCAGCAACAGCATGAAGATATTCACGATGGGCGTGGCAACGGCGCTCTTCCTCACGATACCGCTGGCCTATGTGCTATCCGTGAAAACATTGCCAGGACGCCGTTTCCTCAACGTTCTCATCTTACTGCCATACCTTTTCCACGTGGGACTGATTCCCACTTACCTCGTGGTACAGAGGCTGGGACTGACAAATCACCTCGCCGCAGTATTCCTGCCCGGCGCAATCAGTACCTACAACTGCATCATCATGCGCGGCTTCTTCGAGGGCATTCCCGATGAACTCAAGGAGTCGGCCCGTATTGACGGCGCGCCTGAATGGTATGTACTGGTACGCATCATACTGCCGCTGTCAAAGCCCATCATCATGAGTATCGGGCTATACTATGGCGTGTCGTTCTGGAATGACTTCTTTAACGCCATGCTCTACATCAACAACAATAATCTGCAGCCATTGCCAATACTGCTGCGGAATATCCTGATGGCCAGCGGTATGAACGAGTTCGTTGAGGTTAGCGCTTTTGGTGAAGCGCCGATACAGGCGATTAAGGCGGCAAGCGTATTCATGGCAGCCATACCCATGATCATCGCTTACCCCTTTATCCAGAAATACTTTACCAAAGGTACACTTTTAGGGGGCGTTAAGGGTTAAACGTCAATCAGCACGCTGATTGACCAAAACCTTCGCAATATTTTTTAAGGAGAGAGGAAATGAAGAAAGGATTTGTGTGTTGTTTACTCATTGGTATCGCTGCGTTTGGTTTTGCAGGCGGCGGTAGTCAGACCAGTGGCGCCGCGCAAAGCGCGGCAAACGCTCCCGTTACGATTGAGTTGTGGTACGGCGCCTCCGTTACTGAAGCGGGGCCACCGCCAGCGGACTGGAAGGTTCTCCAGCTCATCAAGGATCGCCTGAACATCGATCTCAGGATTAGCGCACTGCCTTCTGGGCCTGGAGATCAGGACGTTAAGATTAACGCCGCAGCCGCAGGCAACTCATTGCCAGATATGTTTCAGGTGAGCCGCGATGTGTTGCGTAACCTCGTGCGTATTGGCATTGTCGCGCCAGTCGATGATCTATTCCCCCAAATGCCGCATCGTACCAGCGTTATGTACGATGCCGACGCCATAAGCTACGTTACGTTCAATGGTAAAGCCTACGGCTTCCCGTCCCCGGGCGCTATCGTCAAGAACGAGGGGCTGCTTATCCGCAAGGACTGGCTCGACAAGCTGGGTCTGCCAGTGCCTGTTACCTCCGAAGACCTCTTCACGGTGATGAAGGCCTTCACTGAAAATGACCCAGACGGTAATGGTCGCGCCGACACCTATGGCTTTGGCGCGTTCCTTGAACTCACCGCTAGCAGCTTTGAGGACGGGCTTGGCCGTCGCTTTGACCCGCTATTTGGCGCTTTCGGTGTCGCCGGTACATGGGACCTCTCTAAAGCGAGCGCGGGTCTCAACATCCATAAACCGGAGTATTATGACGCACTCGCTTATGTAAAGCGCATGGTTGACGAGAAAGTGATTGACCCCAACTGGATCAGTTATAACAAGGACGACTTCCGCGCCGCGTGGAAACAGGGACGCTTCGGCGTTATGCGCGAACAGAACGCAGCTTATGCCGCTGAATCGAACTACACCCCGTTTGACAAGAACTTTCCCAACGGCCAATGGCTGGTCATTGATCCGCCAAAAGGTCCTGCCGGTAAGCAATCTGTCGGCGTGTATACCCAGTCCTACCGCATTTATAGCGTATCGACAAAGGCGATGCAGGCAGGAAAGGGGCCGGCCATTGCCAAATTGCTTGAGTGGATGTCGTCTGACGAGGGCTACTACCTCCTCGGCTGGGGGGAGAAGGGCGTGAACTATAACCTAGACCCTGATGGTTCCCCCACGGTTGACGGGCTTACCGACCCCAGCAAAGCCTATACGCGTCCTGAAATGCAGCCGCTGACTCAGCTCCGCAACATCGTCTACTACAACGGCGCAATCGAGTTGCTGTCTCGTTACCCAACGTACAAGGCGCCAACATCGGGTAAGACCATGAGCGCACTGACCGTATTGCAGGATATGCAGAGCCGTCCTTGGACCCCAAACATTGGCGGCGATACCCTGCCGCCGGCGGGCAACGACTTACAGCGTTTCCTTCAGCAGGGCGTTGTTGAGTTTGTTTTGGGACAGCGCCCCCTAACGCCGGACACATGGAGAACATGGGTCGCTGACTTTGACAGTATAGGCGGTCTTGCCTGGGAAAAAGCCGGCATAGAGGCGGCTGAAGCCGCAGGCTATATCCAGTAGGCGGGTATTAAAGTGAAGCTGCTGTCAGAACGCATGGCGCGGATGATTATGCGCCATTACACGCCGGAACAGGTTCGGTGGCACTATGAACACGGGCTTGTTCTGCAAAGCATCTACGCCGTTGGAGAGCGGACAGGTAACGCCGAGTACTGTTCATGGGTAAAGTCAATGTATGACACCATGATTGGAGACAACGGCAGTATCGCTACTTATCAAAACGACGAGTACAACCTCGACCAGATCAACGCGGGTAAAATGCTGTTTACGCTTTACAAAACCAGCGGCGAGCAAAAGTACCGCATTGCTATTGAGACCTTGCGACAACAGCTTCGCACCCAGCCGCGTACCAAGAGTGGCGGCTTTTGGCACAAGAAGATATACCCGTACCAGATGTGGCTGGACGGGCTTTACATGGCGGCGCCGTTCTACGCGCAGTATGCTGCCATGTCTGGCGCCAACGATGATTTCGCTGACATCACTCGCCAGTTTACGCTGATGGCCGAGAAGGCGCGTGATCCCGCTACTGGTCTGCTCTATCATGCATGGAACGAAGATGGCAAACAGCCTTGGGCGAACCCTGCTACAGGCTGTTCCCCACACTTCTGGGGACGGGCAATGGGCTGGTATTGCATGGCAATTGTTGACGCGCTTGACTTTGTGCCACAAACGCGGGCAGAGGAGCGCGAGGCGCTCATTGCCATAGCCGAGCGCCTCGTTCCAGCGCTGCTCGCTTGTCAAGATGCCAGTGGCCTCTGGTACCAAGTACTGGATCAGGGCGCCCGCACCGGCAACTATCTGGAAAGCTCAGGTACGGCGATGTTTACCTACTTTCTGTTGAAGATGCTTCGTAAG
This sequence comes from Treponema sp., assembly GCA_031279205.1. Lineage (GTDB taxonomy): Bacteria > Spirochaetota > Spirochaetia > Treponematales > Breznakiellaceae > JAIRMT01. The sequence goes on along the minus strand of JAITIX010000108.1, from coordinate 10,866 downwards.
GGCTATCTTGCCGTCAGCGCCCGTGAAGCAGCGCGTTCAGCCGCGTTTGCAGCGTATCAGGGACTGCTAAAGACCGCCGTGAAGGACGATGCTGATGGTGAGCCGCACCTTCACGGCGTCTGTTCCGTTGCCGGACTTGGCGGTCAGCCCTACCGTGATGGTTCCTTCGCGTACTACGTTGGCGAGCCTGTGCGCGTCGATGACTTCAAGGGCGTCGGCGCACTGATTCTTGCGGCACTGGAACGGGAATGCACCGCGTAGGGAAATGCCGTTGGGTTTAGCAAGCCCAACGTTTCTATCATCCTACCCCAACGTTTCTATCATCCTACCCCAACGTTTCTATCATCCTACCCCAACGTTTCTATCATCCTACCCCAACGTTTCTATCAGCCTACCCCAACGTTTCTATCAGCCTACCCCAACGTTTCTATCAGCCTACCCCAACGTTTCTATCGCCAAGCCCAACGTTTCTATCATCCTACCCAAACGTTTCTATTGCCAAGCCCAACGTTTCTATCAACCTACCCAAACGTTTCTATCGCCAAGCCAAACGTTTCTATCAGCCTACCCAAACGTTTCTATCGCCAAGCCAAACGTTTCTATCGCCAAGCCCAACGTTTCTATCAGCCTACCCAAACGTTTCTATCGCCAAGCCCAACGTTTCTATCAGCCTACCCCAACGTTTCTATCAACCTACCCCAACGTTTCTATCATCCTACCCAAACGTTTCTATCGCCAAGCCAAACGTTTCTATCATCCTACCCAAACGTTTCTATCATCCTACCCAAACGTTTCTATCAGCAAATCAAACGTTGGGGTGTTCCAGTATGATATACCTTTGCCTGTTTACCTTGAAGGCGTTGGTGGTCTGCCCAAAGAAGGTTTTGTGGTAATTATGGCCAGAGCAGGAGCTATGCCGCGTGGTTGCAGAGTACGGCGTGGGAGAAGATCACTGGCGCTGTAGCTTTACAATTTCAAACAACTACCGTAATATTGCCGTCGAAATCTCAATATAAGGTATGGATAGATATGAATTATCAAGTAACAGCGTCAGACAGAGCATGGGCGGAGGGGATTTTTGAAAAACTTCACGTGAAACTCAAGGCTGAGTGTTCCCGGCTGCAAGATGGGATTCCCTACATTCCCCATGATGGCCGTTATCACGATCTTGGCGCCAATGATATTTATTGGTGGACCAATGGTTTTTGGCCCGGAATACTCTGGCAGATGTACCACGCTTCCGAGGATGAAGTCTACCGGCAGTACGCTGAGTCAGTGGAAAAACGCTTTGACGCGGCATTGGAGGGCTATGAGGGTCTGCACCATGACGTGGGCTTCATGTGGCTCCATACAGCGGTGGCCGATTATCGACTGACCGCCAACAAGGATTCCCGTCGGCGCGGTCTGCACGCAGCCAATCTTCTGGCTGGCCGTTACAATCCAGTGGGGCAGTTTATCCGCGCATGGAATGGTGAGCGCACCGGCTGGATCATCATCGACACCATGATGAACATTCCCCTGCTCTACTGGGCATCCAAAGAATCAGGCGATCCCCGCTTTGCGTATATCGCGCAAAGCCATGCTGATACTGCTATGAACATACTTCTTCGGCCTGACGGTAGCAGTAACCATATAGCGATTCTTGATCCTCAAAGCGGGGAATGTCTTGAAACCCCCGCAGGTCAGGGATTCGCCCCAGGTTCTTCATGGAGTCGGGGTCAGAGCTGGGCTGTGTACGGCTTCGCGTTAAGCTATCATCACACAAGGAAGCAGGTATATCTTGATGCCGCGAAACGAAGCGCCCATTACGTGATCGCCAACTTCGCTCAGAATGACTGGCTTCCTGTGGTGGATTTCCGGTCTCCGGCGGAACCGCTCAAGTACGATTCCACCGCCGCGATGATCAGCGCCTGCGGGTTTCTGGAGATCGCGTCGCATATCGGGGACCATGAAAAGCCCCTGTACACCGCGTCGGCGCTCAGGCTGCTCCGAGCCTGCGAACAAGCCTTTGCCGATTGGGACATTGAACGGGACGGCATTATAGGTAAAGGAACCGCTGCGTACCACGGCGGGCCTCAGGACACCGAAGTTCCCATCATCTACGGAGACTATTTCTTTACCGAAGCAGTGCTGCGTCTTTTGGGAAGAGATTTTCTTATTTGGTAAGAAAACAGCGGCGTAGCCGTGCAGCACGCTTCAAGCATACAATAATCTTCTGTTGGCAATCTTTGGACATCCAGTTCTTTATCGGGCTGGGTCTCTGGCACCGGTGTGGGTGAGTAAGGCTTCAGCGGTTGGTTCAGAGCGCTGACGGACTCTGGTTGACCGGAGAAAGCGTCACGACTATACTTGTCCTGTCAAAAAGATCGCCGGCGAAGCTGGCACAGGGAGCGTTTATGGACATCAATCTCGATGAATACATCAGGAAGATACCGGATTTCCCCCAAAAAGGGGTATTGTTCTATGATATAACCAGCATTCTGGCTACGCCAAAGGCGTTTGCGTGGTGTATCGACGCGATGGAAGGGCTGTATCGTGATCAGCGGATTGACGCGGTTGCGGCTATTGAGGCGCGGGGCTTTGTGTTTGCCGCGCCATTCGCGGTTCGTATGGGTATTCCCCTCATCCTGATTCGCAAGAAGGGTAAGCTGCCGGGTAAGACCATAAGCAGGAAGTACCAGCTTGAGTACGCTGAGGCGGAAATCGAGGTGCATGAGGCTGACGTGCCTAAAGGCAAACGCGTCCTGCTCATGGACGACCTCATTGCCACAGGCGGGACTCTGGGCGCGGCGTGTGAGCTTATCATCGTGGCTGGGGCAGTGGTTCCTGAAATCTTCGGCATTATTGGCTTGCCGTTCCTCCACTACGATAAAATCCTCCACGACATTCCGGTTCGGACCCTGGTTAAATATGACTCTGAATAGCCGCAGGGTTCTGCTCACGTCTGTTCACGTCTCTGGCACCAATGCGTGGGTGTTGGTGAGCTACTCACATACCTGCCGGTGGAGCGCCGATACGGTCAGCCGCGCTCTGTGATGGGGACATAGGGCGTCTTGTGGTTCACGGCGCGGTAGGCTGGACGAATGATGCGTCCGCCTGCGACTAGTTCCTCAATGCGGTGAGCGCACCAGCCCGCCATACGCGCTGCCGCAAAGAGCGGGGTGTAGAGTTCTTGCGGTATACCAAGCATCTGGTATATCAGACCAGAGTACATATCAACATTGGCGCACATGACCTTAGTGGTCTGACGTTCTCTGAGTACCCGTAGTCCCTGTTCCTCAATCTTTTCCATGAGGATGAAGTCGTCAATCTGCCCCTTATCCATCAGCATCTTGCGGACATACTGTTTCAGGATAAGCGCACGCGGGTCGGACTCGGTATAGACTGCGTGTCCCAGTCCATAAATCTTGCCGGAACGGTCGCCGGCTTCTTTGTTAAGTATCTTGCACAGGTAGGCGTAGACCTCGTCGCAGTCTCTCGGATCGCGGATGTGTTCGCGTATATCACGAAACATCTCCATTACTTTTGCGTTAGCGCCGCCGTGGAGCGGCCCCTTGAGCGAACCAACAGCCGAGGACAACGCAGCATAGGTGTCGGTATTGGTTGAGGAGAGTACGCGGCAGGTAAACGTGGAGTTGTTGCCACCGCCATGCTCAGCGTGCAGGATTAGCATGAGGTCAAGGATACGCGCTTCCTCGCTGGTGAACTGATTATCACGGCGGAGCATATGCAGAAAGTTCTCGGCAAGCGACAGATTCTCGTCTGGTACATGGATGAAAAGCGATTCCTTGTCAAAGTAATGGCGCTTTGCCGCGTAACAGTTAGCGATGATCACTGGTACGCGCCCGATCAACTCAATGGACTGGCGCACCACGTTTTCAACAGAGGTGTCGTCGGCCATGGAGTCGTAAGTGTACAGGGTTAATATACAGCGGGCGAGTTTATTCATGATGTTGATCCCCGGAGCTTTGAGAATGGTGTCTTCGGTGAAGCCGGCGGGGAGCTGCCGCGCCGCTGAAAGCATACTGTTGTATTGAATAAGCTGTTGAGCAGTCGGCAGTTTTCCAAAGATAAGCAGATAAGCAACTTCTTCATAGCCGAACTTGTTGCTTTGCGCGTAAGAGTGAACGATATCCATGATATCAATTCCCCGATAGTAGAGTTTCCCGACTACTGGAGCCGGCTCGCTGTCCAGTAGCACATAACCCTGTACACTGCCGATGTTGGTAACGCCGGCGTATATGCCGGTGCCATCGGAGTTCCGCAGACCCCGCTTGATATTAAAATGCTCGAATTCAGTGGGATCAATGGTATACCGCGCCTTGATATCATCGCAGAGTCCCTTGATGTAACCCAGCACTATCTCGTCTTGCTCTTCGTAAGCCATTTTCACCTCCTTAATAAATGAATAACTAAATGGGCAATGCGCCCGGTTCCAACCGAAACGTCGGTCAACGCGCTGAGGTGCTGACCGGGCGTAGCCGATAGCGTCAATAAGTAATGATGATGGCGTGAAGCACGAGTGGCACGGTTCCGGTGTTTCTGATGCTATGTGATGCGCCATTGCCAGTAACGAACACGTCGCCGGCCTTAATGGGCGCGTCTGTGCCATTGTCATTGACCGCACCCACGCCAGACACGATGATGAAGTACTCGGTCTCCTTGTCGTGCTGGTGATAACCGATGGAGGTTCCGGGTGGCAGGGCGACTTCCGCAAGCAGGCGGGTGTTTTTCTCGTTGCTCTCGTCAAGAAAATGGGTAAGGGTAACGGTTCCTTCCCCATCACGCATGTTGGTCTTCTGCTCAACTCTCATCTCATTGCGATGAATAATCATATCTAACTCCTTGTTTAATTGTGTCTGACACCATAGCTTTAGCTTCTCACTTTAGGTTCATAAACTCCAGTGTCAGTTCCACTTCACCGATGGAAATGCCCAGGGTGTTGGCGATTTCCTCCACAGTCCAGCCCTGGCGTTTCAGTTTAAGTATGGTTTCCTGCTGGCTACCGTCAGGCATGGCGCTTTTGCCGCTACCGGACGGCACTTTCGGGATAGAGCCGCCGCCGACACTGATGCCGCCCCCGCTTCCGCGAGCCAGCAGACTTGACTGCTTGTCGATCTCGTCCTTAAGGCTTTTAAGCCGGGTTTCGGACTGTGCAAGCCACTGCCTAGCTTTCTGCATGTTCTCCAGCCGTTCTTCTATTGTAGAGAGGGACTGGTCGAGGAGGGAAAGTTTTTCAGCGGTTTCCTTTGCTTTGGTGTTATCGCGGATAAGGCTCTCCACCGAGCTTTGCAGTATTTCAAGCTCACCGGTAAGACGGCGCAGGTCATCATTGATGAACGCGGCCATGCGCTCGGAATCTTGCAAGGACTTGAAGTTACGGTCAATGCCGGCGTTGGTGGTGTCGAGGGTCTCGTTCTTGCGTTCAATGCGCTGGTACTTTTCTTCTGCGTCGGAAAGTGCGTCGTTAAGCTTGCGTATCTGTACCTGAATAGCCTGCAAGGTATCGTCTGAGGTGGTAACTTCGGTAAGTTTCGTATCAACGGACTTAGCAATTTCGAGGAGACGATTGAAGTCGGTCTCCATCTGGTCAATACGGTGCTGTTCCGAGAGGAACTTGGTCATCTTAGCGTTGACTTCCTCCTCGATGCGCCTGAGTCGCGTGAACTGCTCCTCTAGTTTGACAGCCTCGCTGCTATGTTGGGTGAGGCGCTCAAAGTCGCCATTCAGCGCGGCGATGCGTTCATCGAGGTCTCTCTTGAGTTCGTTAGCGCGGTCAAACAGCGCGGTTTCCTTAACAAAGGCTTCGAGCTGCTGGTCTGCCCGTACGATAGCCGCGGTGAGAGATTTGGCATGTTCATCAATGCGGAAAAAGACCTCGTTACGCTGGGCGGTGATTTCACCAGAAACCTGGGCGATGGAGGCGCGGATAACGCCCAAACGCTCGTCGTTTTCGAGGATTTGGTCAAGCGCCTCCTGGCGTGCAGCCTGAACTGAGGCTTCAAGACCCTGTATCTTCGAGTTAAGCGAGTTCTCCCATTCAGTAACGTTTTTCTGGGACAGTTCAAGCAGACCAGTGATTTCTCCATTCCGCGCTTCAATCGTATTGCTTATACCCCTGAACTTGTCGTCCAGTTCTGCACTGAAACGTTTTTCGGTTTCCCCAAGTTTTTCTTTTAGGTGCTTATTAAAGGCGTCTTCGACGCTCTTGCGCGTTACTTCCTCGTTCTGGGCAAGCTCGGCAAGGCGCGTATCCATTGTTGCCCGCCATTCCATGAAGCGTGTATCAATGCCTTCGCTCCGCTTAAGGAGGTCGTGGGCGAATTCATCCTCAAACACACGGAGCTTTTCAGACACATCGTTGTAAGCGCTTGTTTTAAGTGCGGCCAGTTCTGTTTCAACCTGAACAAGGTCTCGCTTGAGCGTATCCGCCGCGTTCCTGAACTCAGCCGCGATCAGCTCACGCTCATGCGACGAATTTGCTTCAAAGACGGAAAAGTCTTCCCGTACCTTTGTCTCGGTTTCACGCACATAGCGTCTGAGTTCTTCGTCAAGTTTGGCAGTGTCGTCTGCAAGGCTTTCAAGATTAGAGAACTGCTGTGCCTGAGCAGTGCGGTATTCCTCGAACTTCGCGTCGGTTTCCTCAAGCACTTCTTGTTCCGCATGTTCAGCCGCCTCCCGCATTTTGGTTTTCAGCGTGGCGGCAAAGTCTTTGGTACTCAGGTCAACAGCCTCAAACTCTTGCTGTATGCGTTCAATCTCGTCAGACAGCTTTTGCTCTAGCTCTGAGGATGTGTTTTCAAGATATACGAGCAACTGCTGGGTCTTCTCCTCTGTTTCCATTGCGGTCTGCTTCCATTGGGTAAGGCGCTCATCCGCCCCGGCAAGCGCCTTTTGCTCGGATTCCACGAGTACGCGGGTCATGCTTTCCTCAATGGCGCGGGCAGTCTCGCCGGTTTTCTGCTCCAGAGCCGCGAACTCCTCTTGGATATGCTGCCGCGTATTCTGGAGCTGGCTTTCCAGGGCAGCGGCTTCTGCGGCAAAGCGACGCTTAATTTCGTCTGAAGAGGTTTCAAGCAAGGCGCGAGAAGCCTCAAGCAGAGAACGCATCTCCTGTGTTTTGTCATCGCCTGAGTCGAGAAGCTGTTTCCATGTTTCCAGTTTCGCTTCCACACTGGCAAGCACCTCTTGTTCAAGCGTTCCCGCCACGCCCGCCACTTGTTCGCGTAACGTGGCGAGGGTTTCATCAGTTTTGGCGCGGGTATGGTCAAGCTGTTGTTCAAGAGACTTCGACGCGGCGAGAAAGCGTTCTTCTATCTCGGTATTAGCAGTTTCGAGCTGACTGATAAGCGCCTTTGCCTTTTCATCGCTCTCCTGAACCGTCTGTTGAAGTTGCTTAAAACGCGCCACGACATCGGCCAGAATCTCCTGTTCCGCGTTTTCCGTATCCTGCTCAACCTTTGTTTTCATTTGCGCCAGCGCATCCTGAGCATAAGCCCTCGCGTCTTTAAGCTGACCCTCAATGGCGGCGGTTTGACCCTCAAAGTAGGTCTTGATTTCAGCGGAAGAGGCTTCGAGGTCTGAAAGAAGCTGGCGAGTATTGGCGTCCGCCTCTGTTGTAACGCGGTTCCACATCTCAATACGCTCGTCAGTGGCTTCAAGCACCCGTTTTTCCGCGCTATCCGCTATAGTAAGGAGGCGCTGTTCCACCTCGGCCATACGTTCCTGCGCGTTTATCGAAACCTTTTCCAGATCAGCGAGGAGGCGCTGTGCGTTAGCTTCGCGCTCTTCAACCGTAAGCCTCCAGTTTTCAAGGCCGCTTTCAGCCAGAGACCGGGCCTTGATTTCAGCCTGAATCACACTGTCCTTCATTATGGTCTCAATTTTGGTCGCAGTGTCATCTATCTGCTTCTGAAGTGCCTCAAACTGGGATTCTGCTGCCCTAAGCTCGTCCAACACGCGCTTTCTGGTTTCATCGGAGGTGATTTCAATGGTGGCAAGAAGCTCACGGGTCCGCTTATCACCCTCTTCAGCGGCATTCTTCCACTTCTCAAGTCCTATGTCGCTTAAATCACGCGCCCGCATTTCTGCATCGCCAGCGGCCCGCATTAAAGTTTCTTCTATACTATTAGCGGTTTCATTGATCTCATCCCGCACTGCGTTTAACCTGACCTCACTCTCCGCGATAACGAGCGCATTCCGGTTCCGCACGTCCACGAATGAGTCTTCAAGTGTATCCATTACCTCTTTTGCGGCATCTTCCTTAGCTTCCACGACTCGCGTCCACTGCGCGATACACTCGTTGGTCAGTTCCAGCGAGCGCTCCTCAGCGCGATCAACGGCACGGGAGATCTCGTCCTCAATACGGGACGCGATCTCCCGCATCTCCCGCCGAGCAGCTTCGATCTGTTCTTCAGTCTTAGCTACTTCACTACTCATGTACTGCCGGGTGTCCTCAAATGACGCATCAATGCTGTCAAGGAGCTTACACGCCTTTGCGTCCCGCAGTTCAGCGGCGTTCTTCCATTTTTCAAGCTCTGTTTCAGAAAAGGCGCGGGCATGTATTTCAGCCTCGCGCATGGACTCGGTCATCTTTTCCTCAAGAAGAGAGGAAAGTTCATCAAGCGTCAGCCGCAACTGCTCGATCCGGCCTGTTACGCCGTTGATTTCGTCAAGCACATGGCGCTCGGTCTCTGCTGAAGTCGTTTCAAGACCTGCGAGCAATTGCCGCGCCTGCTCATCGCTTGCAATGGCGACCTGCCGCCATTGTTCAAGCCGCGCACCGGTCTCTTCCCAGACCTTTGTCTGAATATCGTCCGCACTCTGCACAATATGGGCGCGTAACGCGGTAATCGCCTCGTCAGTATGCACGGCAAGGTCTTGCAAGTGCTGTTCCATAGTCGCAATCTCATCAGAGAAATGCGTTTTTATCTCTTCAGACGAGGCTTCAAGATCACTGAGTATGCGCCGCGTATTCTCTTCCTCTCCCTCGGCAACCTCTCGCCAATGCTCAAGCCGTTCGTCGGTAAGGGCAAGCGCCCTTTCCTCCGCGCCCTTGGCCGCTTTGAGGATACGCGCCTCAAGGTTAATGGCAATAGTGCCGGCGCGTTTTTCCACTGTCTGAAACTGATCCTCAATAGCAGTCATCTGGGTCTCAACGCGCTTTTTCATCTCATTAGAAGCCATCTCAACATCAAGCAAGAGCTGGCGCGTATTCGCCTCGGCCTGTGCGGTTTCCATTCGCCAACTTTCAAGTCGTTCACCAGTCAGGTTAAGCACATCCTGTTCCGCGTCTTTCGCGGTTTGCATGAGCCGCATTTCAAAGGAAGAAACGCTTTGCTCGGCAGCGTCGTGCAGGGCTTTCAGTCGCGTTTCCAGAGTCGCGTTTTCCTTGGCGTTACGCTCTCGCGCCGCACTGACCGACCGGTCAAGCTCATCAAGCAACTTATTCCGCGTCGCGTCGCCGCTCTCCATTGCCCGCGTCCACGCCTCCTGCTGCGTCTCCCATGCGTCATGCTGGACATGGGCAAGGCCGGAAAGCTCCTGTATATCCTTTTCCCACTTAATCTTGAACATTCGCTGCTGAGAAGCTAGTTCAGCGTTATCATTTTCCCACTCGCTCTTGTATCTCTTGACCTCTTTCTGAAATTCATCAAGCTGAGCGCGGGCGTTTTCCTGATGGGTTTTGAATCTCTCTTCAATATTGCTCTGAAGCTGCAGTATCCGTTCTATGGCCTGCTCCTTCAGCTTGACCAGAACTGCGTCTTCCATGGCATCCGCGCTGGACGCGACCCGCTCCAGCGCATCAGTCAGAGTCTTATTGATAGCTTCGGTATCCTGCGTAATGCGTTCAGCGCGTTCTTGATCTGCCCGCTCTATCACCGCACGGCTTTCAAGCACCTGCCGCTCGATATCCACCGCCGTTGACCGGAGTTCCATGAGCTTGCCCAGGGTAGCGGCGGTCATGTTCTGGGCTATCTTTTCCAGCGCCATGTTGTTCTCCCGCTCAAAGTGATCCTGCAAAGCCTCAAGGAGCCGTTCAACAGTCTCCACCTTTTCCTTCGCGTCGCTGATCCGTTTATGCGCCGAGTCAACAAAAGGCCCTTTGTCCTTGATCCAGTTGATGTTCTCCTGCACTCGTCCGGTCATGCGTGTAAGTTCAGCCAGAGTACCATCATAGATATTCAGCCTATCGTCGATCTTGTTTACCGCGTCGATCTTGATCGCCAGTTCCTCATCGGTCGTCTGTATACGGTTCATCAGTTCCTTGGCCGACTGTTGTTTAACATCAAGAAGCGTACTGTAATCACGCACTGCGGCCTCTTTGTCCGAAACAAATGCGGCAAGATCTTCCTTTAGCTTTTCCGCGTACTTCCGTACCTTTTCAAGTCCACGGTTATTGCGATCAAACTGTCGAAAGATCACCAGAGTAATCCCGACTATACCCAGAGTGATGAGATTTCCAATACTAAAGATAGATTCCATGGCAAGCCAGTTTAACACATAATCTCGGTGTTTTGAACATAGCTCCACACCCTATGTTGTGTCTGACCCTCTTCCTAGCCCACAACGACCTTGCCGAGGAAGAATAGCTCCAGAATAGCTCTCCGTGGGATATCTACTACATCCATCCTTCTGTGTCGGTGGTGGTATAAGCCGCCAAACTCCCAGGCCTCTGCCCATTCAACTACGCCAGCACGTTCGGGATTCTTATCAATATAGTTAAATACCCGCAAAAAATACCTGGCATCATTGATAATCTTCGAGAAAAACCGCTTTCCCCAGAGATGTCCCCCCTGCTTATTATGCACTTTGTTCCAGTACCTAGCAAAATTCCCCTTGATCCATTGCATGATTTTGGAAAGA
>JAITIX010000039.1 GCA_031279205.1 Treponema sp. | reverse complement strand
ATCCGGCAGTCATGCAGAATTGATCGCACAGAAAGGTCTCTACACATCTTTATGGGGTAGTATGAAAATATGATGGTATTTGATGATATGACTAATGTTTATAAAAACATACAGTTTTTATAAACCGTCCTAGCCCGGCAATCGGTGGGTTTATTATTACCCTGCTTATTATTATCTGTGGTACACTTGTTTGGTCGTTCAGTGCCCGGATGGATGACGTGGTAAAAGTTATCGCGCTTATCCGTCCCTCTAGTTCCATATCACTCATTAAAACAACCACTGGTGGTGAAATTATAGAAAAAAATTACTCCCATGACGATTATGTACGCAGAGGAGAGGTTCTTTTACGGATCGATGTGGCGTCTGACATACTAGAATTTGATAATTCAAAAAAACTGATGAAGCGTATAGATGATACTATCGCCGTATACAATGCCTTAACAGAGACTATAAAATTGAACAAAAATAGTGCCATATCGAGTAGCAGCGAGGCATATTCCCGATCGGAAGCCTATCTTATCGAAAGAAATAAATTAGACTTGTTCGGTAACCCGATTAAAGACGTAGTTCAAAATTAATAACACCACAAATGAGCGACATTCGTAACAAGTGTTTTTTGCGATGATTTCGATATGGATACGCCATGCTCTTGAATGTTTTTATTTTGGCGTTTATATGCTCAATGGCTACGCGCCCGCGCGCAAGCCGGGTATTGTACGCCTTCTCGTTTTTAGCAAGCGTATGGCATTTGCTCGCCTTCTTGGGTATACAGCTTTTTTCATGTAGTTTCTTCAATCCAAGATGGCCAAGGCCTGCGTCTATACCGATAGGCTGGTTAATCGAATTTCCTATACTATCCTTGAATAGTTTGAAATCACGGGCGCTTCCCGCGGCCTCTCTTATATCCAGAATTTTCTTGCTTTTTCGCTCGATAATTGTCTGAGTTTTTATGGTACGCCGCTTCTTTTTCCCGGAATGCCGCTCTTTTTGGTTTTTTTGGGTCTGTGTATGGGACTTTCAGTCGTGTCTACCACGATATATCGAATAGGAGCATCCTTCTGTTGGAGAATCTTTTCTCCGGGCGGTTGGAAGGCTTTGTCTTTTAGCAGCGTGGTTTCGACCCATTGGATTATTTCACAGACGGCGCTTTCTCTTACCTCGTAGTCTGACCCGACACTTTCCATAGTCCGGTATTCGCGCAGGTGTTTTAATGTTAATGTCAATTTTTCTGGGATAGTGAGTTTTGACGGGCGTCCGCCTGTTCTATGGAGTTTGTTCCATTCCTTTTGAAGTATGGATACCATCTTTTCAAATGTTTCTGGTTTTACTCCATACAGCCGCTATACCGCTTCTTTGCTATCTTTCTCTTGCTTTTTCTTTTCCATGCCTTATTATACTAGCTTTATCGTTTCCGAACAAGTCTATTGTCAAATATTTTCCATCAAGGAGATAACCTCCTGACTTTGATTGGAGAATGTGCGCCCGGTGAGGTCCTGTCCCCTGCTATTCTTCCTACAAGTATCTTTTCGTACAGGTATGAGACTGCTCCGTACATGTATGGAATGTATACTATCAGCGTTGAGACGCAACGTGCAGGAACTTGTTATGGCGCAGGAGATGCTTTTGCTTTGGTATCACGGTACTTGGCAATCTGCTCATACCCTTGGCGCCTATAGGTTTTTACAGCTCAAGGAGTAATAGGGAACAGCCTTGCCCTTAAATGAATCATAAAGAAGTATAGGGAAGGCACAACAACACCCCATATTCCACGGGCTATGGAATACGTATTCTACTGCCCATAGAATACGGGCAGTCCCATATCCTTTACACCGAGTATACGTCGCGAGCCGGAACATCGTCAGACACGTATAGTTCGGATTTTTCTAGCGAGAGAACAAGACTCTCGCAATACTACCATGTGAAGAGGCGGACATCCTGTGTTTACAAATTATGTCTCGCTACATACACAACTATATACCGTCTTCAAGATTTTGTCAAGCAAAAACAAAAATTCACGAAGAAAAATTTGGCTTGTCATGGCTAAACTTTTCTTCGCGGGCAACGCTATGGCATCACGCTATATTCATGGACGACCTGTATCTCAGACTGGATCGAGTGCTGGGGAAAAGTTGCGCGGGCTGTGGTAACGGCCGACTCCACCAGAGCCTGTGAATTGGCTACGCCGTACAGGGTAACGATGTTGCCTGAGACAGCGGTTTCGAGAAAGTGAATGGGAACTTCCTTTTCGTAAAGGATGTGGTGCCTGACCTGCTGACCAAGGGTCAATTCCTGTAGGCGTTTGGCATTCTGCTCCTCAGCCTCCGGCGTGATAAGCTCATCACGCACATACTTGATGATCTCCGCGCAGACCACAGGGTGCAGGTGGCCGGTGTTCAGGGTAAGATGGTAGTTGCCTGAATACCGCCACTCCATGTCAAAGAAGTAGTGGTGGAAGCCTTCCCGATCCTTGTCGCTCTGTTCGATGATCTGGCGGGATCTCCGGTCGTCGCAGTGAAAGTAACTTTTCACCCGCTTTATGCGTATCTCCATAGGCGCGACTAGAAATACCGAGAGTACGCCGGGGATGTTCTTAAACATCACGTTGGCGCCACGCCCAATGATGATGGACGAGCCAGAGCCGACCTCGGCCAAGACCGCAGTCTTGAGGTAGTGCAGATAGTCATCGTGGTCCTGCGAAAGGGAGGTCAGAAACGACAGCTTGCGCTCATCGTATTTCTGGAGCTTCTGATCCGCCACGCCATAGGACTTGATTCGCTCCTCAAGCAGCCGTTTGTCAATGAAGCGGTACTTCAGCACATCCGCAAGTTCATGGGCGGTCTCATCGCCGAGCGCGGCTAGTTCTCGTGAAATTGTAATGATTGCCATGTTTATCTCCTTTCCCTCTAGCATAGGCTCTATGAGGCGTCTTGTCAAAAAGTAATGACGGGGCTAGGGTATGGCATGGATAATACACAGCTTATGTGGCGGGAGGAAGGCCGCAAGCAGGTCTTTCACTGTCGGGTTTTTTCGGTTCGGGAGACGTACTACCGTTCCCCGGATAATCAGGTGAAGACGTTCACCGTGATGGACGCACCGGACTGGGCTATTGTCGTTCCAGTGGTAGAGACTGATCAGGGCAGAGCGTTTGTCATGGTCAGGCAGTGGCGCCATGGCGCGGGGGAACTGAGCCTTGAGTTTCCGGGCGGGGTGTTTGAGCACGGCGAGGAGCCGACGGTCGCGGCAGCGCGGGAACTGCTGGAGGAAACAGCCTTTCGCGCTGGAACGATTACGCCACTTGGCGTATTTAACCCGAATCCGGCGATCATGGCGAATCACGTTCACTTCTTCATAGCGGAACATCTTGAAGATATGGGAAAGCAGAATCTGGACGAGGATGAATATGTACGCATGGAACTCATTCCTGAAAATGAGGTGCTTCATGGCGTGGGCCGTCCACCCTACATTCACGCGCTTATGGGGACAGCCCTTGCGTTATACCTGCGCTTTATTACCAGCCACTAGAAGCCGCGGGCGCAAAGGGAGTATAGCTGCGCTCCGGGTCCCACATACCAGCGCGTAATTCCCCCTGAATGCTGGGAATGTCCAGCACAATACCAGGCATGAGCAGGTCAGGGTTGTCTGGCTGCGGCAGTTTACTACGATTTGCGTCATAAATGTTCCACCACTTGGTTGTATCACTGTAAGCCCAAGGTCGGCCAGCTATGCTTTGAAACGTGTCCTGCGAGACAGACCAAGGGCGTACACGGTACTTGGCAGGTAACGCGCCTTCCGGTATGGATGTTGCAAGGATGTGGGACAGACTGGTGTAGGAACGGCCTTCTTCCCAAAGCCCGGAGCGCGTTTCTCCCTCCATGCTGGGAATGTCCAGCACAATACCAGGCACGAGTATATCAGGATTACTCGGATCCGGTAGTTTGTTGCGGTTCGCGTTATACAGACGCTGCCATTCACTCTCATCTCCATAAACCCACGGACGAGCCGCTATGCTCTTAAACGTGTCTTCCGAGACAGACCACGGACGTACCTCGTACTGCGCCGGAAGAGGCTCACTGCTCATCACTGGGGTGGGTGTAGCTGCGACTGCGGGCTGTGGAGTTGAACTTGTTGAAGTCGTAGACTCTGGCGGAGAATCTGTTGCGACTTCCTCCGAAGGGACGGAACGGGTAGGTGTGGACAGCGCCGCAGGTTCAGCAGTACTTCGTCCAGTAGTACCACAGGATGCCATTCCCAATAAAACTACGATGGCCACTAAAACAGGAAGTATATGCTTTCGTTTCATCAGATTCATAAAGAACTCCTTAATAAAGTAAACTTGCAACAGTATAACACAACAATCTGGTCTTGTATATGGAACACGTTTGCTTTTCCTGTCTATACTATTTGCCTTATGTGCCTAAAAACCACGCTTGCCGCAATTCTGCTTGCCATTACAGGCTTTGCCGTGTCGTGCCTTTACGCTCGCGACCTTACGATTATAGTTGAAGACCTTGATCTCGCGCTTCCCCTTGAAGGCGCGTTGATCCGTTCATGGAACGGAACTGAGTATACCTGCGATGAAACCGGCGCCGCGCTTATCAGCGTGCCTGATGAGCAGGAAGTCGTTATCCAGATCGCCTACCCTGGCTATGAAACCAGCAGACTGCGTATCACTTCAGACCTGCCATCAGACAAAACCTTGTCCATCGGGTTACGCCTCAGCGGTGTCATGGAAAACCATGAACTGGTGATAGAGGCCAGCCCGCCCGGACAGAGCGAGACCCAGAGCGGGCGCAGTGTGGCGATTTCAGGTGAAGCCCTCTCCCGCGTCGCTGAAATCGGCATCATTGAGGACGTGATGAGCGCCATAAAGCTCCTACCAGGCGTGGGTTACACCGGTATGTTCAACGCCATGCCTTCGATTAGGGGCGGAGAACCAGGCGACTTAACCGCCGCGCTGGACGGCTTCTACATCGAAAACCCTTATCACTACGGCGGAGGCGTCTCCATCTTCGACCCGCGCATGGTGGCCAGCGCACAGGTATCGCACGGCGTGTTTTCAGCCCGCTACGGCCATACCATCTCCGGCCTGCTTGAGGTAACATCTCGCGCGCCATCGCCGGACAATGTCGAGGTGGAACTGGGACTATCGTCAAGCGCGACAAACCTTAACCTCTCCTTCCCATTCTGGGGCAAGGGCGGACTTATGGTCATGGGGAAGCTCACCTATTGGGACCCGTTTATAGCGCTCACCAAGCTGTTTATCGAGGAAGCGCGCTACGTCTCGGTTGCCCCGTACATCCGCAGCGGTGCGTTTTCTGGTAACTACCGTTTCAGCAACACGCTTGAGCTGACAACAAACGGCTTTATCGGCAGCGACGGCGGCGGGGCAGAGTATAACAACCGCAGCGATGGCGCTAACGGCGTTACCAATACCAGCGACATCAAGGTTGACTACGGTACGTCCCAGGGCTTTTTAATCACAGGACTGCGGTGGAATCCACTTCCGACAATGGTACTGAAGGTGAGCGGCGGACTCGGTTTCTGGCAAAGCGACATTGATGGAGGCATATATTACAACGTCAGCGTCCCGTACTCAGAAGACTTTATGGATGACTACAAAGGTTTACTGGGGGACAAAACCTTTTATTCAATTGAACAGCATCAGGCCATACGCGAAAAAAACCGTACCAATCAATTTCAGGGGCGCGTTGACTTTGACTGGGACCTTGGCCAGGGCTTTCTTGTCGCCCTGGGTGTTCAGGAACTCTATGCCAGATGGACCCTCGACGATTACTTCACCGGCGTGTCAGAACTGCCTATGCCTGAGACGGGTTTTAATACTGGCTTCACAGAAGGCTATCTCAACCTGCCGATGGAGTCAAAGTTCTCGGTGGAGAATCAGGGGCTGAACTCAGCCGCATACACCACGCTGGAATACGCCGCCCCTTCCCAGCGCTGGGGCTTCGAGGCCGGACTGCGGGTAGACCACCTTACTTTTAATGGAAAGGACTTTTCGATACAGACATTGCCAGCGCTGAACCCACGCATCAACCTCGACGTGAACCTGCTTAGAAACACCGGTATCCTTACCTCAATGAGCGCCACCCTCGGAACAGGACTCTTTTCTTCTATCAATGAGGACATTAAGTTTATCCAGAGCGATGACGGCATCGACGATTACGAACTCAAGCAGAACCGTTCATGGACTTCGGTGATTGGAACCCAGCTTAACTTTGCGGGCGGCTATAGCTTCAACATTGAAGGCTACTATAAAAACATATTTGACCGGGCGTATAACGTTACGCTTAACGACTTAGAGGCGCAGACGCGGCGGGTTGACTTTCTCTTTGATGGTGAAGGTCAGGTCTGGGGCTTTGACCTGATGTTGCAGAAGCTGGCGAGTCGTTACTGGGACGGCTGGATATCCTACACCTTCACCCATGCCCGCTATCGCAATCCACAGAGCAGTACCCATACTCAAGACTGGTTCTATCCCTCGTTCCACCGCTTCCATAACCTGAACCTTGTGCTGAATCTGAAACCGTGGAAGCGCGTCAACATTGCGGCGCGTTTTGGGCTTGCCTCTGGTAGACCCCAGATGGTGCTTGGCGAGATACAGGCCTATCCAGTGGCGGTTCTGGACGAAGATGGCAATCCGGTAATGGAAGATGGCAGGCCACTTATCATCCAGAAGTACAAGCGCGCGTCTCTCTATGACGACCATGCCCGTACTACATGGTCAATGCCGCTTGACCTCAAGTTCTCGTTCTATTTTTATAATCCAAAGGGTAAGGTGCAGGGCGAGTTTTACTTCGCGGTTGAAAACCTTGCGTCGTTGTTTTACCGCTCCAAAACGAACACGTCGTTCAATGGCTATACTGGCGAGGAAGACACGGGCGATATGTCTGGCACGTATGAGATGCCGTTTCCAATGCCGTCGATTGGCTTCAAATGGAGTTATTAGCCTATCGCGGTTTTGCGCGCTAGCCTATCGCGGTTTTGCGCCCTAGCCTATCGCGGTTTTGCGCGCTAGCCTCTCGCGGTTTTGCGCGCTAGCCTATCGCGGTTTTGCGCGCTAAGCTATCGCGGTTTTGCGCGCTAAGCTATCGCGAGTTTGCGCGCTAAGCTATCGCGAGTTTGCGCGCTAGGCTATCGCGGTTTTGCGCCCTAGGCTATCGCGGTTTTGCGCCCTAAGCTATCGCGGTTTTGCGCCCTAAGCTATCGCGGTTTTGCGCGCTAGGCTAGCGCGGTTTTGCGCGCTAGGCTAGCGCGGTTTTGCGCGCTAAGCTAGCGCGGTTTTGCGTCCTAAGCTATCGCGGTTTTGCGCGCTAAGCTATCGCGAGTTTGCGCGCTAAGCTATCGCGAGTTTGCGCGCTAGGCTATCGCGGTTTTGCGCGCTAAGCTATCGCGAGTTT
Source organism: Treponema sp. (assembly GCA_031279205.1). GTDB lineage: Bacteria > Spirochaetota > Spirochaetia > Treponematales > Breznakiellaceae > JAIRMT01. Next base: position 14,821 of record JAITIX010000039.1, on the reverse strand, counting down.
GCGCGCTAAGCTATCGCGAGTTTGCGCGCTAGGCTATCGCGGTTTTGCGTCCTAGGCTATCGCGGTTTTGCGCGCTAAGCTAGCGCGGTTTTGCGCGCTAGGCTAGCGCGAGTTTGCGTCCTAGGCTAGCGCGAGTTTGCGTCCTAGGCTATCGCGGTTTTGCGCGCTAGGCTATCGCGAGTTTGCGCCCTAGCCTAGCGCGTGAAAAAGGAGTAAGCAATGGCTGGATTTGAAGATGCAAAGGTTTTGTTGCACAAGATTCGGGTGAAACTCATGCCGAACTATCTCCGGGGTGAGCATGAAACAGCGGATAAATATATATGAGTGGCGAACCCGCGACCTGCGGCTTGTTCCTCGTGCTTATCGGGATGACGGCTCTGAGACGCCGGTGAAGGTAGAAGAGCCGTTTATGCAAAACACCAAGGCTAAGATAGTGGCGCTGATGCCAGACAGTATAGTGGCAGGCGTAAAGGTGAAGATTTGTATTATCACTGATTATTCAGGCAGTGGCACCCCGCTCAAAGCGAGCCGGACACTGGACTTTGGAACTATCTTCATGGTTATTATAGACGCGGTTCCGCCCGGTCCTGCTCCCGCACCCTAACTTACCACAAAGACATTACTGAAGGTGTCTGACACCCGCCCAAGCGCCCAGTTTACGCCTCGTGAAGCGTGCTGGCACCAATGCTCTGGTACCCAAAAGGAGTCATTGACACAGCGCCTGATTTTTCTACAATAAAACTATGAACAACCACGCAGAAGCAGAAAAACTGAACACAATATTGGACGAAACCGTTGCTGGACGGCTTCTTTCGGGCATGGGACGTCGTTTGTACTTCCCTAAGGGTATCATCGCGCAATCGGCAGAGGCGAAGAAGTCGGCTCACGTGGCAAACGCTACCATCGGCATGGCCTACCACAATGGTAGTCCGCTTATTCTGTCGGCTGTGGCTGATAGTATGCCCATCCTAAGCCCTGCGGAAATCGTAGCCTACGCACCAACCGCCGGCGTTGAGGAAACCCGCCGCTCATGGAAACAGCGTATGCTTGCCAAAAATCCCACGCTTGACGCAGACCAGATATCGCTACCTGTGGTGGTCCCGGGACTTACCGCTGGAATCTCCTATACCGCAGACCTTTTCCTTGATGAGGAGAATAGCATCATCACTAGCTATCCGTGCTGGGATAACTATGGGCTTATCTTTCAGGAACGCCGGGGCGCGATCACACAGGCTATTCCGTTTTTCGGTGCAGGATCAGGGCTGGATATCAATGCCATTGCTAAAGTGCTGAAAGAAGAGGCGCGGGGCGGTTCAGTACGTATCATCCTTAATTTTCCCAATAACCCTTCGGGTTACACGCCTACGCATGATGAGGTGGATGCCCTGGTGTCGCTCGTAGCTGAAATCGCCGCTGGGGGCGCTGATGTGCTGGTACTCTGCGACGACGCCTACTTCGGCCTGTTTTACGAGGACTCGGTTAGCCGGGAATCTTTATTCGCGCGGCTTTCAACTCTGCATGAGCGGGTACTGGCGATCAAAATTGACGGGCCAACCAAAGAAGATTATGTTTGGGGACTCAGAATAGGTTTTGTTACCATCGGTTCGCGAGGACTTGACGCTGAACACTACGATGCGCTGGAGAAGAAGTATCTGGGCGTTATACGCTCGTCGGTTTCCTGCGCCAATACGCCAGCCCAGTACCTGATGATGAAGACGATTAAGGATGCCCGCACCGCAGGTGAACGGCAGCGGTACTATGCCCTGCTCAAGAGCCGGTATGAGGCGGCCAAGTGCTTTGTGAACGAAGCCCCGCCGAACCCGCGCCTGCGTCCCTTGCCCTTTAACTCTGGCTACTTTATGAGCTTTCGCTGTGTTGGCATATCAGCCGGCGCGCTTCGGCAGGAACTGCTCGATAAGCATGGCATCGGCGTTATCGCGTTTGGCGACGAATTCCTCCGCATCGCCTTTGCCAGCTTTGAGACAGAACTGATTCCCGTTGTGTATCAAACCATCTATCAGGTTGCCTCTGGTTTATAAGCCATGACAAAACTGTGGAAACGGCTTTCCCTGCTTATATTGCCCTGTGTGGCGCTCGTTTTTGCTGTCTCATGGGCGCTATCCGAGCCTGATACTGCGGTACTCTGGACCGACCAGCCAGAATTCGCCCTCTATGTGGAATCTTTCAACGCCGCTCAGGATGATTACAAGATCGAATTTCATTACATGGAGGTTGCTGCCCAGCGTTTGAGCGTTTTGTCAGGAACAGCGCAGGAAACGCCGGACATTGTGGTTGGCAACTGGCTCAAAAGTGCCACGACCCGCACCTTGTTTAAGCCGCTGGACAGTTTCTTTACCAAAAACAAGATAGCCGAGTCTGCTTTTTATCCGCGACTTCTCAACCTTGGTACCATTGAGGAACAGCAGTACCTTCTGCCCGTGGCGTTTAACATTCCAGCGCTGGTCTTTACTCGCGCCAACGCCCAGTTGCTCTCCAACCCGTTCACGATTGGCTTTGATGAGATAAAGACGCTTGGCAAGATCTACAACGTTGAGCGGAGCGGTATCTATTCCCGTATGGGTTTTTCCCCAATATGGAACGACGAGTTCCTCTATGTTACCGCGAACCTGTTTAACGCGGCGTTCAGAGAGGCGGGAACAGCGCCGTCCGTTGTTTCCACGCCGTCCGAAACTGCAGGCGATGTAATGTGGAATCCAGAGGCGCTGGAGGAAGTGATTGCAGCCTTGCGCGACTGGACGCAGGAAGTGAATACCAGCATTCAGGCTGAGGACGACTTTGTTTTTAAGTATTTTTACGAACCATCCGCGAAACTGGCCATGTCGGGCAGGATTCTCTTTACTTATATGAACAGCGCAGAGTTGTTTACCCTGAGTCAGGAACAACGCTCCAACCTTGAATTTCGCTGGATTGCGGAGAACAACACGATTCCCGTCTCCGAAGACACAGTATATTACGGCATTTACAAGAAAGGCAGGGCGAAAAAGGCGGCTAACGCGTTCACTGAGTGGTTTTTTCAGGCCGAAACCCAGCGCGGGCTTCTGGAAATCAGCAAAAAGCAGCGCATGAACGAGATCTATTTTGGCATAAGCAACGGTTTTTCAGCCATACGAACAGTTACCGAGCAGATATTTCCCCTGTTTTACCCCAGCCTGCTTGGACACATGCCACCCAGCGCCTTTCTCTCCCCGCCGAACATTCTGCCCCAGAACTGGAGCAGCCTGAAAGTACAGGTTATCATCCCTTATCTCCACGCTCGTATTCGCCAGCAGGAAACCCGCCCGCTTGAGCGGCGCATCAGCGACTGGTATCGGACAAACAGCAGTTTTTAGACTAACCTTTTTATAATCTTGTCCGATATTGAAAATGGAGGGGTTATATGATTCAAGGAGTTACTGCTACAGTTCCTAGTATTGGCTACGCTATTACTGCTTCCCGCAATAATAATGAGAAGATGTCGTTACCGGTGTCTCACGCCAACTATATTTATTCGCATTTCCGGCATGTGTATGGTAGGCTCGCGCCTGAAGGTGTCAGAGGCGTTCCCATAAACAAGATGAAGATGCTCGATGTACTCATTGAGCGGCTAGCACAGCTCAAGAAAAATGGAGATATTGGCGTTACATCGGTGTCAGACGGGCAGATTGACGCCCTTATCGACCAGTATGAACAGCAGATACAGCGAACAGCTCAAAACGCCGCTATTGCTACTGTTCCATATCAGACTATTTCTGTTACACAGCCGGGTATGCTCTTCAGCTTCATGGTATAATCAGAAACGCCTGGACGCGCTTTTAAGCTTACGCGCTTACGTTTTGTCCTCACCCAGGACATGAAGCGGGTATTCACCAATGAAGCAGCCCAGACAAAAGCCCTTGCCGCCGCGCGTGCCAGTAAGGGCTTCCAGAAGGCCATCAACTGAAATAAAGGCAAGCGTGTCCGCGCCTAACGAAGCGCAGAGTTCGCTCACACTGTTCATGTTGCTAACAAGTTCGCGGCGGTGCGGCGTATCAATACCAAAGTAACAGGGAAAGCGCACTGGCGGCGAACATACGCGGAAGTGTACCTCGCGCGCGCCAGCTTTGCGGAGAATCGAAACCAGCCGGCGACTGGTTGTGCCGCGCACAATGGAATCGTCAATGATCACAACGCGCTTGCCCTTAACCTCGCTCTGAATCACATTATGTTTAACTGAAACAGCTTTTTCCCGCAGTTCCTGATCCGGGAATATAAACGTACGCCCCACATATTTACTTTTGACAATGCCAAGGCCAAACAGAACGCCGGCAGCTCTGCCATAACCAATGGCAGCGGGAATACCAGAATCTGGTACGCCAATAACCAAGTCTGCCTCAACCGAAGCTTCACGGCTCAGTATTTCTCCCATGCGAACCCGCGCCTCATACACGTCAATGCAGTCAATGACACTATCAGGCCGCGCAAAATACACATACTCAAAAGCACAAAACGCCCTAGTCGTCTTTTCGCTGAACGTGAACGACAACACATGGTCATGGTTGATGATAAGCATTTCCCCAGGCTCAATGTCCCGGACAAACTCGCCACCAACCGCGTCAATCGCGCAGGACTCGCTTGAGAGTACCCAGCCACCGTCAAGCCTGCCCAGACACAGCGGCCGTATCCCATTAGGATCGCGCGCGCCTATCAACGCATCGCCAGTCAGTACAACCAGTGCGTACGAGCCTTTGATAGACTGAATCGTGTCTGTGAGAGACTTCTCCAGCCCTTTTTTATAGTTCCTGGTGATGAGATTGATAATCACTTCGCTATCACTGGAAGAACTAAACCCAATGCCCGCATCCTCAAGCAGTTCCCGAATCACTGAGGCGTTGGTAAGGGTTCCATTATGCACCACTGCTATGGGACCGAGCTTGGAACGGCTCACAAAGGGCTGGGCGTTTTCAATACAACTCGTGCCAGAGGTCGAATAGCGCACGTGGCCTACTGCGGCTGAGCCTTGCAACTGATTCAGAAGCTCCGGACTGAACACATCGCCAACCAGTCCCATGCCGCGCCGGCACTCAATGGCAAAGTCCTTTGCTACAGCAATGCCAGCGCTTTCCTGCCCCCGATGCTGCAGTGAAAAAAGCCCGTAATACACAAGAGGCGTGGCATCTTTTTGTGGATCGTCCAGAAACACGCCAAATACACCACATTCTTCATGTAACTTGTCAGACTGATACATTGCTTCCCCTATTTATCTGTAAGCCGGTTTAGAATCTCAATATACGCTTCTTTGACATTACCCAAGTCCCGGCGGAACCGGTCCTTATCCAGCTTTTCGTTTGTCTTCACGTCCCAGAAACGGCAGGTGTCTGGAGAGATTTCATCCGCAAGCAACAGTTCGCCACCCGCTGTCCTGCCAAATTCAAGCTTGAAGTCAATCAAGCGAACCCCCTTGTTATAGAAGAAACTTGACAACACTTCATTAACCTTGAACGAGATTGCCTTAATCGCCTCGATTTCCTCAAAAGTCGAGACTCCGATAGCCACAGCGTGATAGTCATTGATGAGCGGATCGCCTAAGCTGTCGTCCTTGTAGGAAAGCTCGAAAACCGTGGTCTTGAGCGCCGTACCTTCTGCAAGGCCAAGACGCTTAGCCATGGAACCAGCGGCCACGTTCCGCACAATCACCTCAAGCGGCACGATCCGCACCTTCTTACAGACCATATCCCGCTCAGAAAGGCAGGCCACAAAGTGCGTGGGAACGCCAGATGCCGCAAGCAGTTCAAAAAGCTTGGACGCAATCTGCATATTCATAAGACCCTTGTCCTCAATCTGCCCCTTCTTCTCACCATTAAAGGCAGTGGCATCGTCTTTATAGTGAATGATGACAAGTTCAGCGTTATCTGTGGCAAAAACCTTCTTCGCCTTACCCTCGTAAAGTTCTTGCCCCTGCGTAAGCGTTGACCTCATAACGTTATCTCCCTGTTTTCCTGAGCAAAGTCTTTTTTCATAGCAACCCGAAAAGCAGCAAGCTTCTCTTTAAGCGCCGGATACTTGAGCGCCAGCACTTCACAGGCAAGATAGGCGGCGTTTGCCCCGTTATCAATACCCACCGCGGCAACCGGAATAGGCCGGGGCATCTGCACAATCGACAAAAGCGCATCCAGCCCGCCAAGACCGCCAGAACTGACAGGCACCGCAATCACCGGAATCAGCGTAAGGCTGGCAATCACCCCTGGCAGATGAGCCGCAAGCCCCGCACCAGCTATGATCACCTCAACGCCATCGCTTTCCAGCTTCACCAGAGTATCGCGGAGCAATTCCGGCACACGGTGCGCAGACAAGATATGCGCCGAAACCTCAACGCCAAACTCGCACAGAACATCAGCAGCTTTCTTCATAATGGCTTTGTCTGATTGGGAACCAAAAATAATAGCAACTTTCATGATAAGAAAGGCTAACACAAAACCGCCTCACACGAAAAGCTCTCAATAAATAGGATACAAACCTTGCCCAAAACAACACCATTGATTCAGATAGACGCACCAGATGTTGACCGCGCTTGACGACGCTTCAACGCCAAAATATGCTTAATTCAGGGGACAAGAATGAAAACTCTTATGGCAAAGAATCGCTCACACGCCGTACTGGTCGTGGGATTCTTACTTTCCGCCTTCACCGCTTATGCGCTGGACGCCGACGGCTGGGACATTGACGCGCTGGATACCGCGCGAAATGTAAACTATCTTACACAAACCGAAAAAGACGTAATCTTGGAACTCAATAAGGTACGGAGTAATCCTGCAAAGTATGCGGAACTGTACATCAAACCCCGCATCGCCTGGTTTGACGGAAGCAATAACGGTAAAGGCTACAAAGCACCAGGTCAATCTGACACAATAGTAACTGTGGAAGGAGCATCCGCAGTGCAGGAGTGCATTGCCAACCTGTCCAGCAGGGAAAGCGCGCCGCTCCTTGCACTGAGAGAAGGACTATTCAAGGCGGCAAGGGATCACGCGCTGGATACCGGAGCCAAGGGGATTATCGGCCATACCGGAAGCGACAGCAGTACCATAAGCGGGCGCCTGAACCGGTATGGTCAATGGGGCGGCATTATGGGAGAGAACATTTCTTATGGGCCAAATGAAGGGCGCGAGATTGTTATCCAGCTTCTGATCGATGATAACGTGCCAAGTCGAGGACACCGCACTAACAACATGAATAAGAACTTTGCCTGCGTGGGCGTTTCAATAGGCACACACACAAGATATGAAACTATATGTGTCATAGATTTCTCCACCCAGTATATCAGCACGAATAACACAGCCGAACAGCAGGATGAGGAAAACCGAGCCGCAGCTCGCTTTCAGACGCGAAACGATCCTGACGCGAAAAACTGGAGTATTGAGAAACTGGATACGGCAAAGAACCTAAACTGGCTCACTGGCATTGAAAAAGATGTCATGCTGGAACTCAACAAGCTCAGAAGCGATCCACAGAACTACGCCCGCCTGTATCTGAACCCCAATCACGCGGCATACCGCACACTCCTGTTGGCAAGTCCGGCGCCCTTATTCACCCTTGAGCAGGGACTTTGCCTCGCATCGAAAGATAACAGCGGAAGTCTGGGAGACCGAATCAAAAGATACGGCTCATGGCGAAGCAGCAGTGTCTCGTCCACAATGATTTCCGGCCCTTACCAGAATGGCAGAGACATAATCGCGGATTTACTGAACGGCTCCAGTGAGCGCACGCTTGATGCCACGATCAAACACATAGGCTTCTCAGTGCGCTTCCATGAATATGGAATGCGCGGCGACTTCATCTTTACCGCTGCTTACACAAGCAATCCAAGCGAATAGGGTTTTTTTAACGTGAGTTCGACAAAAAGGCGTGTGGACGGAGTTGTTTGGGGGATTCGATAAAAAAAACGCGGGAACCTTCATCCCCGCGTTTAGGCATTTACGCGATTATCACGCTTACCACATCAGACCAGGGACCGCGTTTGCCGCCCTCGTTTTCATAAGCTGTCGCGTAATCAGCAATTTTGCCATAGAGGTCTTCCGTCCACTGAAATTCACGGGTCGTCTTTACCTGAAAGTCCGACGGCATATCCTGTGCCGGCACTTTTGCCTCGTCCGAGCTGCGTACGCGGTGGGCAAAGGCAACCCCAGTTACCAGCGGCGGCTTCTTTTTGTTCTTAGCCTGCGGGTTCATAGCGATTACCGTGTGCCTGCCCTTACCAGAGGGAACCGCTTCAGTCTCTGGTTTTATATCTGGCACGGGATGATGGGTTGGAGTTTTATCCTTGTTTGGGATACCCATCGCTGTTCTGTCTATATCCGTAACCGCAGGCTGGTCCTCACGCAAATAAAGGTTCACAAAGGGACGGATTTTCGCCTTTGCCTCATCTTTCGCCTCGTTCTTGGCCTTGGTATCCACCGGCGTATGAGGCTCGATGGTCTTTGCGTAAGCCGTAGACCACGCGGTGTACAGCGTTTTCAGGTCTGCACGGGTTGTGGCCGGAATATGAGTCCATTCAGGCGGACTCCCTTCACATTTCTCATCTGTATACTTGATAAACACTTTGAAGAATTTATCAAAATCACTGTCTGTCAGGGTTAAATAATCCTGCATATCCATACCTCCTTCATTTCCCGCGCGGCGCGGGTATGCTGGGTTTATACTAACTTATGCTTATCTATTGGTCAAGTGGTTTCCATAAGCTCTATTTCATCGCCACACCGTTCTGCGGCATATAGTCCTCCTTTTACGACATATAGTCCTCCTTTTATGACATATAGTCCTCCTTTTATGACATATAGTCCTCTTTTTACCGCATATAGTCCTCCTTTTATGACATATAGTCCTCCTTTTATGACATATAGTCCTCTTTTTACCGCATATAGTCCTCCTTTTATGACATATAGTCCTCTTTTTACCGCATATAGTCCTCCTTTTACCGCATATAGTTATATTCTAGTAATAATGAGAATGCTTGTCTGCGGAGTATCTCACGCTGAGTATTTAAATCGGGCAAGGGATTGGAGTAAGACCGCGATACTGCCCTTGTTTTCACTGGCAATCTCGGAAACACGGGAGACGGCGGTATTGATCTGGTTCATTCCGGAGGCAATTTCGTTGATCCCGTTGGTTAAATCTGCGGTGAGCGTTTCCAAGTTCTTCCCTTCAGTGATCACTTCTTTGCTTCCGATCAGCATTTCCTCAGACTGGGAGTGAACCTGTTCGCTCAAGTTCTTTGAATCCCGGATCATGGAGAGGATCTGCTTGCATCCGGCGTCTTGCTGCTCCATCACGAGCAGCATATCCTGTTCTTGACTCACAACTGTGTTCACGCGGGTGTCGATATCCTCGAAATGGTGAATCACCTGCCCGCTTGCCCCATGTATCTGTTCAATGGATTCGGTAATATGCTTTAAGGCGCGGGAGATGATGGTAACTTGTTTGGCGGAAGACTCTGCCAGGCGGTGAATCTCTTCCGCCACTACCGCGAAACCCAAGCCAGAGGTTCCGGCATGCGCCGCTTCTATAGCGGCATTCATCGACAGAAAGTTGGTCTGGCTGGCAATGTTTTTGATGACTGCGTTTATCTCCAAGAGGTGGGCAGACTCCTCTGCTACTTCCGCGATATTCTTAGAAACCGCCTGTAAACGCACCTTGCCTTGTTCTGACGCATAGGCCAGGTCTTGTACGTTTTGCCTGTTATGGAGCAGCGTATGGGTTATCGAGTTGATATGCGCGGTCATCTGTTCGATTGCCGCGGCGGATTTGGAAACACTGTTCAACTGGGTTTCGATATGCTGGTTTATTGCGTTGATATTCAGGACGATCTTGCCCATGATTGCGTTGGTTTGGCTGACTCCTGCGGCTTGGGTGAGGGCTTTTTGGTTCATGTTCTGGGTGTTGGCGCTGATCTGGTATACCGCTGAGGCGGATTGATCCATCATGGCGGAGAGTTCGTTTCCCACGGTGTCGAGGGATTGGGCTTTGCTGTTCACCGACGCGATAAGGGAACTGATGCCTTGCTGAGTCTCTTTCAGCAGGCGCATCATCTGACCGATTTCGTCATTACTGGAGCTGCTAATCTCTTGAGTGAGGTCTCCTTGAGCAATATTTTTGAGCAGTTCAAAGGCGCTGCGCATTGGCTTAACTACTAAGCCGGTAAACATAATTCCCATACCAAAAGAAAGGGCAACTCCGCTTACCATGATAATGACGGTCATGGAAGTGATGTCTCTGCTTTGGGCGGCGTTCTCTGCAGTGGTGAGGCTTGTCAGTCCATGCAGTCCCAGACCTCCTGCGGCCAGAGTAATAATAGCGCAAGCGATAAAGCCGCCGGTCAGTTTGGTTCCGAGGGAGAGGTTCCGATTCGCTATTGTGGATGGTATACAGCTAGCCATGATGCAATAGGAGAGGAGAGAGACTATCATGCCGTTTATGGCTGGGATAAAAAAGGGGATGATCGAGGTGGTGGCATAGATGGTGAGCGCGCCCATGATAAACGCTATGATTCCGGGGAATCGTACATCTGCCTGAGGGGTTTGAAAGAATTGGGCGGTATTGCCTTTGCCCTGTATCCAATAAGCACCGATGACGACTCCAGCAATAGGCGGAATCGAGGAGGAGACCAGGGTGAGGAATGAGGCAAAGAGGGAGAGGATGCCTGACGCGCCAAGGAGCATTCCTATGGTACAGGCAATGCCGGTGGTGAGCTTAAACTTGCTTTGATCAAAGCCGAGCATTTTTAACACACCCAAGCCTCCTGAGTAGGCGTTTACGATATTGATGCCAATAGTGGCAAAGATCAGGAAGAAGATGCCTAAGATTGGATGTCCCCATTGGGTAAGCAAAGTGCTTATGTCTGATTGGCCTGTTATAATGACGCCAGCGGCGCCAATACAGAACATGATACAAGCGGCGGGGATGACGGCAGAGCCGCAAGTAACGATAACTTGCAGCCTTGTTTTGGTATGGCGGAAATAATCTCCGGCGATAACGCCCATAAGCGCGATGCTGCTGACTGCTAGATTAACTCCTACAAGGAGAGACATGCTTTGAGCGGGGCGGTAAGCCATAATTTTGGAAAACCCGCCATTTTTGCACAAGGTATACACAACATAGATAAGGATCCCGATGAGGATTGGGAGCGTAACATAGCTGAAGTGTTTAATCCATTTAAAGCCGTATATAGCGATGATCATAGTTATGGTTCCCCATATAAGGGTGCTGACTGCTGGGGGAATAGTCATTCCGGTGAGGCTCTTCCATGCGCTGCTGAAGCCATCACCTAAGGTTGCGGCTTGTATCCCGAACCAGCCGATACATGCCACTGCGATAGGGAGGCTGGTAATGATCTGAGCGGCAATGGTTCCCATAGCCGCGTTTGCAGCATCGTGGATCGAAAGGGCTGTATCGCTGCTTTGCATACCGCTAAGGCACATATAGACCCCTACAATTCCATAGCCGATGATGACTGATAAGGCGATACCGCTGATAGAGAATCCTCCGTGGAGGATGCCTCCCAGCATAGGCAACGTAGCGCAAATGAGCGCGCCTACCCAGATGCTGACAACTCCTAATATACCTTTTTCTTGCTCTACACTTTTCTTGAAATTCATATCCATACAGTAACTCCTTGCATAACTTAGGTTAAGATTTTTGTAGAATGGAGAATACTATATCTACTTCCTATCCAAAATGCAAGACAACAGCTTGTCTCACGCGCCTAAAAGCGCTACGATAGGCGTTATGAAAATATATACTTATGAACAGATAATCGATTGTATCTGGGGCGCCGCTTTGATGGCAGGCGGCGGCGGTGGTTCTTTGAAAAGTGGACTTGATTTACTCGACACCTATAAGACTTCTCACAAGCTGGAACCAAAGGATATAACTCTTGAGGTAATTGATCCTCAGGAGCTTACTGAACAGGATTATACGGGGGTTACCGCTGCTATAGGCGCGCCTACGGCAATCAAGGGAGATTTCACTCCCTATGTGGACAATGCCTTTGCGTTGCTTCAAACCCTGGGCGCACAGGCTGCTTGTCCGCAGCGGACTATAAAATATTCTCTGGCAGTAGAATTGGGGGGCTTTAACACTTTTGTTCCCATGCTTATTGCCCTGGAGCATAAGCAGATACCTTTGGTTGATGCGGATGGTTCCGGCCGTGCGGTTCCTGCTTTGAATACGACGTTATTAGCGATCAATGGAAACGATGTCTCGCCTCTGGCGCTTGCGGATAAAGACAACAATCAGCTTGTCATAAGCTTACATGATCCCAAAGACGCTCAGTTGGCGGAAACTTTGGCACGGCAGGCGACGGTTGGGTTTGGCAATATATGTGGTTTAGCCGGCTGGATGCTCCGTAAAGATGCTGTGAACAACACGTTAGCAGTGGGTTCCATAAGCCGATGTCAAAAGATAGGCGCGATTTTGAGGGATTGCGGGATCACTGATAAGTTTGGGGAACTTCAGCGGCTGGGGATTGTGGTGTGCCGTGAAGTATTCCGCGGTACGATTAGCAATGGCGAAACAAAAGAAGAAGATGGGTTTGATAATGGGTTCGTGGAATATACTGCTGATGACAAAACTACATGCACGACTCTATTCAAAAACGAGACCTTAGTCATACAAGCGTCTACAAGCGAGGTATGGATGACTGCGCCTGACATTATCGCGTGCTATGAGCAGGAAAGCGGGCAGCCGCTGACCAATGCTGATCTGTTTGACGAGAAGGGACAGGTAAAACTCAATAAACCGGTAGTCCTTGGTCTCATTGCTGTTGACTCGCAGTGGTGGAATCAAGGGGAAGCGGTGATGAATACCTTGTGGCATGAGTATTTTAGGTCAATAGGGTATTCGGGAGACATAAAAAGGTTTTAGCCTTTTGCATTATGATACGAGAGAAAGGCCTTGTAGTGTATAAAAACCGCCCGGCGCTGGTAAACAGCGTTGGGGAAAAGATAAGCATAGCTGTTCTTGGCGGAGAACAAGTCAGAGTGCGGGAAAAAGATGTTGAACTGATCTATCCCGGTCCCTGCGCCCTTACAGATGTAGAGGCATGGGTTTCCGGCAATGATGTGCCAGACCCTAAAGAGGTTCGGGGCGTGTGGGAATTGCTGGAAGAGGACGTGGTTTCGCTCAAAGAACTGGCGGAATTGGTGTATGGTGAATATACAGTCGGAACAAGCTGGGCGGCATACACGCTTCTCAGAGACGGGCTTTATTTCAGCGGGGACATTGACGCGATACATGGCCGGAAATGCGCTGAAGTTGTGGCTGATGAGCAAAAGCGCGCTGAGAAACAGCGAGAAGCCTTGGCGCGAGACTGCTTTTTACAGCGACTTCGGGCTGGGAGCGCAAGCGCGGGGCGTTTCTCTGAAGATGACACGCCTGATTCACGGCGTTTCTTTCAGGAAATCGAGGCGCTTGCGTATAAGCGTACTGACAAAAACCGCACGCTTAAAGATTTGGGTAAACAGGAAACGCCGGTTGAAGCGCACCGGTTACTCTTGTCCACGGGCTTTTGGTCTCCGTTTGTGAATCCATACCCTACGCGGCTTGGTCTTTCGCTCGTGTCTGCTAAAGCGTCGCTTGCGCCGCCGCCCGCTGAGGAGCGTGTTGACCTTACTCATCTGGTGTCCCTTGCCATTGACAATGCTTGGAGTGAAGACCCGGATGACGCGGTGTCTATTGATGGAAACACGCTCTATATCCATGTTGCGGACCCGGCTGCCTCTCTGGTGAGTGGGAGTGTGGCTGACATTGAGGCGCGGGATCGGGGTGCAACTCTCTATCTGCCTGAAGGCGTGTCCCGCATGATTAACCCTGATGCGCTGGCGTATTTTGCGCTGGGGCTTCAAAGTCCTTCTCCGGCACTTTCGTTTAAGTTGACGCTTGACGATGCTGGTTTCATCATGGGAACCGAGGTTATTCGTTCCTTTGTCAATGTGAACCGCCTGACCTATGCGGAAGCCGATGCCATGCGGGGTGAAACTGCGGACTTTGGTGCAGATATTACGCGGCTCTTTGCCATTGCCGACCGTAACCTAGAACGCCGTCTCAACGCTGGTGCAATTGCCCTTGAGTTTCCAGAAACGCATATTACGTTTAATGGTGAAGAGCTTTCCATTACCCAAATAGCGAGTTACCGTTCCGCCTCCATGGTGCGTGAGTGTATGCTCCTGGCCGGGGAAGGCGCGGCTGAATGGGCATTGCGGCGCCGGCTTCCGTTTCCCTACGTTACTCAGGAAGTAGGTGATCTGCCTAACGAGCCATTGCCCGGTCTTGCTGGCGCTTACCAGCTACGCCGCTGTATGCGTCCTCGAAGCCTGTCGGCAAAACCTGCTGCGCATGGTGGGTTGGGTCTCGACGCCTACACGCAAGTTACCAGCCCTCTGCGGCGCTACACTGATCTGCTGGCGCATCAGCAGATTCGCGCCTTCCTGCGTAACGAATCGCCGTTAAGCGAAGACGCGGTCTTGCTTCATCTTGCCGCTGGGGAAGCTGCTTCTAACGCAACTACGCAGGCGGAGCGCATGTCTCGCGCCCATTGGACAGCCGTATACCTGTCTGACAAAAAAAGTTCTTGCTGGGATGCTGTGGCGCTTGAACGGCGTGGATCACGGACGCTGTTTATAATCCCGGCGCTGGGGCTTGAAACGCAAGTTGCGCTTAAACAAAACGTAGAACCTAATGAGCTGGTATCCCTTACCCTGGCTCAGGTAAAAATTCCCGAACTGGAAATAACTTTTGTCGCTGAGTAACGTCTTTGGCTAGCCAGTGTCAGCCATACGCCTGCGGTGCCAACCAC
>JAITIX010000003.1 GCA_031279205.1 Treponema sp. | reverse complement strand
CACATTCCTGTCCTTAAAACGGCTTACACCGGCAAGGTATTCACTTCCACGCCCAGGGCTGCTGCGGCTTGCTCGGCAAGCGCGGGACCAGCTAAGACGACCGACGTGGCAGTGGGCGTGGCGGCAGCTAGACGGGTGGCAGCGGCGTTTATCGCGGGCGCACTCGTGGTTATGAGGTCGTGGAGATGCTTGGCGCGACGCTGATCGTCAATACCATAGAGAAAGTGCAAAAAGTCTGCGACACCCTTTTCCGCGCTGGTGTGGGGACGAGTCTCACGGCCATAGGTTGCGATGATCGCCTTCTCCAAGAAGTCGTCGTCGCTTTCAGTCTCTGCCATTTCCTGTAGTATCGCGGAAAAGACTTCCAGAGAACGAAGCGGGTTCGGGTCCCGGTAGGTCGATAGGGAGAAGAGCTTTTCAATCGGGTCAGTGAAGGCGCTTGCACCATAGGCGCCGCCTTTCATGCGAATCTGCTCCCAGAGCGCGCCAGTGGAAAGTTCGTGGGCAAGAAGCTGTTCCGCAGTCTGTTCCGGTGTGGCGTAGGGCGCGGCTGGAAGGCTCTGGGCGGCAAAGCCCACCTGAAGCGAGGGAGAAACGTAGACTTCAGGCTTTGCCGGTACGCTTGGCGTGAACGCTGCGGCAGTCAGCGGGTTGCGGGTACGGGGCGCGCCAAACGCACCAAAGTATTCGCCAATTCCCCGGATGGCGACAGGAAGGGTCTCGCTTGAGCAGGTAAGGTTGATAATCAGACCAGCGCCAGAAAGAATCTTGTCCCTGATACGCGCAAGGATGCGACTCAGTTCCGCATCATCCAATTGCACGACATGGTGAATAAAGTCGATCTGGCTGAGTCCTGACCACAATTCGGTAAGGGCGCGTGAGCGGGAGAACGCCCGGCTTGCACGGTTCACCGCGTAGCTACTGCCTTGAGGTGCAAGGCTTGAGTCAATGTCATTCCTGATTTCAAGGACAATATCGTGGATACGGTTGAGGTCGGAAAAATCAGCCTCACGGACAATCCGCGAGAATAGGCTCAGGCTTGGCAGCAACTTCTCGTCCAGGGTTTTGAGTCTGATGGAGAGCCAGTCTCTGCCCACTATATCCAGAGTGCCGAAAGGCAGGGCAACGGTATGCGCGGCGCCCGGCGCCGGTGAGCCGGTCTGTAATGCACTGTACAGGGCGCCGACCGTGCGGGCAAGAAGACTCGACACCTCCCCATAATCCAGATCAGGCAAACCCAGACCAAGGGATACGTCGGCAAAGAGTTTGAGGTACGGATAGTCCTCTGGTGCGAGGGTGTCTACAGGAAAGGCAAAGTCGACTGAGGTAACGCCATTGGTGAAAAGCTCATGGCTGAGGAGCGGAACGCCATCTGCATTGTGGAGGGCGCGGGGAACCAGTTCAATGTCAGGGGAAAGGTCTTTACGCGAAAGATGCGGGATGCACGCAAGGGCTGCGGGCGTTTCACCTTCCCCCTGAATACGCGCAAGTTCCTGAGCCTTTTGCTCGATAGCACGCCTTTCAGTTTCACTTAGGCGCGACAAAGTCTCCCCCAGACGTTTTGCGAGCGCCGCGTCTTTCTTCTCAAGGAAACCAGCTTCCGGCTCCACCACCACAAGGGCGCGGTGAGGGTTAATCAATAGAAACTTTTCGATAAGCGATTCAAAGTACCGGCTATCAGCGGCGATACGCTTCTTCAGTTTGGTGAAGGGCGCCACGAAACAGAGGCTATCCCAGGGCTTCCCGCCATGTAACCATGCGCGGAGTGAGCGCCGTAGCCACACAAGAGACCAGGGACCGCCTGAACGCCGAATCTCGCGGTTGGAAAACTCCAGCGACATGAGCGCCGCCTCAATCTCCTCTTTGGGGATGCCTTCATTAAACAAACGGCACAGTTCGTCCAGAATCAGCGCCTCAACCTGCTGAGGGTCTGTACCGACTTGCACACCGCGCAGGCCTATGCTCAGAACCAGTTCCCGCAGTTCGCCGTCCAGTCCAGTTACCGGCGAAAGGTCTTCGCCCAGCCCAGACTCAACCAGAACGCGGGTGAGCGGCGAACCATCGTGTCCCAATAACACATCGACCATGGCAATGAGGGCGATGCTCTCGTCCCTGTCAGTGGTTTCACAGCAGAGCCATGAGAGGAAGACGGTCGATTTCTGTTTAACGCCGGCTGGACAAGGCACTTTGATGGCGCGGGGTACTTCCCAAGGCTTGGCACGCGGCGTCGGCGCAGCCGCTGTTCCGGGGGCTAGATTGGCCAGGATTCTTTCGTTCAGGAAGGAGAGCTGTTTTTCTGTGGGGATATTGCCGGCAAGAAACACGCGGCAGTTCGCCGGCGCGTAACGCTTCTGATGAAAGGCTTTTAAGTCAGCCCACGTCAGGTCCAGAATACACTCAGGGTCTCCGCCAGACTCAAAGGCGTAGGGCGTATTCGGCAGCACAGCCTTCGCCGACCACAGACCCGCGTAGGAGTCCTGCGACGAATACGCGCCCTTCATCTCGTTATACACCACACCGGTTATTGAAAGGCCTCCGGTCTTTCCACCATCTTCCTGTGGGGGAACAAATTCTATGCGGTGTCCCTCCTGCATGAAGGTCCATTCCGAGAGCAAAGGATGAAACACGGCGTCGGCATACACAGACATCAGGTTAAAGTAGTCAGTTTCACTCACCGAGCTTGCGGGATAGACCGTTTTATCAGGGAAGGTCCAGGCGTTAAGGTAAGTCTGGAGACTTCCCTGAGCCAGCACGAGAAAGGCGTCTTTCAGCGGATAACGTTCCGAGCCGCAGAGTACCGAGTGTTCAAGTATATGGGCAACGCCGCTTGAATCTTCCGGCGCAGTGGCAAAGGTGAAGGCGAAGAGGTTTTCACGGTCGTCATTCAGTACATGAAAGACTTCAAGGCCACTGCGATCATGCCGCGCCCAGATGCCCTGTGCTTTGAATTCAGCCAAGTCAATGGTTTCAAGAATAGTAAAACCGCTTATACGCTCGCCGGTTTGTATTGATGTGTTCATAATAAGATATCCTCATCATCGCTTAGAATAATTTGACCAGATTCCCGTTGTGTGGTGAACCAGTCAAGAAAATCACGGGCTGCCGCATCAGCCTCTTTTTTGAGTACGGGTCCAATCATATCCGCCTCTTCCCGAATCTGTACACGACGCTGTGCCGAGACATTCGACAAGATTTTTTCTGTAAACTCTCTGGAACGGTTTTTAAGCAGCAGGACGATCTCCTTGTCCGGTAAGGTCGCCAGCTTTTCCTGTATAGGCCTGTCCTGCGCCTTGATCACCTCTTCCAACGTATGAAGCCGTTCTTTCAAGTCCTGCCCCAGGGCTGGTTCCACGTTCTCAAGCGTACTTAGGATGCGATCCCCAAAGGACACGTCTGAGGCTCGAAGGATGTTGGTTAAGGCGCTCATACCATCAATGCGGATCGTGTCGTTCCGATCCAGACGCTCAGTCTTTTCTTTCAGCGAAACCGCAACACGCTCAAGCACCTCAAGAGAAGTCTTTCCCATGTGTGCAATGCGTTTGATAATCTCAAACTTCCGCTCCGGCAAAGTATCGGCAAGCACCTTTGCGGTCAGCGACGACGGAAGCCGTGAAAGTACCAGCGCTTCAACCGCCGGACTCTCGTCCTTAAACAGCACGATGAGCTGTTCCGGCGAATACGCCTCAAGAAAACTGAAGGCTTTCCCCGTTGCTTCCGGGACTACCCGACTCAGAATCGCGTCGCCCCTAGCCTTACCAAACGCCGACCGCAGAATGTCGCGCGCCGTATCCACTCCGCCCGCGCTTGACGCCCCATAGCCAAAGGTTTTTGAGAGCAAAGAACGAAACTCGATCATCACCGACGCCGCGTCTTCGGCAGTAACGCCGTGGATCGTTGCGATTTCATAGGCCACAAGCTCCACATGACGCGGCTCAAGGTGCGCCAGTATCTTCGACGCCTCCTCAGGGCCAATCAGGATGAGGAGCTTGGCAACCCGCCGGTACTTGGACTCAGGCTCTTTCTCAGACTCTTCTATTGGTTCCGGAAGCTGAGGCGGCGGCTCTGGCGTTTTATGAAACTTGCCACTAAACAAATCGACAAGACTCTGCGTCTTTTTGGTGAGTTCAGGCGCAGCGTCCGCCACCGGAGCTTCATTCCGCTTGAGTGTTTGCTGATAAGCCGCGAGTCCCCGAAAGGTCGCAGGATTCGGACGAGTGTCCGCAGGAACTTTTTCCATACCTCATACTACCACAAACAGGGCAAGCGTGGGCAGTAGGTTCTGTTACACCTGCTCATGCGACGTTGGAGAGCGCGGGCGATTCCCCTAGCATCCGATGCTCCGGCCAGCAAGAGCTGCCGTATAAGGATTCCGGTAAGATGTGTTTCATGGTGGTACAAGTCGAGAATGATGGCCGCAAAGTTCTGTGGGATCAATGACCAGTTCGTCTCAAAGCAGAACGCGTTCGTCTCAAAGTAGAACGCGTTCGTCTCAAAGCAGAACACGTTCGTTCTACTTCAAGTATTCCAAGACCCGTCTTTTTACAGCGCTTACTGAGAGCTTCTCTCGATAAGCAATGAGCTTATACGATTCTCCAGCGCGAACAGCCTGTGCCACCCGCTCGTTCTGCTCCTGCTTGAACAGAGTATAGAACAATGTTGAAACTACAGAAATTCAGCGGACTTAGTATCATTATGATACTGGTATGGATTAGCTTTCTCCTGTTTTCACTTGTCCGCTCTCTTGAGAGGAATAACATCACTATCGGTCTTTTTGTCGCTCTCATGGGGACGATAAACAGTCTTCTCAGTATGTCAAAACTGCTCTCCTATGATATTTCACGGGTTTCCCAGGATTACCTCAAAATACAGAACTACGAAACCTTTATGAAACTATTGGATAATTTGTCATTTGAAATTTCTGGAAGTTCAAAAACTGCTCTTGTGGGGAAAACGGTGCAGGCAAATCGACCATCATCAAACTGCTCTCAAAATTTATACAAAGTTCGGGCGCCAGAGCCTTCATTGCGCTATGACAAACGTTGCGGAACGGCTGATTGCCAGCTTGACCGCGAAATCATTGCCGATTGTTACTGCACAGTGGCGGTCGGAACGAAATACGGCTTGCCGCCACCCATGAAGTGCTAAACATCCTCCTTAGAGAGGCTTGACAAAAGTGGCTAGTTGCGACAATGTTCGCCAATTATTTTACATGTCTTAATAAGGAGCAGATGTCGATGGAACAGGAATTTCTGGAACGAATGAACAAGTCTCTGAGCGAGTTGAAGAGTGAGATCATCTCAAAACTAATAGTCAGTAATGCAGACTTCAAAGAGATTATGGAGGGGATGGACCCTAAGGATGTGGTCGATGTTGCGTCTGACGATATCGACCGGAAGATGATCGAGGCTATCGGGTCTCAGGAGCTCAAGCGTCTGAAACTGATAAATTCAGCCCTTTCGCGGATTCAGCAGGGAAAATACGGACTGTGCATGAAATGCGGCAAGCGTATTCCCCATGAACGCCTCGAGGTTATGCCCTACGCGCTTATGTGCGTTGAGTGCAAAACTGTGGAAGAACGCCGGAACCGGTGAAGCCGGAGCGCCTTATGCAACGCTACGTTACGATAAGTCTGCTCATGGCGGGACTCTCGGTTCTCTCTTTTGCCCAGACGAATCCTCGCGTTATTGAGGTTGTACCTAAAACCGTAGCCGGAACAATCATGGTATACGCGGGACAGGGCGGAACCCTCTCCATTGATGGCTATGATGCTACGCGGCTTCGGGCCAATGGAAGCGCTATCGTATATGTCAACAGCGCTGGTACTTACGAGCTTATGATACGCTTTGACGACGGGGCGCAGGAGACGCTCAAGGTTGATGTCCAGACCGACACGCCGGTAAGCGCGGGCTTTGGGTATGCCATAGGCGACTATGGCCCGGGCGGTGGCCGTATATTCTATGTGAAAGAACAGTATTCCGAAGGCTGGCGCTATCTGGAATGTGCTTCCCACGATGTAGGGCCAACCCAGTGGGGCCTTAACGGAACCGACGTAAGTGGAACAGGTACACAACTTGGCACAGGTAAGCAGAACAGCAGGTTACTGCTTGAGCGTATGTATCAGGTCGGCGAGCGGAATCGCGCTGTCCAGTCCTGTGCAACATATAACGAAGGCGGCTTTACCGACTGGTTCCTACCCAGTAAAAACGAGCTTGACCTTATATACCGCAACCTACATACCGATGGCTATGTTACCTTAACCGACAACTACTACTGGAGCTCATCCCAGTACAACGATGGCTATGTGTGGTGCCAACTGTTTCAGGATGGCTCTCAGGGTTATGGCAGTAAAAATTACACCTTCTGCGTCCGACCAATCCGTAGCTTCTAAGTGTGGAGCCACACCGCATCACCAACTTCAGGGTTCGCATATTCAGTTCCATGAAGCCTGTTGGAGTAATTGGCAGGTCTAGGTTTGACAGCGATTTGACATTTAGTTTTCAGGAACATTATTGACAGAGACCAGCCGGCTCGCTACAGTCCCCTCAGCATTTATGCTAAACAACTTGTTGGAGGAGTTTTATGGAAAAGAAGAAACAGACAGGTTTCGGCGCACACGCTATGTATGTACGCATCGGACTCGTTCTCATGTTACTCGTGAGTTGCGCTATTGCCGGCTATGCGAGGGGTTCTCAGGCGGGGCGGGGCGCAAGCAGCGCAACCTCGACAAGCACAGGCGGAGAACTGCGTATCGGCGTTACTTCCGAACCAGCAACACTAGACCCACTCAGTTCCGCCAATACCGCTGACGGGCGAAGCATCCTGTTTAATGTGTATGAGGGGCTGGTGAAGCCCAGTACCGACGCGGGCTGGAATCCAGCGGTCGCTGAGAGTTACACAGTTGAGCAGGCAGGGCTGGTGTATAACTTTAAACTACGCGCCGGCGTGAAGTTCCATGATGGTACTACGCTCACCGCCGAGGATGTTGTATTCACGCTAAATAAGGCGGCTGACGCTCGATTCAACGGTTTTACCCAGATCGCAAAGGTGGAAGCGCTGGACGACAACGACGTTGAACGGGTTCTTATCACCTTGCATGAGCCGAATGTTGAGTTTCTCCCCTATCTGACGCTCGGCATTGTGCCGCGCAACAATCCTGACCGTGAGGCAAAGCCTCTTGGCACGGGTCCCTACTCCATTGTCAGCTACACCACTCAGCAATCACTGGTATTGGAGAAGAATCCCTACTACTGGCAGGCTGGGATTCCACATCTGGATAAGATAACGTACATCTTTGCCGCTGATTCCGACGCCCTCTTGACCGCGCTTCAGGGCGGAAACATTGATGGCGCCTCTGTTACCGGCGCACTGGTTGACCAGCTTAATCCATCCCAGTTCGATCTGGTGCAAAGCCCGTCAAATGCCGTACAGATGCTGGCGCTGAATAACGCGATTGAGCCGTTGAACGACGTGCGGGTGCGGAAAGCGCTTAACTACGCGGTTGATGTGCAGGAAATCATCGACATTGCCTTTTACGGCAGAGGCACGCCGTCTGGCAGTCCGATCATTCCGGGGCTTTCACGGTACTACGAGACCAGTCTGGCTAACCCCTATCCGGTCAATATCGATACCGCAAAGACTCTGCTCGCCGAGGCTGGATACCCTGACGGCTTCCCGCTGGAGATAACGGTTCCGTCCAACTACACGATGCACGTTGATACCGCGCAGGTACTGGTAAATCAGCTTGCCAAGGTTGGCGTTGAAACTACCATCCGACAGGTTGACTGGGCAACATGGCTGACGGATGTCTATCGGGGACGGCAGTATCAGGCTACGGTGATTTCGCTTGACGCTTCGGTTATGTCGCCGCGCGGGTTCCTAGACCGCTACCGTTCCAGCGCCAGCAGTAACTTCGTCAGCTTTCAGGACCCGACGTTTGATCAGGTTTATGGCGAAGCCATAACTGAGGTAGATGAGGCGAAGCGAAGCGCGCTGTATAAAGAGTCCCAGCGGATCATTTCCGACAACGCCGTCAGCGTCTACCTTCAGGACATTACCGAGTTCAAGGCTTTTCGTAAGGGCTTCGCGGGTTTTGTCAGTTATCCACTGTACGTCTTCGACGTTTCCACCATTTATCGGACACGCTAGCTTTCGTTAAAACATGGACTTTATCGGCAGGCGGCTGGTGATTGCGGTATTGACTCTGTTTCTGGTATCGGCACTCACCTTTGCCGCCTTTGCCGTTATCCCCGGCGACCCCGCGTCGCTGATGCTGGGTACTGAGGCGACTGATGAACAGCTTGAGGCGCTGCGGAAAGAGCTGGGGCTTGACCGGAGCCTTCCTGAGCAGTACGTCGCGTGGCTGGGACGCTTCCTGACCGGCTCGCTAGGCAACTCGACGCGCTTTCGTGGTACCAGCATCACAGACCTTGTGCTTGAACGCCTGCCTGTAACATTCGCGCTGGCAGCACTGTCTCTCACCTTTATTCTTCTGATAGCAACATCAATCGCACTCCTGAACGTGAAGGAACATTCGCCCATTGACCATGTGGTAAACACGCTAACAACCATCAGCATCTCTGCCCCGGGCTTTTTTCTGGGGGTGTTGTTTATCTGGGTCTTTGGTCTCATTCTGCGCTGCTTTGTCCCAGGCAACTACGTCTCTTATAAAGAAGACTTCGGCGCGTTTCTAGGCTATCTCGTATTTCCAGCGCTGGCGATTGCCCTTCCCAACGCGGCTATTGTGATCAAGTTCCTGCGTGGTTCCATTTTTCAACAGTTGCGCAACGACTATGTTCGTACGGCATACAGTAAAGGCGCGTCCCAGCGATTGGTGTTGTACCGTCATGTGCTGAAAAACGCCGTGATTCCAGCGCTAACGCTGATGGGCATGATCATTGGCGACGTTTTCTCAGGCAGCATTGTGATTGAGCAGGTGTTTACAATACCCGGATTGGGGCGACTCCTCATCGCGTCCATCACCTCCCGTGATTATCCACTCATCCAGACCCTGGTCGTATACATCACATGTATCGTGGTACTGGCAAATACCCTTGTGGACATTGCCATCCAGATCATTGACCCACGAATTCGTGTCAAATGAGACAACAGCGGTGGAGCGCCGACTTCAAGCTCGGCGTGGCGTTGGCGGTCTGCATTGTGGCGCTGTCCCTCGCCAGCTTTGTGTACACGCCCTATGATTACAATGCCATGAGCGCTGTCGGGCGCTTCGCGCCGCCGAGTGTGGCTCATCTCTTGGGTACCGACAACTTTGGTCGAGACATCTTTTCCCGCGTGATGATTGGTGGGCGCTATACCCTGCTGCTATCGCTGCTGACCGTACTGGGAAGCGCCATCATCGGCTCGACCCTGGGCTTGTTGAGCGGCTATCTGGGCAAAGCGTGGGACGAGGCGCTGATGCGGCTGATGGACGCGTTGAGCGCCTTTCCGGGCATCTTGCTGGCGCTGGTGATGGTTTCGCTGATGAATGCTTTTGGCGGCGCTAGTCAGCAGAGTCAGGGCGCGCTCATCATCGCCCTACTGATTCTGTTTATTCCCAGCTACGCCCGCATCATGCGAACCGGTATGTTGCAGTACAAGCGCGCTGATTTTGTGATGATGGTAACGCTGATGGGCGCGTCCCACTTCCGCGTCATTTTCGTCCACATCCTGCCAAACCTCACACCATCCCTGCTGTCGGCGACCGTGCTGGGGCTGTCCAACGCCATACTTGCGGAAGCAACCATGAGCTATCTGGGGCTGGGCATACAGCCGCCCGTGCCAAGCTGGGGACGGATGCTGTCGGAGTCGCAGAACTTTCTCTTTAACGCGCCGTGGTGCGCCCTTTTCCCAGGCTTGATGATCATGCTCACTGTCATTGCCTTCCACGCCATTGGCGAAGGCATTCGGCAGCACTACTGCTAACGTAAGTTCCACGCCGCCAGATTGTTTGCATACTCCCCGCACAAAGTTGAGACTCACGGACAGCGTCCGGGTACACCGGCACGGCACCGATGCCTCACCCATCGAGAAACAGCAAGCGCCTTGAACTGTTTCCAATAGACAATGGCTTTTTGCTCTATAGGCAAACTCACGTACTTGCTAAATCTGCCCGCGACGCACGATGAATTCCTCACGCGCCGCTAAGGGGCGCTCGGCATTTTCCCGCGTGCGGGCAAGCAGAGCAGCTTGCACCCGAAAAGGCTTCTCATCAGTCCCGCGCTGACTTGCGCGTGATACCCATGTGCCGTCGCTCATAAGCTCGTGGGCATGGGAGTTGTCCTCAAAGTAAGCGGAGAGTATCGCGCGAACCCGCTGTTTGAGATCATCCTGCAAAATGGGAAACATCAGTTCCACACGCCGCTCAAGGTTGCGGGGCATCCAGTCCGCGCTGGCAAGAAATAACTCGTCCGCGCCGCCATTAGCAAAATAACAGATGCGCGAGTGTTCAAGGTAATGGTCAATGACGCTCACCACGCGGATATGCTCCGACATGCCCACGACCCCAGGCACAAGCATACAGATGCCCCGAACACAGAGGTCGATCTTAACGCCCGACTCAGAAGCGCGGTACAGCGCGTCAATGATGTCCATGTCTGCCAGCGCGTTCATCTTCGCCATGATTCGTCCTGGGTATTCCTGACTTGAGCGCTGGGCTTCCCGCTCAATAAGCTCAATGAGCCGGCGCTTGAGCGCTGACGGCGCTATAATCAGGCAGCGTGTGGACTGAATCACCGAATAGCCAGTGATCATGTTAAACAAAAGGCCGGCGTCAAAGGCGAGCTCCTCCCGCGCCGTGAAGAGGCCAATGTCCTCATACAAACGCGCCGTGCCATCGTTGTAGTTGCCGGTGGAGAGATGGACGTAGCGCTTAACCCGATCCTGCTCACGGCGAATGACTATGGCAACTTTGGCGTGTACCTTGAGTCTGGCCAAGCCGTAAACCACAATCACGCCAGCCTTTTCAAGTCCCTTTGCCCATGAAATGTTCCGCATCTCATCAAAACGCGCCTTGAGTTCCACAACCACTGTTACCTGCTTCCCGTTGAGCGCGGCCTCTTCAAGCGCGCGGACTATGGGCGAATCACCACTGGTGCGGTAAAGCGTCGCCTTAATCGCTATGACCGCCGGATCAGTAGCCGCCTCCCGGAAAAAGCGCAGCACTGGATCAAACGACTCATAAGGGAAGTGCAGCAGCACATCGGAAAGGTTTATCCGCTGCCAAAAGTCTTCACCCTCAACAAAGCCTGGGTTAGCGTATATCTTCCACGGCGCTTCCTTCATGTTGTCAAAGCCTTTTATGTCAGCAAGACGGATTCCACCCAGGTTAAGCGGACCAGATACCTCATACAGATCATCCTCACCAAGCTCAAAGCGCCGTGCAAGCTCATCGCGCAGGCGGGCGCTTCCTGGTGAGTAGACCATGCGTACTACCCGCGACCTGCCACGGTATTCCAGAGCCTCTTCCATGGCTTCGATAAAGTCCTCATCGCGCTGTTCATCCACCGAAACATCCGCGTCCCGGTTAATCTTGAACAACATACGTTCCCTCACCTCATACCCAGGATGGCAGAGCGCTCCCCACGTGAGTACCACGTCTTCCAGCAATGCCCAGCGCGCCTTCCCCATGGCCGGAAGCCAGAGTATCCGCTCCAGAGACGCGGGAATCTGCGTAACAGAAATGAATTCAGCGTCTTCGCCTTTTCGCGCAAGTAAAAACGCCGCGTATAAGTCATAGTTCTGAATGGGAGGGAAACGTTCGTCCCCGATTCTCAGAGGCGTGAGTATCGAGTAGATGTCCCGGGTAAAAAACGATTCAAGATGAGCTTTCTCTGCGTCTGTGTACGAATCAGGCCGCGCAAGCTCAAGTCCACCCTGAGCCAGCGCCGGGAACACTTCCCGCTGGAGACATTCATAGCCCTGATGAAAGATCAAGCGTATTTTTTCCGCGCCTTGGTGAAACTGCTCGTTGAAAGCCCGGAGTTCAGACGTGAGCGCGTTATTTTTCCGCACCGCGTTACGCGCTGCTTTCACTCCGGCAATGCGGATCATGAAGAATTCGTCAAAGTTAGAGAAAGCTATTGAGAGGTATCTGAAGCGCTCCATCGGCGGCAATTCACGCCGTAAGCCTTCCTCCAGAACCCGTTCGTTAAAATCGATCCAGGACAAGTCCCGGTTAAAATAGCTGGTTGTTTTCATAGTTTTGTTTGCAGATTTTTCATTATCGGTTTGGATACTACGACAATATACGATAGAGTTATATAAATACCGCGGGACGCACGGGCTTGCGGCAATTCTGCCGAACGTTTGAGGAGTGCAAGTAAGACTGGGGAATATCGGGTTGGAGCAACGGTAAAACTCCCATGGCGGGGCGGCACGGCCTCCGAGCAAGGGGCGGCGATAAGTCCAGCAAGACCAGCAGCCACTGCACTGAATTGCCTCGCGCCGCTCCCTACCATTAATGAGGCGCTCCCTACCATTAATGAGCCGCTCCCTACCATTAATGAGGCGCTCATTACCATTAATGAGCCGCTCCCTACCATTAATGAGCCGCTCATTACCGTTAATGAGGCGCTCCCTACCATTAATGAGGCGCTCCCTACCATTAATGAGGCGCTCCCTACCATTAATGAGCCGCTCATTAACGGTAATGAGGTATTCATTACCGTTAATGAAGCACCCATTACCATTAATGAGGCATTTTGCTAGCTTAGAATCGGATAAAATTGAGAAACGGCCGGCGTCTTAACACCCTCTGGCGGCGGTCTTGACGGGTAAGCGCTGTGGCGCCAGCGCGTTAATCACGAAGTTTCCATAAACACGCTATGTGCCAAAAAGTGTTCCGCCGAAGACAGGCTTACCGTAACGAGAGGGCTTCTTCGCGGGTGCAGCGCCGCCAGTACTGCGCCCCGCTGAAAAAGAGCAGAAAACCGCGCACTTCAAGTGTTTCAACTGTGTAACGTTTGCCATCTATGGGGTGATGCGTCAGCTCGGCTTTGTACATACTACCGTCTTCCGCGTTGACAATGCTTCCGTCGACCCAGCGACCGGCTTTCTCCATGCGAAAGCCGAAGAACCACGGTGTGCCTAAGACCGGCATACGGTTTACCTTGCCGGATACCGGAAAGTTCGCGTACGTTTCCTTACACCGTGTTGCCAGCGTGCCTGCTGTTATGCCAACTGCGGAAAGCATCCGCCCGTGCAAGAGGCCGCTGTTATCCGTATACAGTTCCCAGCCGGAAACTATCTTGCCAGTCTTGTCATCAACGCTGAACCAGCAGCCTTCAACCGGATCAGCGGCGAAGCAAAGACTCGCGGCGGTAATCATAAGGCAAAACGAAAAAAGTGCGCGTTTCATGCTTATTCCATCCTTTTCAGAACGAGTATTTGATTCCTACTTTTATAAAACTATTGTCGTGGTACTGACCAAGCTGCCCTTCCTCGTCGCCGCCAAAGAAGCCGCCGGAAACTTCCACTTGAACAGCGTCTCTAGTCCAGATGATGGCGGGCATAATAAGGAAGTCGTTGTCTTCTATGCCCCAGAGCGCTGCGGCGCGCAGTTCCAGCTCATCGCGAAGGAACTTTTTTGAAAGCGCCGCGGTGATCCGCGTGGAAGTCATATCAGTCCCAGCCTCAGTATCCAAAAGCGGGTTGTCGGCTATGTTGTCGTAAAAGAGCTTAACGGTCTCGTTTGCCTGAAGATTCAGGTTGATTCCCCACACAAGGTCGCGGTCAAAGCCGAAAGACCAGGCGAGGTGCGGGTTATAGACCGCACCATCGTCTCCATCAAGGTCGTCGGTGATGTTTGCCGCAAATTCAGCCCGGACATTGAAGCCCCAAAGCACCTGCGCCCAGTCAACGCCGATTTGGTGGTAGTCGTTGTACATGATTTTAGGAGGAGTGATTTGCCCCAGCGCTGTATCAACAGCTTCCTTGCTTGAGGCTGAGGCGAGCGACTGTCCTGCTGTTTGTAGACTTGTCGCAAAAGCCGACGTAACGACGGCCGGTTGCCCAAGCCAGCCGTAGTAATACTGAGCGCCTATGTCAGCGCTGCCGATTGTCGTGGTAAAACGCAGACCCATCTGGGCATAATCAAGCGTGGTGGTATCAGGATATGCCTCTGTCATTTGCGCCGCCATGCCGGAAAGTGCGGCCGCGGCATAGCTCTGTAATTGGGCCTTTGCTGTGGGATCGGTAATAGCCGCTCCGGTCGTCTGGGCAAGTTGCGCGATGCTGGCTGACAATTTACTCATCTGCGCCGGCGCCCAGCGGCCTTTGCTGGCAAAATGCCACGGCTCGAATACCGGCACAAAGAGGGTTTCTATTTTGGAAAATTGCCCGAACCGGTAAGAGCCGTGAATCAGCGTGTTGGCGATTTTAATATTCATAACATCGCTCAGGCTGGTGAGTTCGCTATAATCAAGGGTATTAATCACATCAAGGGGGCCGAGGCTGTCCGCCTTGCCCCAGGTGAGTTTCCGCATTCCGGCTTCAAGCTCAAAGTCACCGAACCACACGCGGGCATACGCCTCGTCCAGGGCGACGATATTTGAGAAACCGTTAAACGTGCTGTCGCTTTCGCCTTGCAATTGGGTTATAAATCCGGCGGGGTTTAATTTTAAGTTGATCACCGCTTCGCCAAGAGAACCGCTGGCGGAAAAATCGAGTCGTCCGTCTATTCTGCCTGGACGCCACACGTGGGAAGCGCCTTCCGATAAATCATCAGTATAACCAAGCATTGCCATACCCACTTCGCCGCCTATGTTGACCGCAAGGGGAGTGGAGGTTCCAAAGGAAGCGTCCCCGCTGTCTTCATCGTCAAAGCCGAAATCGTCCTGGGCAAAGAGCGTAAGGCTTACGCTAAGAAGCAAACACACAAAAAGTCCATGCTTAACATTCTTCATTTTGTTCTCCCGGTTTCAAGATATGCTGTTGTAAAAACACCTTCAGGGATGTTCATGTCGTACACGATGCGGTCCATGTAGATGCTTGTTGATGTACCTGCGGCGACAGTGCTTATTTTGGTTAACTTTGGCGTGTCTCTGCCCTGCACATTCTGATAGTCTGACATTTCCAGCAGTTTTACCAATACGTCTTTTTTATCGTATAACTCCACCTTGAGGATGCGGCTGTTTGCCTTATCAACCCAGGAGATGGTTTTTGAATACTGATAGTCGCTTTTGTTGGGGATTGACTGGATAACGTAACAGGCAATGCTGTTCAGCGTTTCCTCCCGCACGATGCTGTGCTTGTCGTCGTCTGCTTCCCTGTTGAGGAGCGACATATCGTCGTAGGAAAAGTCAGTACCCATAAAACTGCCGCCGCTTTCCGACGCGGCGATTCGCCGGCTCTTGCCCAGTGAAGGCAAGAATATCCACTGGTCGGTTCCGCCGCTTGCGTTTTCCATGCTGAGGAAGCGGGTTCCTCTTTGCCCGGCTGGTGAATTAAAGACGATCATGGTTCGGGAACCGTTTGGTCCGTCTTTGGAATACTGGTCGATAACCATTTCCTTTGTTGAGCCGTTTTTCGCGGTAACCACCATGCGGTCGCGGGTTCCCATGCTGCTGCTATCGTTGCGTTCCCGTGCCGCCTTCATGATCGCCGCCGCGTCCTGAGCCATAAGCTGCACATTCCCCAAGAATGTACACACCAACACTGTTATTGCTCCTGCAATAATCTTTTTCATACTTTCTTCTCCCTATTTCCATATAAATTTTGGTTTAACTGTGGTTAAAAGCGCCGGAATCACCGTAAGGCTCACCGTCGCGCTGATGCACATGCTTAACATGATAAGTGCGCCAAACTCCGACAGCATCCTGAAACGCGAAAACGCCAGCACACCGAAACCTGCGCCTACAGAAACTGCGTTAATAATAATCGCTTTGCCGGAACCAATAAATGTTCTGCGGAGAAATCCCTCACCTTGGGCAAACTCGCGCTTAAAAGTATCAATAAAATGAATGGTATAATCAATGCCTATGCCAACCGAGATGCTGGCGATAAGCGCAGTGCCAATGTTCAGCTTTATCCCCAAGAAGCCCATGACTGCAAAGTTGCAGATGATGGCAAGCACCAGAGGAATTGCACCAATAACGCCCGCGGCAAGCGATTTGTACGAGAACGCCAGGATGATAAGCACTACTGCTATGGAGATGGCTATGGAGATGATCTGGGAGTTTACGATAAGCGCGGTGATGGCGCTTTCTATGCTGGCACTGCCGCCCACTATTACCCGCACTGTTTTGGGAAACCGCTCCTCGATGTACTCGTTAATGGTTGCTACAACCTCTTTGGTATCCCGATCGCCTACAGTCCGCAGTTGCAGCATGGTTCTGATGGCCGTCGGCTCCATGGGGTTGTTGGCGTAATCTGAGAAATCGCCTCCAGCAACTAACACGAGGTAATTGGAGACCAGTTGCTGCAATTCCGCATCGCTGGTCTTGCCATAGCGCGCCGGATCAGCTGGAATCTCGTAGTAGGCAAAGCCTTCATAATTAGTCAGCCGCTTAAGTTCCCGCACCAGTTCAACCCCGCTCAGGTGTTCCGCCTGCGACGCCGCCGTATTCAGCAGCGCGATGAGATCAGCGGCAGTGTACCCGTTGATAGACCAAGCCGCATCAGGCGTGCTGGTATCAAGAGGCAGTGTTTCAAAGCCTGCGTCGCTAAAATCCCCAAAACCAAAACCGTCGTCCTCAGCAAAGTCCCCAAAACCAAAGCCAGGCTCTTCCGCCTGCGTTACCGAAACATTCGTTGCCCGCAACCCGTCCGGACTTTCGTCAACATTAAACACTTGGTTGATGCGCTTTATCACGTCCGTAAACCCAACCACCTTGCCGACGCCGCTTACGTTGGCGGTCATCCACGCGGAAAAGTCGTCAATGGCGCACAGCACTTCCGGGCTTAACAGCACTTCCGCGCTGTCAGCCTCCACAACCACACTTAATTCTTTGGAACCGCCGAAATATTCCCGCATAAAGTTGTCAGAACGACTCATGTCTGTCTCACCCCGGAAGAATTCGATCATCACATTATCAACAATAAGCTGGCTGAGACCGTAAATGGCAAAAACCGTAAGCAGCGCGGTGAGGACGAGTATGGTTTTCTTGTTTTTTACTGCTGAAAGCAGACCAGCGGCAAGCGTGTTGTCAAAACCACGCTTTTGTTTCAATGCGCCTTTCGTATCGCGCTCAATCTGCGCCTTTTGAGGCGGCCCCTTAAGCAGGATGAGCGACGGGATGAGGGTAACCGCCACTACAAAGGAAATCAGCACGCCAAAACTGGCAAACATACCAAACTCCCGTATCGGGATAATAGAAGTGAAGCAGAAGGACACAAAGCCGGCAAACGTGGTGAGCGCGGCAAGAAACACAGGCTTGATCAGCTTCCGCACAAGCTCGAACACCAGCGCGCGGTGTTCCTCCACACTCAACACGCGCCCTCGCGTGTCTTCCCGGTAATGCGTTACCACATGAATCCCATAGGCGCTGCCTACAGCCATGAGTATAACCGGCAGTAACATTGAAATAATCGTAAGCTTGATGCCGAAAGATGGCATAGCGCCGATAGACCAGACCACCGCCACAAGTACCGTGAGCAACACCAAAAACACGCTTCCCCAGCGCCTGAACGAAAAGAACAGCACTGTGAGCAGCACTATTACCACCAGCGGAACCAAAAAAAACAAGTCCGCGATAATCGATTCATTGATAGTCGCGCTGATAACCGGCTGTCCCGTAACGTAGACTTCCGCAAGCCCAGAGAACATCTCATGAGCCGCGCTTCGTATCTGCTTCACCACCGCAACCACTTCCGGCTTGCCAGCATCATCAACATCAACATCAAAGGTGATCAGCGCCTGCGTCGCCGCTCCACTCGCGGACACCAACGAGCCTTGAAGCAAGTCCCATGAGGCAATCCGCTGCTTCAGCTCGGCAATCTCCGCCGGACTGCCGCTAAAGTCTTCGGCAACCAGATCATCGGCGATGATGCTGTCCGCGTTGCCCGTGATGTACTGGGTAGACATCAGCGACATAACACTTTTTATGTAATCAAAGCCCTCAACCCGCGCCGCAAAGTCACGCAGCCGCGCCAGAAACTCAGGCTCAAAGACCGTGCCAAAGCGCCGCTCAAGCCCAACCAGCACGCTCACCTGACCGCCAAAAGTCTCGTCAATGTACTCCGAAACAATATGAGCCGGATTTTCATCAGGTATGTAGCGAAGATTATTGTTATCCAGTTCAGCCCGCGTAAGCTGAACCGCAAAAAACACCGTGATAAGCGCAACGGCGCCCACGACCAAAGCCGGACGCTTAAAAAATTGTTCCATAAGTATAGCTCTCTTTTATCATTCTCTTGACTTTCGTCCTCATTATCCGTAACTAAGTACTAATGTAAATTAGGTGTTCACTCTAATACAACATGTACTGAACAGAACAGACCGTTAATGTCCAGTTTGAAGCGAATCTAGTAAATTTGTAAGGAAGCGTTATGGCAGACAATGAACTTAAAGAGAGCCGGAAAACCCGCCTTACCAAGATGGCGCTGCGAGACAGCCTTATTGAGCTGATGCAGACCAAGCCCATTCTTGATATTTCTGTTAAAGAACTCTGCGATAAGGCAGACATAAGCCGTTCCACATTCTACGCGCACTACAAAAACCAGTATGCCCTGCTCAAGCAGTTGGAAGATGAGACCCTCAGCTCGGTCGAGGACACGCTCAAAAAGTATGACGACAAACGAAGCACGCGCGATACCATCCTTATGCTTGAGGGAATACTGACGTACATTGCCGATAACAGTCATTCGATTCAGGTACTCCTGAGCGAGAACGGCGACATCAGCTTTCAGAAGCGGTTCTTCCGCCGTTTCACTGACACGCAGAAGATGATGAAGTATTTTGCTGAAAGAGCGGACGACGTGGAGAATAGCGAGTATCATCTTATCTTTGTGGTGGGCGGCAGCATTGTCATTCTTCAGCATTGGTTAAAGAACAACATGAACATCCCCATTCCAGAGCTTGCCGCCCTATTGGTTGAACTGATTAAATGAGCGCCCCATTCCCCACGCTCCAATCCTAACCCTTCGCGTCCTCCTGCTTGCTTAGAAGCAACGTGAATTCAGCAGGAAGAAAAAAGTCCGCGAACAATAACCATTGATAACCTTGAGGGCTTGTATGAAACCTATCAGCCGCTAGTTTTGAGGCGCAAGACGCCTTTGACGCGGCAGCAACCCGTTCAGTATACTGAGCAACCTATTCAGTATACTGAGCAATCCGTTCAGTATACTGAGCAACCTATTCAGTATACTGAGCAATCCGTTCAGTATACTGAGCAACCCGTTCAGTATACTGAGCAACCCGTTCAGTATACTGAGCAACCCGTTCAGTATACTGA
>JAITIX010000112.1 GCA_031279205.1 Treponema sp. | reverse complement strand
GCAGAGGGAACTCCCGCAGGTGCAGAGGGAACTCCCGCAGGTGCAGAGGGAACTCCCGCAGGTGCAGAGGGAACTCCCGCAGGTGCAGAGGGAACTCCCTTTTCTCTAGGGGTAAGCGTTTTATATTAACCATGTCCCCCGACGATCAGTTCCTTCACGCGGATCATGGGCTGCCCCACGTTGGTGGGAACCGAGCCGCTTTCAGAGCCGCATATCCCTTGTTCCATGGCAAAGTTATTGGAGATGCGGTCGATATTCATTAAGACCTCGTTCCCTTTGCCAATGAGGGTCGCGCCGCGCACAGGCTCGGCGATTTTGCCGTTGCGGATCAGGTAGGCTTCGGTTACGGCAAAGTTGAACTCGCCAGTGCCGGGCATCACTGAACCGCCGCCCATTCTCTTGGCGTAAAGTCCGTACTCCGTGTCCGCGATAATGTCTTCCTGCTTATCGTTGCCGCTTACGAAGAATGTGTTAGTCATGCGTGAGGTGGGGGCAAAACGATAGGACTCCCGTCGCGCCGAACCCGTTGAGGGCATATCCATCTTGAGACCGTTCAAACGGTCAATCAAAAAGGTTTTTAATACGCCGTTTTCAATAAGCACATTACGCTGGGTCTTTGTCCCCTCGTCATCGATATTGAGTGATCCCCACTCGTTAGGCATGGTGCCGTCATCAACAGCGGTAACAATGTCGCTGGCGATCTTCTGCCCCAGCTTGTCTGCGAAGACCGAAGCCTTTTTCGCAACACTGGTGGCTTCAAGCCCGTGTACACAGGCTTCGTGGAGAATGACGCCGCCAAAACCATTGTCAATCACCACCGGCATCTTCCCGCCGGGACACAAGTTTGCGTTCAGCATGGTTAAGGCGATCTCAGCCATATTTTTACCAAAGTCTGCAATGTTGACGGTGTTATAAAACTCAAATCCGCAGAGCCGTCCCGGGCCAAAGAAGGCTTCCTGTTTCTCGCTTTCATTGGACGCCACAACCGCAATGCCGATCCGCGTGCGAATCCGCCTGTCCTCAGCCCATAAGCCATCGGAGTTGGCGATGAGGATATTTTGCGCTGAATCACCATAGCTCATCGCTGTCTGGGTTATGAGCGGACTCAGCCCGGACGCGCCATTGTGCGCCTCTCTCAGCATAGCCACGATCTGGCTTTTACGAACTGCGTCTGGCGGTATCTTGCAGACGTGAATCTGCTCAACAGCCGTCTCAAGCAGAGGCTGCACGGCAACGCGCCCTTGTTTATCCATTGCCCTGGCCCCTGTTTTCGCGGTCTTGAGCAAGTTCTCCCGCGAAGTATCGTTTGTATAGACATAGATGGCGTTGAATCCGTTGAAGATGCGTATTCCCGCGCCATAATCAATGCCTGCCTGCGCTGTTTCCACCACCCCATTGATCATGGCGATGGAGTTCTTCGCGTTTTCTTCCACGAACAGTTCGGCAAAGTCGCCGCCTGTGGATAACGCCGCTTCCAGAACATCGTGTACCAGTGTTTTATCCAGCATGTTTCCTCCTAAGCGTAAGTATAAGGGGTCTGTTATTTATCAGCAAGCGTGGAATCGCTCCACCGGAAACAGAGCATCTGCTGTTTGACAGAGCAAGACAATGACGTGAGATAAACAAAAGCCGGGCGTGCAAAATCAATGAGTGTGGTATTTTTGCAGAAGTTCACTATCGCTTCCGCCCTGACTCAGGGTTAGGGCGAAGACCTTGCTGTTTCGACTGCGGTCGTAGTTCTTACGCTCAGGCAGGCTTTCGGTAGGCGCTTCCTTAAACCCAAGAAACTCAAACCAGTCGTGGGTACGGGTTGTCAGCACAAAGACGCGGCGGAATCCTTCCTTGCGAGCGCGCTCGATGAGGAACTTGACGATACGCCGTCCCAGCCCCATATCCGCATAAGCAGGGTCAGTGGCGAGCGCGGCGATTTCGGCCTGACCTTCTCCCCAGTTGTGAAGCGCGCCACAGGCGTGAATCGAGCCGTCAACCTCAAACACCACATAATCAGCCTTCTTTTCCTGAATCTGTTCCGCGCTCCGGCGGATCAGATTGCCCTTTCGTACCAGTGGTTCCATGAGTCGCAATATCACCGGTATATCCGAGTGATGAAGCGTCCGAATCGCCTCGTGTTCATCAGCGTAGATCATAGTCCCCGCGCCCAGGTTAGAAAAAAGTTCCCGAAGAATCGCACCTTCTTCCCTGCCGTCTATGATATGGGCGCGGTCAACACCAGCCTTCACTGCCTGAAACGCCAGCCCCAATTCGCGTAACGCCGGATCATCGTCCCGGTTGTTTGCCGCGTTAAGCTCAATGATACGCTCCGCCTCATGAGGAGTGAGACGGAGAACCCGGCCATTTTCCCCAAGCGTGATATGCGGCGGAATCTGATAGGCGCCAGGCCGCACACCAGCATTGGCTGAGACAATGAAGAGCTTTATGGCGCCCAGAGCCGTGGATACAGCAAGGGCAATCTCATCACTCGGTACATTGTAGGGTTTACCCACCGGACTCCAGCCAATGCAGGGAAGTATGGGGATAACGCTCTGATTCAAAACCCGCTCAAGTGAGTTGGTGTAGATTTTATCCACCATGCCTGTGCTTTCCATATCAACGCCTTGTAAGACCCCAAGCCCACGCGCCCGGACAAAGTTCCCAATCACAGCATCCACCCGATCAGCCGAAAGGCCGGTCATAAAGCGCGTTGCCGCGTCAAAAGCCGCCATCTCCACAAACGGGATCGCGGACATAGTTGTAATCCGTATGGTTTCCACGTAATGAGAAACAATGTCATACTTATGCAACACCGCATTGATGCGCTCCTTTGCACCCGGAACAATCACCACTCGAAAACCAATCTTGGCCAGCAGGGCGAGGTCTTTCATAAGATAGGGAAAACTTGACGCCTCAGTAACAGGAAAATCAACTTTGAACACCATAGTTGAACCTTCAAAACGACTCTGGTAGTGGAACGCCTCCCGGATAAGGTCAACAGATTCATGTAACATGGCTCTATTATCCCGAAGCACAGCATACATGAAAAGAGCTTCCACATCCTTGTCATGTTACAGATGAACAAAGCCTGGTATGGTGTTACTATCCTAATATACACTCCACGCTTGCGGCAGCATCGCGGAGAGCGGCATAGGAGAGCCGACCATGAAAATAGAACTCTTTACTTTTTGCGATTTTGCTCAGGAAAACAATGGTAAACTTACCATAGTAGGAACTTTTGACACAATCATTTCTCGAAGTTTCCCTTGTGTACATCCCTTACTTTCCGTGGTTATCAGGATTCGCTTTGATATCTGGGAATTCACCAAACATAGCTTCAGAATCGAGACGCGAGACCTGGGTGGAGAGATGAGCATTGAGCCAATCAGCGGCAGCGTGGATGTACAAGGCACAGGAAACGCCTCAGCAGCGTCTCACCTAGTGTTTGCTATATCAAACCTCAAATTCCAGCGAAGCGGCGTCGTGAACTTCGTCCTCTATATGGATGATAAGGAACTTAGCTCAATCCCCCTCTATATACGAAAGACTTGAGTCGGCGCCAGAGCCGTGATAGCCTAAGCTATGCAAATAACGCTCAATCAGCGGAACGCCGAAGAGTCGCCGTCCGCAATTCAGGCTCTTACCAAGGCTCTTGAGGGGCGGGCATACGAATGCGCCGTCATATCAACAGGGGATATCGTCTTTTCACCGGAAGTACGCAAGGCTTGCGAAGCCAATATATGCGGGAACTATGGCCGTACGTGGGTCTGCCCGCCGGCTGTCGGTACTCTGGAAGAACTGAGGGCAAAGATACTGGCGTATAGGAATGCCCTTGTCTTTACTACGAAGCACGATTTGGAAGATTCCTTTGATTTTGAGGGTATGCAGAGAGGCCGGGAAATCCATAATCACCTAAGCGTAGACCTGCATGGGCGTTTTGGGAAAACAAATCCCATCTACGGCGCGGGTGGCTGTTCAAACTGCGAGAAATGCGCCTACCCCAACCCGTGCAGAGCGCCGGAGAAACTGCTTTCCTCAATCGAGGCTTCTGGTATCAACGTAACCGAACTAAGCCGCAGCGCCGGAATCAAGTATAACAATGGTCCCAACACGGTAACATACTTCTCAATGGTGCTTTTCTAGCAACGCACGCACGCGCCATACTACGCAGCGGCTACACGAGCGCTCGCCTCGCGTGAGAGCATCTCTCACCTCTGCTGGTGTGCGGCGCTCGCCAAATTTTTATCTATAGGTCAAACCATTCTTCCTAGCTATCTTCCGCCGCCGCGCCATCTTATGTTATAGAATCCTCCTTTTATGTTAAATAGTCCTCTTGTTTTCGCAAAAAGAAAAATATATGTCATAAATAGTCCTCTTTTTACGACATATAGTCCTCTTTTTATAATATATAGTTCCCTTTTCATGATAAAAAGAGTACTATATACAACATATAGTCCTCCTTTTATCTTAGAAACAGGACTATATGTCGTATATAGTTCTCCTTTTACGGCATATAGTCCTCCTTTTACAACATATAGTCCTCCTTTTATGTTAAGAAGTCCTCTTGTTTTCGCAAAAAGAAAAATATGTATCATGAATAGTTATCTTGTTTTCGTGGTTAGAAGCATTGCCTTGACGAAATACATCACGCAGAGCATTTAACGTGTGAGAGCGATTGGAGTGAGGCCGCAATGTTCTCCTTTATCGGTGCGTCGCGCGCCAGTGCGGTCTCTTACGGTAAGAGCGCCTCGACTTTGGCGCGGCGAGACCCAAGAAACGCCGCTATTTGCGCCGGATCAGCGCTTTCACAGGACGCCCACTCAAACGCCTTCAGGTTCCACTCCCCTTTGCCCCAGTGAATACCTACCTGCGGCGGCAGAATCGCGCATACCGACCGGTAGAGTTCGGCCTGACGCGCCACAAACAGAGTCCTCAGCCAGTGTTCCGTGTTCATCAGCCCTATCAGGGACTGCGGCGCGTACGCTATGTTCGCCGCAGACGTGAAAAGCCCGTACAGACCACGCCGCTCAAGATACATACTCGCCTTAACAGAGGCTTTATGATTCAGTGGATGAAAGACGGCATAGCGCTGCTCCTCAAACTCCGCGGCGCGTTCCGGCATCAGCGCAGACCAGACCCAGCGGGGATACTCGTTGTTGTCCAAAGCCAGGGCGTCCTTAAACACCTTCCAGCCGCTTCGCCATGAGCCTTTCTCCGTGTCCGCGTAGCGCCGGATTCCGGGGAAACAGCAGGCGGAGTCTTCCCAGAGGTAAAGCCGGGGATCAATGCCGCGCGCCTTGAGCCGCAGACGCCAGTTACGGGAGTGTTCGCGGTTGTCCTCAACAATGGCGGCTACGATGGCTGGATCGAGAAAGTGGACGTATTTGCTGATGACACGGGCCATCTTAACCACGTCTTTATGGAGAAAGGAATGTCCTGCTTGTTTCTCTGCCATGATTTAATCAAAAAAGCGGGACAGGCTTTGACCTGCCCCGCTTGCAAGGCGGCGCGCTTCTCCACGCGCCAACCCGTTTTAGTTGCTACTGCCCGCGAATGTGGGCAGAGAGGCTATTGCCACAGGATGCTGCCAGACGGAATCGTTGTAATAGAAGCAGACGGCGGGGAACCAGCTATCCGGCTGATCTTCACAGCGGAGATACTGCCGCTATAGGTACCGCTGTTTCCGTTGATGTTGTAGGGCAAGCCATTCGAGCCGAGCACGAAGTAGATATCCTCAGCATAGGTTCCAGCCGGCGTTGTTGTTGTCGCGGAAACTGAGAAGTAGGTGTCATACTGGTTAACATTTGCAAGAGGAGCAGCGAGCGCTGCAGCAGCCGACTTGTAGTTGATGCTACCAGCCGTGGTTTTCCCAGTCCAGCTAAACATTGCGTTACTCAGTTTATCTTGAGAAGTAGCGCTTCTGGTCATCTTGTAGAGCGCGGCGCCCTTGAGCAGCGGAGCTGAGTTATTCTCCCCAGTGTTTTCGCTGTAAACAAAATGGGTATCAGTACCGCTCGCCACCTCGTCGGGATTCACGGTGGCGGTGAATTTTTGAGAGAATTGCTCTCCAGCACTCGAAGGCGCTACGCCCTTGTTGTTTGAGCCGTACAGCTTATCCTTAGTGTCCGTCATATCAGCCTTTTCGGATGACGACTTAAGAAGCATCGAGTACATATAGTATTTGCCCGCTTCCAAACCGGTGTCCTCGAATTCATAGCCAACGGGCAGGTCGGCGGTGTTTATCTTAATCGCCTTGCCAATCAGCTTGCCTTCAGAAGTTGTTTCCTGCCGGTATAGTTCAGCGCTCAGATCGTGGTTTTTTTGGGTCGGGCTAGCCTCAAACGCAACTGTGATGGCGTTTACATTATTCGTAGAAGGCTCTACCGTCAGTTGGGCGGCACTCACAGTGGCAGAGAAAGGCTCGGTCGCCATGTTCTTCTCATACTGCTTTGTTTCACCGTTGTACGTTATAGTGAGTTTGTAAATGTAGCTGTGGCGCTTTATGGCTGTTTCGTCAGCATAGGACGCAGCCTTGTCCGAGGCAAGCTCCAGCGTAGTATAAGCCGCGATAGCAACCAGTATGGGCGCATTGTTTTTGTCTTTCCCAACCTGTGTGGCTTCTGCTCGTTCCAGCTTATAGGTCGCGCCAGTCTGCGCGTTCCAGCTAATCGCCACAGAATCCGCTTGCGTCGTCGGGTTCCAGTACGCCGCAACAGCAAGGTTGGGGTTAGTAATGGTGGTGTCGCTTATACTAGCGGTTGCGGGAGACCTTGAACGGATCGGCGTGCCTTCTGTTCCAGCCGTGGCGATGATGAGGTACTTGTAGTTTGTGCTGGTGTCGACCTTTTCCTCCAGAGCGGACCATTTGTCTGCTCCCTGTACTTGCGAGCTTGGCGTTACCTTTGTCCATGCGCCAATTATCTTAGTTTTATCGTCAGAGTCTTTTTTAGCTTTAGCCTTGTAAATAGCGTAGCCAGTGGCGTTTTCCACGTTGCTCCATTCCAGTTTGACGTTGCTTCCATCGCGGTAAGCTTGGAAGTCATCAACTTCGGGAAGAACGGTGGTCGCGCCTTGGTCGTAGGCTTTCTCCACAGAGGCCGTTGTGTAATAGCCGAAGCCATCATTATCTTCATTATAGAACGACCCAGTTACCCTAAAGGTAAGCTTTCCACCAATAGCCGGCAGGAATACATATTTCTCACGATCGAGGTATTGGGAGACTTCCCCGCTATCCGCCAGAGCGGTATCAACATCGTACAGGCTCTCAAACTCGGTTGGCGTTGCTTCGTAAACATAGCCTACGCTGTAATTGTTAAAGAATTCCTCTTTATCGGTCCACTTCACGATGAAGACGTCTGCCCCGTCAATAGTCTTGTTCTCAATGGTGATGTCAGTCGCCGCAGGCATTGTAACCGGAGTTCCTATCTCAGGGATATTGGCTTTAACCTTCACGCTGCTCGCGCCATCATGGATGATGCTGTTTTGGTCAAGGGACCTCGTTACCGGCGACTTCCCACTGTTGGCGATAACCGTGTAGGTATACTCCCGCCCATTGACCAGCGGCTCGCTCAAAGTAGTTGCGTCAATGTACCGTGTCTCCTCTGGATCTAAGGGATTGTCTTGATCGCCTTTAAGCAGCTTAGTAATACCCGTTACCGTATCCTTGCGGTATACGGTGTAGGACTTGGCGTCTTTGTGTACGTCCCATGTGATAAGGTTTACTCCTCGATAAGCCTTTGCCGACAAGTTTGCCGGGCCACTTAAGGCCTGGGCGTTCTCGATATTTGTGATCGAGTCCGGATTACTTAAGCCGTTATCGCAACCGATGAATGTCATGGCAAGCACCAGCGCTGCCAGACCCAATAGTAAACTCTTCTTTTGCATAGTAGAGTCTCCTTTATATATGCCTTCTTGAAGGCATACTAAACCCCGCTTCATGCCTGACTCAAACAACGTTGAGTATCCTAAGATATGGCTTGATAAGCGAGAGGTTTTCCGAGAAGAAACCTCCTGACCAGTAGAAACACTGATCAGGACATGAGAACGATATAGGTAACGAAATTTTAAAGTTTTTACAGGGGGGGGGGGGGGGTGAAACGTTGAATTGAGAGCACAAACGACAGCATGTTTGCCTAAACATCGCTGTCGCACTCAGAGAATTCAGTTTATCCATGTGTTGTCGCCCGTAGAACTCAGCGCCGGTGGGCGTGAACTTGTTCTTCAACCACATGTTTTCTATTATATCACACGTTTCAAGCGATGTCAATGAATTTTTCCTCAAAGAATAACTTTTTTGTTTGAGCCTATCCTGAACAAACATGATCGATCATTATAAACATCTTCGGTAAAAGATCAAGAGAAACCACGTTTATTGTGCATGGACGCCAGCTCTCCACACTACGTGGTGTGTCTGGCTCACATGGGGAACAGCGCGCTCATACCGAACGTGATACCATTGCGCGCTGGCGGCTTATCTCGTAAAGCAGCACACCTGCGGCTACTGAGACATTGAGCGAATCAAGTCTGCCGTGTGTGGGGATGGCGACCAGGGCGTCGCAGGTTTCGCGAAGCAGACGGGATATGCCCGCGCCTTCGCCTCCCAGAATCAGAGCCACGCGTCCCTTGAGGTCTTTGGTATACACCGCCTCGCCGCTCATGTCCGCGCCGTAAACCCAGAAGCCGGCGTCTTTCAGGTCTGCCGCGGCGCGGGGAAGATTCGCAACCTCGGCAACTGGTACCCACGCGGTCGCGCCTGCTGAGGTTTTGGAGATAACTTCAGCGTGCTTGGCAGTGCGCCGGTGCCGGGTTAAGACCAGGTCAACGCTAAACTGGTCGCAGGAACGCAGAATCGCGCCGTAGTTGTGCGGGTCGGTAATTTCATCAAGAATCACGACAAGCGCGTCTGCCTTTTCCTTAAGTCCGTTAACAAAATCTTCAAGACTGAGTGCCACACCGCTCTCCACGCTTTCAACCCGCAGTGCGATGCC
Source organism: Treponema sp. (assembly GCA_031279205.1). Classification (GTDB taxonomy): domain Bacteria; phylum Spirochaetota; class Spirochaetia; order Treponematales; family Breznakiellaceae; genus JAIRMT01. Next base: position 22,225 of record JAITIX010000112.1, on the reverse strand, counting down.
TCGGTGATCCGGTGCCAGGCGATCAAGATCAAACGTGCCAACGCGCTCAACCCGAACCTTGTGTTCAAGCGCGAGCGTAACGATTTCCCGCGCCCGTGGTCCGGCCTTTGCCACAAGGAGCGGGCCTGCTCCACCCGCTGCCTTGAGCCGCTCTTCTATAGCGTGAAATCCTGTAAGGTAAGCCATCATGCCTCCAATGGGTACGTCGCGTTATACTTGACGATTTCAGTCTGGGGATAGCCATTGGCGGCAAGATACGTTTTGAACGCGGTCTGAGCCTTTGGTTCTCCATGCACAAGGAAGATTTTCTTGAGCCGTGAGGTGTCGATGGCGTTGAGCCATTCCAGGGCTTCAAAGTAGTCGGCGTGGGCGCTGAAGGCGTTGATCTCTTCAACCTCAGCCCGTCGTTTGAACCATTGGCCGTGTATTTTTACCTCAGTGTCCTTGTTTCGGATGCGCCTGCCCAGGGTATTTTCGGCCATGTAGCCAACCGTGAGAATCGTGGTGTTCGGGTTACTGATGCTGTTGATAAGGTGGTGCTGAATACGGCCTGCCTCACACATACCATCGGCCGAGATGATGATGAGCGGCCCTGGGCGTTCGTTGAGCGCCTTGGACTCGTCCACGCTGGTGGTGAAGTAGAGCGAGTTGAACCCAAAGGGGTTCTTATGGTGCCTGATAAACGCCTCACGGATATGCTCATCGTAGCATTCAGGGTGAACTTGAAAGATAGTGGTTGCGTTGGTTGCCATAGGCGAATCTACGAAGATCGGAATCTCAGGTATAACGCCTTCATCAACAAGCAGGTGGAAGTAGTAGACCAGTTCTTGAGTACGCTCAATGGCAAACGCGGGGATGATGATGCGTCCCTTGCTTTTTACGGTTCGCGTGGCGACTTCCGCGAGCTTTAACATAGCATTGTCCGCCTTATCATGCCGCCGGTTGCCGTAGGTACTTTCAAGCACGAGATAGTCTGGCGCAGGTAACTTATTGTCAGGATCACGGATGATCGGCTTTTCCTTACGTCCCAGGTCGCCGGAACAGAGGATACGCAGTTCTTTTTGGTCTTTCTTAACGGTAAACAGAGCCATAGCTGAACCAAGTATGTGTCCTGCATCAAAAAACTCAAGCTGGACCCCCTCATCGATATACATGGGGCGCCGGTAGGAAACGCCCATGATTTGCGATGTGGCTGCTATGGCGTCTTTTTCCTCAAAAAGGGGTTGCCAGTCAAAGCGCTCTGCTTTTTTCTTTGCCTGTTTCCGTAAATATATGGCGTCCCGTGCCTGAATGTTGGCTGAGTCCATCATGATGAGGCTGGCGATGTCCCGTGTCGCGGGTGTGGCGTAGATGTTTCCAGTGTAGCCCTGTTTGGTAAGCATGGGCAGAAGGCCGCAGTGGTCGAGATGCCCGTGAGTTAGAATCACAGCTTGAAGCTGGTCAGCCGCGATGCCTATGTTGCGGTTTTTCCGATCCGCGTCTGAGCGTGAGCCTTGAAACGCGCCACAGTCAACCAGATAGCTCTTCCCGTCTATCTCAATGACATGTTTAGAGCCAGTTACTTCCTCAGCTGCGCCGAGAGAATAGAAAGTGATGTTCATGTCAGTCAGGGTAAAGCGGCTTGTCTCTTTGTTCAAGTTGGATTTTGTATGGGATGAGGCGAAAGATTCCGATAAAGAAAGTAATGAGGAACTTAAACCGCATACTTGCCGTGTCTCTTCTCGTGTTGCTTTCAGGTGGATTATACGCTGTTGGGGAAAAGACCATCAACATTGGCGGGGAAGCTGGCTGGGAGACGGTAGATAAACGTATTGGGGTTACGGAGCTGAGTGCGGCGCGCCCCTATCCTGTTCTGGCGCTTTCCTCGGCCACACGCTACGCTGATGAGCAGACGCTAGATCTGGGGCTATCATTTGATGAAGAACAGCCCATTGACTTTAAGGATCGCGCAGGCCATTACCAGATTTTGATTTCGCCGGCGCTACTGGCGACTGAAAAACGACTTGCGCGTTCAGGAGCGGGCGCGGCTATGTTTTCTGGTCTGCCACCCTTCTTAGAGAACGCTAATAATGGACCGCTTGTTCTGGTGCCACAGTCTGGCGCGCTCCTTTCGTCTGGTGAGGGGATCCGCGATTTTTCCATAGAGTTCTGGCTCTTCCCCATGAATATGGAGAATGGGGAACTCATCCTTTCATGGACTGCTACTCGCGAGGATAGTCCTGGCGATTACGCCTTACAGCGAATTCAGTGTACTGCGTCTAAAAACCGGCTTCAGTGGCTTTTCCAGAATTTTTTCGCGCCACCCGGGGCGGAAGCGACGCTGGTAAACATCTCCCTTACTGGTATTACGCCGCTGGTTCCACGTACATGGAGTAACCATGTGATCCGTTTCAATGCCGATACCGGTCTTCTTGAGTATTTGGTGAATGGAGTGCCTGAAGCCATTACCTACGCTACTAGTTCTGGCCGAGAGAGCGGCCAACTCTACCGTGCGGTTGCGGGCAGAGAGGGTACGCTTATGCTAGGCGGGCGTTTCATAGGCATGATGGACGAATTCCGAATCTATGGTAGTTTTATTGGTGATCCGATTCTTCGTAAGTACCATCAAGTCGGTGGGCGTGCTGAAACACGGGTCTTTGACTTGGGGGAATACAATAGCAGTGTACTGAGGGTCGATGTTAATGGAGGAAGAATCACCTATTCAGGCGAGCAGGTTCAGAATGAGTACGCGGGAGCCTGGCCTTTTCGCTTTACTGATGGTTCCACACTCCAGTTCTTTATCCGCGCTGGCGACAATCCCTATCAATGGACTGAGACCCCGGCGCAAGACACGAATGATTGGCGTCTTTTGTCTTTTGAGGAGGTTCTGAACAATCCTGAGTGGCGAGCTTTTACGCCTGAAACCGAGCTGTCGGGGATTCGGGGCAGGTTCGTCCAGATTGCGGTAATGTTCTACCCGGGCAATAACAATGAAACTACCCCGTACCTTGACCGGCTCACCATAACGTACCAGCCTGATGAGCCGCCTCTGGCGCCGACTCTGCTCACAGCCATAGCGCGGGACAGTGCGGTAGACCTTTCGTGGCGGGCCAGCTTTGACGCTGACGTGGCCGGTTATCTTGTGTACTACGGCGAGGCAAGCGGGCGATACTTTGGAGAGGGTGCGCTATTGGGTAATTCTCCGATTAATGTTGGGAAACGGACTTTGGTTCATATTGATGGTTTACAGAACGGAACCTTATACTATTTCGTGGTAGTTGCGTATGATCGCTTTAGCCCATTGCATTTGGGGGCTTTCTCGCGGGAAGTGAGCGCACGGCCACTCAGGACAGGCCAATAATGGATAATAGTAAAGAAGAATTCGGTGGCATACAAAAGTCAGATATACTGGCACTTTTGAAATACCTCTTCGAGCTAACTGATTATCTTCCTCCGAAACAGAAGGAGGAATTTCTGCACAGTACGATACGTTTGGAGATGAAGCATCTCATTGATACGTTGGGAAACTGGGAAACTGATTCACTTCCTTGATACCTTGCTCTGATCTGTCTATATTTGCAGGTATGACCGATTTCACTACCAAAACTTCCAGCATCAAAGAGACGCGGGAGCGGATTAAACGTTGTCTTGATGAGTTTGATATAGCGCTTGACCTTGCCGATCTCGGCCTTGAGCGAGTTCCGCTTGAATTACGGAAACTCTCGCATATTTCAGCGCTTGATTTAAGCGATAACAAAATCAGAACCCTGCCAGCTTTCCTGAGCGAGTTCACTATGCTTGAGCAACTCGATCTCAGCCGGAACCACTTATCAACACTGCCAGAAGCCATCGGAAACCTTGTGGCGCTCAAGGTATTGAACCTTCGGGGTAATGAGCTTTCCACTTTGCCAGACTTCATTGAGCGGCTCAGTCAGCTTGAACGACTCGATTGTAGTCGCAACAAGCTGACTGCTGTGCCAGAAATGCTGGGTAAGTTGCCCGCACTCAAAAATCTTAACCTCAGCCGTAACAATCTCAAAACTCTGCCCGAAGCGGTTCGCAGGCTTTCAAGGTCAGGGGAACTGAGCCTTGTTCAGCACATTGAGAAGTTGGCGGAACTCTCGCGTGAGATGGGGCTTCACGAGGATTTCTTTGACCATGCCAAGGATCATATCAAGGTGGTGGCTCGCTTTTTCCATCTTTCACCCGTGCAGACCGCAGTATATTCGCATTTCCTTGTTCGTTACGAGGATCAGCACATCACCACTACGGACCTTAGTTCTTCCCTGAACTGTGAGAGTAACCTAGGGATACTACCTTGGTTGCCGGAATTCAACGAGTTGGAAAAAAAGAAGCTCTTGTACTGCCGTCAGGATGAGGGTTTACGCTCGTTTCGTGTGCCGGAAGGAGTGGTCGAGGCGATCAGAGAGGAAGATGAGTACAAACCAGTGCGCTATGAAGGTATTTCAATCCACGAGTTCTTTGAGGCGCTCAACGAGCTTTTCTACCGGAGAGGAAATAACGAACTTTCATGGGATGCTCTTGCTTCTGATATACACACGTTACTGGAGCAAAATACCCAACTTGTGTTTTCATAGAAAACGCTGGCTTATCAGCTTGATAGCGACGGTGAGATACTTCTGCTCTACTTCTGTCATCTGCTTGGCAATCAGGACAACGACCGTATCTGGCTATCGCCCATGGACAGCGAGGTCTACGATCAAAAGCACAAAACCCTGTTCAGGCGGACGCGACAGCAGTTTGAAGACAGCACGCATGTCCTTATGCGAATGAACCTGATTGAGAAGCTGCTTACAGATGAAGAGAATGATGGGTTTTTGGGTGACCGCGAGGCATTCTGCTTGACGGACAAGGCTAAGATAGAACTATTGGAAGAACTCCAGATCAAACCACGCAAAGTCAAGATAGACCTCATATCCGCGAGCAGTATTATGTGGAAGGCGTTGTTCTTTAACGAACGGGAAGCGGTACAGGTTAAGCGCTTCAGCGCCCTGCTTCGGGGCGACAACTATCAGGCGGTACGGGCGCGGCTTACCGAGACTGGTCAGCGGAGCGGCATCGTCTGCCTCTTTTTTGGCGCGTCCGGCACCGGAAAAACCGAGACCGTGTACCAGCTTGCCCGCGAAACTGGCCGCGACCTGCTTATGATGAACATCGCTGAAATGAGGGGTAAGTGGGTCGGCGAGAGCGAAAAGCTCACCAAGGCGCTTTTTGACAAATACCGAGACGCGGTGAAGAACTCTGCGCTTACGCCGATTCTGCTCTTCAACGAGGCTGATGCGATCCTCTCCAAACGTCTTTCCCTGAAGGAAGATAGTAGTTCAGTAGACCAGATGGCTAACACTGTTCAGAATATCCTCTTACAAGAGATGGAAAACATGGACGGCATCCTTATCGCCACTACCAATATGAGCCTGAACATGGACAAGGCGTTTCAGCGACGTTTTCTGTTCAAGATTGAGTTTGGGAAGCCAGACATCAATACCCGCCACGCGATCTGGCATTCCATGATACCGGAGCTTTCTGAAGAGGCGACGGATACACTTGCGTTCCGCTTTGACTTTTCCGGCGGTCAAATCGAGAACATCACGCGCCGGCGTATGATTGAGTATATTACCTCAGGTGCTGAACCTTCTGTTGAACAGCTTGTCGCGTTCTGCGAGGAGGAATCGCCGGAACAGGAAGCGTGGCGCTTTGTCCTGTGAGCCATTTCTCTTTTTAAAGCATATGTGATATAATTAAATCAATGAGTGTGAACTTTCAAATCGACCAGCGGGTCGTGTATCCCTGTCAAGGAGTTGGGAAAATTCTTTCGATAGAGGATAAACCATTTAAAAATGAGATGATTCCTTACTATGTGATCTACCTTGAGGTATCGGATATGACGGTGATGGTTCCGGTAGAAAAGGCGGAAGAACTGAAGATTCGTGCTATTGTTGATCAGGATGTGGCGCAACAGGCATTACAACTACTTGGTGAGGACTACGAGCCAATACCGTCGGACTGGAAGCAACGGTACGAGATGAACCTCGCCATTTCTAAGAAGGGCAGTATTATTGACAACGCGATAGTGGTACGGGCGCTCTATCACCGGAGTAAGGTGAAGGAACTACCTATACTGGAGCGAAAGCTCTATGATTCTACGTTGAAACTGCTGGAGGACGAGATAGCTCTGTCCCTTGGGGAACCAAAGGAGGTAGTAGAGGCTATGGTTTTCACCCGTCTGGATTCTCATCCCTAAGCACAGATGAATATCGCTGCTGTTATCTGCGCGGCTGGCTCCTCAACTCGCATGGGCGGTATCAAGAAGGAGTACCGTCCGCTGAATGGCTGTGTTGACGCTGATGGCAAGCCACTCACTGTGCTTGGCGCGGCGCTTATGGCGTTTACCGTTGTTTCCCGTGTAAATCTGATCGTCATCGCGGTTCCTTCACGCGCCGAGGATGGCGAGTTTCCCGCCCGTCAGAGTCTGCCGTCAACAGCGCCGAGTGTGCTGTTTGTCTCTGGTGGTTCCACGCGCCGCATGTCCACGCACCATGCGCTATCTCTCCTTGCCGCCTACAGCCCCGACTATGTGCTGATCCACGATGGCGCGCGTCCATGGGTTGCCCCTGAGCTTATCGAGCGTACAATCGACGCGCTTATCGAACATAAGGCGGTAATCCCGCTTATGCCGCTGATCGAGACGCCTAAGGAGCTTGATGAGCGCGGCTTTGTGTGTCGGCACCTGAAACGCGCACGGGTTGGAACCGCGCAAACGCCGCAGGCATTTGCCTTCATGCCTCTGCTTCGCGCCCATGAGCTGGCGGCTGAACGGGAATGGCGTGAAGGCATCGAATACACCGACGACGCGGAGGTCTGGGGCGAGTTTGTTGGTCCGGTTGCAGTAATCAACGGTTCGCTACAAAACCGCAAAATCACTTTTCCAGAAGACTTGTAAGGAGCAAGCCTATTTGTGTATTGGTTTAGGCCGTGATTTATTCATGGTCGGCGTTTCTTGCTGGGCGGAGTTGAGTTGCCGTCGACAGTGGGAGAACTGGGACATTCGGACGGAGATGTGCTGGTTCACGCGCTTATCGATGCCCTGCTTGGGGTCGCTGGACTGGGCGTCATTGGCGAACTGTTTCCACCAAGCAACGCGACATGGCAAGACGCTGATTCCTTGCGTCTGCTCGCCATTGCCTTTGACAAGGTACAAGCAACAGGCTGGTGTCTATAGTCAACATCGACGCCGTTGTTACCTGTGAACATCCCAAGCGCTCCTACCGCGCCTCGTTTGCATCGGCGCTAGAACTGCCGATAGACGCAGTCTTTGTCAAAGGCAAGATCAATGAAGGCTGTAACGCCCTTAGCGAAGGTCGTGCGGTCGAAGCACTCGTTGTGTGTCTACCGGAACGGGTCTAGGACCACGCTTTATTAGGCGTAAGCCTATACGGTTTAATACCCCACCGCTCTGCGGTGGCTGAAATTGGAGTATACTTGAAGGATGAGTGAGATCAGATCATCCGAAAAGAGTATAATGTAAGCACGCTTATGTACCACATAGTCTGTCCAGCAAAATACCGGAAAGCAAGACGAAGAGGTAGGCAAGAAACTAGGAGAAGTATGTCTAGGGATAGAGGTACGATATGAGATAAGGTTTCTGGAGATAGGGACAGAAATGGAGCATATGGATTTTCTAGTTCAGTCAGAGCCGGCGTACAGCCCCCGATCAGATAGTACGGACAATAAAGAGTATAACGGCATAGTATTATCCGAATAATCTATCCAGCCATTGGTTGCCGAAATGAGGATTTTTTGTTATAAGATGCCTGAATCTAACAAAAAATTAAAGTGAAAAGGGCGCGCAGCGGAATGACCGAGCCGTTGTGGAGGCCGAGCCGCTTCAGCGGCAAAGCCTAAACAGTCCCGCTAGGCGAAGCGCGCACCCTTACACATTATCTTCTTAGAAATAGCTCTTCCAGCCTATTTGAAACACCCCGCCGCTCTTCCAATTATTGTCAAGGATATATATTAATGCCCCCGCCTCAAAATATATACTAAAACCTTCTCTTAAAAAAATGTCAGTTCCGCCCCCGCCGCCAAATGTATAGGCCAACGGCCTTTCAAGAAAGTCTTTGTTTTTATCCCCCCATATGCCTATACCACCTTCAATATATCCATAACTGCGGAATTTATCCTCCTCCAGCATTCCAACAGATACTTTTTCCGCAAGCGATAACAAGCCGCCACCGTCAAAACCAGCACCACGAAGAACAAAATGGTTTCTTATATCCAACGAATTCTTATTGAATAAAAGAAAACCAAAATCAGCAGCGCCACCTCCGTCAATATAATTGGCGAAAAACGCCCCGCCGCTAAGACTCAATTTTGGCGCCTGCGCACATAAAAATGCTGAACTAACCGCCAAAAACACGACAAAAAAACAAAAAACTTTTTTCATAATGAATTCTCCTTCCGAAATCTCAATACCAATAAACATATACCCTTTACTTAATTTTGTCAACAAAATTCTTTAAATTTCCCCTGAAAATCTCCACCCAAATTGCGCATACCTTTCCGGCTGTTTACGAAGGTTCGCCAGCCCTAATTCTAAACATGAGCCAGATCATCATACCTTGAATTTCAATACTTCTCTCACTAAAACATCAATATTTTCCTTGTTCTGGCCACTAATTGTGTTAACCCGGCTCACCGCCACATTAATCTGCTCCGCCCCTATGGCCATTTCGTTCATCCCGTCGGCAATCTCCACGGTTATCAAGCCCAGATTCTTCCCTTCCTGAATCACCCGCTCACTGCCTTTAAGCATCTTTACAGAACCATCCTTGACAAGCTGGGTGGCATCATTCAAGCGGCCAATGGCTTCCAGTATCTGCTTGCTCCCAACTCCCTGCTCTTCCATGGCATTGCGGATGTCTTCCTGCTGTTCCGATACAGTCTTAACATCGCTGTCTATGGCCTCAAACTTGTTCAGCACACTCTCGGTAGATTTGGTGATCTTGTCGATGCAGTCTTTTATCTTTTTCAACACCGAAGTAATCGTCTTGGACTGTTCCGCAGAATCTTCCGCAAGCTTGCGTATTTCATCAGCCACCACCGCAAAACCCTTCCCAGCCTCTCCCGCGTGGGCTGCCTCAATAGCAGCATTCATCGACAAAAGATTCGTCTGGCTGGCAATGTTTTCCATCACCGCGTTAATCTCCAAAATCCCCGCAGATTCACGGGCTATTTCCTGAATGTCCATCGCAACTTCCTCAAGCCCCGCTCGCCCCACGTCAGAGGCCTCTCTCAGTTGGGTAACATTAGCAGCGTTCTTCACAAGAGTCTGCGTAACAGACTGAATACTGGCCAGCATCTGCTCAACAGCCGATGAAGACCGAGACACATTGGCACTCTGGTCTTCCACATGACCTGAAAGTTGCTCAATATTGCCCCCAATCTGCTCAATCTCTGTATTAGTTTCCGTTACCAAAGTCTTCTGATTAACAATCTGGTCTGAAATGCTATGAATATTGGCCGTAATCTCGTTGATCGACGCGGCAGACTCTGCCATGTTAGCAGCCAACTCAGTTCCTATGTCAAAGAGAATAGTCGCCTGATTCTTGATGGTAATCACAAGAGATTTTACCTTGTTCAAAGTCGCGTTAAAATAATGGGCAAGTTCGCCTATCTCATCATTGGAAGTAACGCTAACCGTCTTGGTCAAATCCCCCTCGCCTTCGGAAATATCCTTCAGGGTAGAAACCGTCTTGATAATGGGACCCGTAATCCGATCACTGAGAAAAAACGAGAAAAAAAAGACAACAATGATGGTAACAACAAGAATAATCAGGGTGATCCTTTCTATATTCATGATGGTCCCATAGAGTATTGGCTCAGGAAGGGCTAACACAACCCGATAGCCTGTGCCTTCTACAGAAGCACTGGTAATAAAGTATTTACTGCCGTCTTCTTCCTGATACGACAGGGAAGAGCCGGTTATCAAGTCCTTCGCAGCCTGCCGCAAACGGACCGGAAGACTGTCAATGGCGATATCCTCATTCATGTTTAAAGCCCGCTCTGTGTACTCCCCCTGAACAGGATCAAATTCTCGGTGAGACAAGATAGTGTCATTCTCAGAAAAAATAAGAAAAATCAGCTGTTCCCCAAAGTTATTCCTGATTTGTGTGGTGAGCGCGTCCAGTATTTCCCTCATGTTGCGATCCTCAATGTAAATACCCAATAAACCCGCCACAGCGCCGGATTCACTAGATTGATCGATAACGCTGGAACCCACCATCACGAATTTCTGCCCCGTGGATTTGGAAAGTATAGGATTGGAAACATAGGTGCGGTGTTCCCGCGCCGTGTTGGCCCCCACAAGATAGGTAAAATAATCACGGGTGTTAAGAAACGTCGGCGCCGCAGTTGGATTGCTGTTGTCTGCGGTTACCAACCCGCCTAAATCGGGGTTACCCGGATTGTCGGAACGGTAATAGCTGCCATCAGGGTTACAGTACAAATAGATATGGATACTGTGGCTTTGCGTCAGCTTCGTGCCTAACGAATCCAGAGCCTGCTTCTTTTCCCACCACGTCATCTGCGCCAGTCCGGGGAAAAAGGATGCCGCTTCCACAAGCCCGGTAGACCGCTCAAAGAAAGCCTCAATATCACAGGCAATGGTGGTGGCGTACTCTGAAAGAAAGCCCTGAGCATTCTTTTTGATAGCGCTGCTTGATTGCATGAGGGTTAGTCCCATTCCAGTAAGAAAAGGAATTATGGAAATAAGAATAAAAACAACTATTAACTTCTTACGCAATTTCATACCGGTATCCTCCAAGATAGTACTACAAGCAGCGCCGCTTTCATTAGCCTACGCTATCACCCGTGCCTGTATTGGCGAAGGCGGCCCCAGCACGCCCTTCTCATTCTCCCAACTCAGCGCAATGTAGAGCGTCTGGCCTAATTGCGTGTCCTCAAAGCTCAGTATCTCGCGTGGACGGGTCAACAGCTTGCTGGAGTTCAGCTCTTTGTGGCTTGTCGGCTCAGCACCGCCCACTTTATAGAAGGCAACCGCCCCGTTGTAGCGCGGAGGGCAGGCCGGATGTTTCACGATGATCTGCAGGTATTCACCGCCCTCCAGCGTGAAGGGAACCACCTCCGTGGGATCAGGCACATCTGTGCGGGTGGTATCCTTGGGCGGAAGGCCAAAGTCCAGCAGAATTTGGGGCGTTATCGCGTCCAACGGGTCTGCGTCAATGTAGGCGTTCTTTATCTTACGCATGTTTTGGGTAAGCACCTCACGCTTCTCCTTACGATCTTCCCGATCAACCTTACCCGCGTTGGGAGACTCGGCAACCCGATAGGCGGCGGTGTAAGCGGCCAGTTTCGCCGTATTGCCCGTTACCAGAATATCGGGGATGCCCAGCAGCGTCGCGTGGGCAAGCGCCCCAGCGTTAAAGGTGGTCGCGAGGTTGAGGAATTCAGCCTCTCCGATGGAAAAAATGTCTCTATTCATAATACATTCTCCTTTGCACGGCGCCATGCCGCGCGCCTCTATGGAATAGGTCAACATGAGTTGTTCACTCTCATATTGCTTAATTATGATACGCCTTTCTGTTCTTTTTGTAAAGGGAACTTTTGCCTTCATGTCGGGAACTCATGCCTTCATGTCGGGAATTCGCGCCTTCATGTCGGGAACTTACGCCGACATGTCGGAAACTCACGCCTTCATGTCGGGAACTCACGCCGACATGTCGGGAATTCGCGCCGACATGTCGGGAACTTACGCCGACATGTCGGAAACTTTTGCCTACCTATAGACAAAGCCCGCGGAACTCAAGGGTTTCTGAGGCTCCGGCGGGGACTTACGTGTTCTGGTCAAATAACGCTTCCTCTATAACCGGTCTCGCGATGCGGCGGCGGCGGCGCGGCGTGCCTTTCAACGGGAATCAGGACGCGCCTGCGGCAAGTTCCTGTATAGCCTTTTCCCGCGCGGCTATGACGCGATCACACCAGGCGTCAAACTCAGGATCGTCTTTTTGATACTCAGGATGCGCCAGAATATGCTCAATGGTGTGCCGGATGCCCTGATCAAAGCGCACCTTTGCGGTGAATCCGGGAACCAGACGCTTGAGCTTGCTGTTGTCGAACACAACGGAATTGGCCTTGTCCCCGATGAGGCCTCCAAAGAAGTTATAGGAGCCGCAGCCGCTCAAGAAATCGCTGGATATATGAACCGGCTTGAGTTCCGCGCCCAGGGCTTTGGCAATGGCGTCATAGACCTGATTCCAGGTGAGGGTTTCGTCCGACGTGATCTGCACGGCTTCGCCTATGGCGTGGCTATTTCCCATGAGGCCGGCAAAGGCGCGGGCGAAGTCGCTGCTATGGGTCATAGTCCAGAGGCTTGTTCCGTCGCCGTGAATGATAACTGGCTTTCCCTCGATTATGCGCTTGACTACCTGCCAGCTTCCGTTTTTACCGTGAACGCCAAGGGGTACATTCCGCTCATCGTAGGTGTGGCTTGGTCTGACTATGGTGATGGGGAAGCCATAGTCCCGATAGGCCTGCATCAAAACATTCTCACAGGCGATCTTGTTTCGGGAGTATTCCCAGTAGGGATTGGCGAGCGGAGTGGCCTCGTTTACCAGATAGTGAGCGAGTGGCTTCTGGTAGGCTGATGCGGAACTGAGCCAGAGGTACTGGCGGGTTTTGCCTTGAAAGAGTCTGAAATCGCGTTCAATTTGATTTGGAGTGAAACCGATAAAGTCAGCCACGACATCAAAGCTCAGTCCGTTGAGTTTTGCCTCAAGGTTGGTATCGGCGTTGATGTCGCAGGGGATTTGCGTAAGTTTGCCTGATAAGAGTTTGTTACGCGAGCCGCGGTTGAGCAGGTAGAGTTCCCAGCCTTGTTCCAGAATTGTTCGAGAGATAGCGGTACTGATGGTTCCAGTGCCTCCGATGAATAGCGCTTTCATAAGTCCTCCAAGGTGAGCGCGTGGGATGTATCACGCGCGAAGTTTTCATCATGGTATCAGAAAGGGGCGTGTTGGGGTAGAGGCGGGCTGGCTGATTGTCAAACGGAGCAATACGGCCTATGGTAAGGGAACGTTCTCTAGAAGATAGATAAACAGACGAACAGGGAGGTACTTGTGAAGTTTAGCAATGGATATTGGCTTATCAGGGACGGGATTGAGGCGCATTTTGCCGCGCAGGGCTATGAGGCGGAACAAGAGGGCGATGAGCTTATCGTTTACGCGCCGGATCGTCCGTTACGAAGTCGGGGCGACACGCTTGGCGGCGTGGTTTTGACCATTCGCTACGCGAGTCTGGCGCGGAATGTTATTCGGGTACGGGTGTCGCATTTTGAGGGCGCCTTTGATCGCGCGCCGTGCTTTGAGCTGACGCCGGATGCCGCGTTTAAGCCGGAGATCAGGGTTACGGAAGATGAAGCTACGCTCAAAGCCGGAGACCTCACGGTTCATGTTGGGCTTGGCGTTGTCTGGAACACCCTGTTTTGCGCGGAAGGCACGGTAATCACGAAGAATGAATCGCGCTCGACTGGCTATATGCTGGATCGGGAGAGGGGCGCGTTCATCAAGGACGAGCTTTCTCTGGGCGTGGGCGAGTTGGTGTATGGCATGGGAGAGCGTTTTGGGGCGTTTATCAAGAACGGGCAGACTGTTGATATATGGAACGCTGACGGCGGGACGGCTAGTGAGCAGGCTTATAAAAACATTCCGTTTTACCTTACGAACAAGGGCTATGGCGTGTTTGTAAACAACACGGGCAGGGTTTCTTTTGAGGTGGCAAGTGAGAAGACTTCCCGCGTACAGTTCAGTGTTCCGGGAGAGAGTCTTGAATACGTTGTTATTTACGGGCCTTCGCCGAAGCAGATTCTTGAGCGCTATACTGCGTTGACTGGTCGTCCTGCCTTGCCGCCTGCGTGGACGTTTGGGCTGTGGCTTTCGACCTCGTTCACGACAAACTACGATGAGCAGACTGTGATGAGCTTCATCGACGGCATGAGCGAGCGCGGCATTGCTCTCAGCGTGTTCCACTTTGACTGTTTCTGGATGAAAGGCGCTCACTGGTGCGATTTTGTCTGGGACCATAAGACGTTTCCAGACCCAAGGGGGTTGCTTGCGCGGATCAAGGCAAAGGGTCTCAAGGTCTGTGTGTGGATCAACCCCTACATTGCCCAGCGTTCTCTTTTGTTTGAGGAGGGGCGGCGGAAGGGCTATTTGGTTAAGAAGAAGGATGGCTCGGTGTTTCAAACTGATCTTTGGCAGTCTGGCATGGCTATTGTTGACTTTACCAATCCTGAAGCGGTGCGTTGGTATCAGGGTTTGCTCGCCGGCCTTATTGACCTGGGCGTTGACGCCTTCAAGACTGACTTTGGCGAGCGTGTGCCTGAAGACCCGGTGTTCCGCGATGGCAATGACGCGGTGTATTTCAACAACGGCGATCCGGCTTTGTACCATAACTACTACACCTACCTTTACAACAAGGCTGTGTTTGAGCTTCTGGAAACGAAGAAGGGCAAGGGCGCGGCCTGTGTGTTTGCTCGTTCGGCCACGAGCGGCGGTCAGAAGTTTCCGGTTCACTGGGGCGGGGACTGCGAATCGACCTTTGAGGGCATGGCGGAAACGCTTCGCGGGGGTCTTTCGCTATCGCTATCGGGCTTTGGGTTTTGGAGTCATGACATTGGCGGGTTTGAGGGTATGCCCAACGCGGCGTTGTTCAAGCGCTGGCTTGCCTTTGGTCTTTTGTCGTCCCACTCGCGCTTGCATGGTAGTAGTTCCTATCGTGTGCCGTGGAACGTGGATGACGAAGCGGTGGAGGTCTGTCGTTTTTTTACGAAGCTCAAGGCGTCGCTTCTGCCCTATCTGCTTGATGGCGCGCGGGAGGCGCACGAGAAAGGTGTTCCGCTTATGCGGGCTATGTTCCTTGAGTTTCCCGACGATCCGGTCTGCGTCTACCTTGATCGGCAGTACATGCTTGGCTCCTCAATTTTGGTTGCGCCGGTCTTCAGTCCTGGGGGTGATGTTACCTACTATTTGCCTGCAGGAACCTGGACCAGTCTGATAAACGGTGAGCAAAGAGAGGGTGGGCGCTGGTTCACGGAGACTCATGGCTATCTCAGTCTTCCGTTGTTCAGGTTAAACGCGTAATTTTTTGTACGGGCGCTGGCATACCGTATCCCTTACGCCGGCGCTCACGTTCCTTTGAGGATAGACTGCCAAGAGGGAATGCGGGGTATACTAGGCTCGTTTCGCCATAAGCGAGCGGAAAACTGAAAGGAGGAGTGTATGTCTGTTTTTAGGTATCAAGCTTTGGAAGTAAGCCAGCTTCAAGACCCGGCTAAGAAAAAATCGTTTCAGGATACCGTTAAGGCGAATCTCGCCCAAAACGATGAGCGGCGTAACTTTACTGTTCAGCCATCGTTGGAAAAAGATCGGGTCTTGTCGGTGATTGATCGTCTGCTGGATTTCTGGTGGTTCAATGTTACCTCATTTTTGGAGCGCCCGCTTGCCCATACCCGTTTTCTGCTCAGGTGCCAGAGGCAGGGACTGAGGCTGGCGCCGTCCATATTAACCCAGTTAGGTCTGGACTCTGACCAGTATGAGCTTGCCCTACCTTCGACTCAAGCCCTTATGGATGCGGATTTGCCTGTTGAAAACGGCGGTGATGAGGCTGGTGGGCTGAGGCCGCACCTTGATTACAAGGCGATCAAGCGGTTGTATCAGAAACGTTTCCCATTTCGCAATAATGATATAGCCAATGTCTTTTCAGACCCGGAGCATGGGTTTTCGCTTCTGTTTTGTGATAGATACCTGTACGACAAAGTGCTTCCCCAGGCGCTTGAAGGGTCTGCCCTGGAGTCGGACTGTTTGGAGAAGAAGTGTCTGCCATACTGGACGGTTTCGTTTCATGCGAAGATGAATAAGCAGAGTCTGTTTCAGGAGCAGGATTGGACACTGTCTTTTACTATTCATGAGGGAAGTTCAGAGGGAGAGTTGAGCGGCTATTGTTTTTCAGACTTCAGTACCATAGACGCTGTGTTCAAGCATATAGACATGGTGTTGAATCAGGCTGTGTTTCAGGCGCGAGGCTCTCTGTGCGGCTATTCAGAGCAGCTCTATCCGTTTTTTTTAGCGCCACACATCGCGCAAACAGGGGACTGAAAGGCGTGTCTGCTTTTGAAGAAGCTGTGGCTCAAGGGCTGGGTTCATGGCCGGAAGGGACGGTATTTCTGGCTGCTGTTTCTGGCGGGGCTGATTCAACTGCAATGCTGGCTGCGCTTGCTTCTTTACGGGAAGAGGCTGGCTTCCGGCTCTATTGTCTGCACATTGAGCATGGCATACGACGCGCGGAAGAGAGTGAGGGCGATGCGCTGGCGGTTACGGCGCTCTGTGAACGATTTGCGGTTCCGTGTCGCGTGGTTTCCATCAAGCCTGGCCGTATCGTGGATGCTGCGAAGGACTGGGACAGCGGTATTGAGGCGGCGGCGCGTTATTTTCGCATTGAGGCGTGGCAACGTGAAGCTCGGCGCGTTGGTGCGGCGCGGGTACTGGTGGCTCATACTCAGGACGATCTGCTGGAAACGGCGCTCATGCGTATTCTACGAGGCGTGGGTCCGGCTGGACTTGCCGCCATGCCGCGCGAGAAAGAGCTGGTTTTGCGCCCCTTGCTTGAGTTAACCCGAAGAGATGTTCTTGTGTATCTTGCGGAACGCGGCCTCTCCTTTCAAAGTGATTCTACCAACAGCGATATTCGCTATCTGCGTAACCGTGTACGGCACAAACTCATCCCCTGTCTTGACGCCTTCTTTCTTCAATGGCGAAGCGCATTGCCGCGCTTGACCGAAACTCAGCGTCTGGTTGCAGACCTGCTTGCCAGAGAAGCGCGTGGCGTGGAATGGGAACGACTTACCGATAGCCGGCTGAGAACCGGTGCTGCTGCTTTTTTTGCGCTTCCACTCCTTCTGCGAGAAGAAGCCCTGTTTCAGGCTGTAGACACGCTTACAGAAAACAGTCCCCGCGCTGGACAGTCGGTCAAGCGCGCCAACCTGCGGCGTTTCAGCGAAGGCGGGCTTCAGGCCATGGACGCGGGGCTTATACGCCTTGAGAAAGCGGCTGACAGTATTGATATTTCATTAAATTCTTATATTAGAAAAAAGTATGATGAAGGTTTTGCGCTGGTAATAAAAGAGCCAGGACGCTATACCTTGTCCGGCTTTGGCATCTGTACCCTGAACCTCACTATTGAAGCATGGTCTAACGCTTTTGAGGTCTGCGGAAGCAGATACGCCGCCACCTTACCGCTTGTATTCCGGCGGGTAAAAAATGTCCACGACAAAGGGCAGGCTATTACTATTCTGGTGGAAGATAGAAACGGCCTGCAGATAAAGTTTTTGGTTACTGGCACTTCTGTATCGGTGGTAAGCGACTGAAGTTACGTCAGATCAGTCCTTTGGGAAAGGACGAGCTAACCTGTGGCAGGCTCCCAAATTACTCCACACTTTTGGATTCAGCCACTTTGGGTAGAGCCTCTTCAGGCTCGGCAGACTTCTCCGCAGAGGTCTCTTCGGCAGCGGTAAAACTATCCAAAGGCGTTACGAAGAGTTCCCCACTTGGCTGATGGCTGTCCATGTAAACAGAGAAATGTATGCTTGCTTTTTTTTCTTAGAATATTTTTTACCGGCGGCTTAGTTTTGTAGCAAAATAGGTCAACACCCGCTTGACTCAATCCGAAGAGTTCATAGAATTGATATGTATGAGTGACTATCTTGATCCTAATAACGAGGAGCTTCTCAAAGATTTTTTTAGCGAAGCTCAGATGCAGGTTGACACGCTGGAACAGAACATTCTAGTTCTGGAAACTGAGGTGGGTAACCGTGATGCGGTTGACGAGATATTCCGGGCGGCTCATACCCTAAAGGGCGGGGCGGCCACAGTGGAAATGATGGAGCTGTCCCACTTCACCCACCTTGTTGAGGATGTGCTTGACGCCATTCGTTCTGACGTAGTTAAGGTTAATGAAGATGTGGTTGATACGCTTCTCGCGGCAATCGATATCATCAAAGCCATGTTACAGGTGCGCATGGACGGGTCGGTGTATCAGGAGAACACCGACGATATAGAAAGGCGCCTATCCACGCTCTTGCCGGAAAGCACGGATCACAAAAAAGGCGTAGCAAAGCTGGCTTCCTCGAAAGCTGCTCCTGCTCCTGCGCCGAAGGTAGTACAGCCTGCGCCGAAGGTAGTACAGGTGCCCACTATCAAACCCGCAGGGGGGCTTTCCGAGTATGAATTGCTGGAACTTAAGGAATCGGTGGATGGCGGTCAGCCAATCTATCGCATTTCGGTACAGTTTGATGAGGCTGGACTCATGAATACTGTTGGCGGTATTCAGGTGTATGCTTCACTCAAAGGTGATGGTACCATACTCAAGACGATTCCTGATTTTGAACAACTATTTGAGGATAACTTCTTTCCCACTGTTGACTATTACATCGCTTCCAGTAAGTCGCTTGCAGACCTTAAGCGTCATGTACTCATTCCAGATGTACTTGGAGCGGAGATTATAAACATCAACGATATTGTTGACGTTTCGGACTCGGCGACAACACCAGACGTTGAGCAACAAACTCCCGTCGAGCGAGTTGCTGCCCCGCCAGTCGCCGTGTCGGCTCCGAAACCCACTGAAACGCCACCAGTCAAAAGTACGGGGGCTCCGGTGAAACCGGCTGAGGCGGGGACTTCGCCCAAAGATTCGGCTGATGCGAAAAAGGCCGGTAAGGAAGCTGGCGCCATACTGCGGGTTGACTCAAAACGCATTGACGACTTGCTCAATCTCGTTTCTGAAACGGTTATCACTAAGGCTACATTTAATCAGATCAGTAACCAATTCACCGACCTGGTAAACGAACTACACGGAATTGGAGTGGTCTATCGCGAGAAGATTAAGGGGTTGTTTGACAGCCTGCCCACTTACCTTGAGGACATTCAGGGCGGACGTTCTGTAAAAGATATCCGTAAACAGATGAGTGACGATTATGGTGATATTTTTAGCCTGTTTGACGGTTTTGAGACATCAATGAAGGCCAACATGGGTAAATTCCGCTCGACGGCGCAGAATCTGGGGCGTATCACTGGTGAGTTGCAGGAAGGCGTCATGCGTATCCGCATGGTCCCCATTAGCCAGATATTCAGCCGCTTCCCGCGTCTTGTGCGCGACCTTTCTAAGGCGCTGAACAAAAAAATCAGCCTCGTGATTGAAGGTGAGGAGACTGAGCTTGATAAATCGGTTATCGAAGACCTGCTCGATCCTATCATGCACTCGGTGCGTAACTCTATTGACCACGGCATTGAGTCGCAGGATGAACGCAAGGCTATCGGTAAGCCAGAAGAAGGTATGGTGCTTCTTAAGGCCGCTAATGAAGGCAACATGATCGTTATCGAGATTTCTGACGATGGCAAAGGCATTGATGTTGAGGCGGTCAAGGCTAAGGCGATTGAGCGCGGGCTGATTCACCCGAACAAAGTGCTTACTGATGTTGAGGCGTTTAACCTTATTTTTGAGCCAGGCTTTTCAACGGCAAAGACCGTTACGGACATATCAGGACGCGGCGTGGGACTTGATGTGGTGCGCCGGCAAATTGAAAAGCTCAATGGCACGGTAACGGTCAGTTCTGAAAGGGGCAGGGGGACCAAATTCGTTATTAAACTGCCCTTGACCCTCGCCATCATACAGGGGTTGCTTGTCCGGGTTGGCACTGAAATCTATTCGATTCCTATCACTTCGGTTATTGAGAGTCTCAGACTCAAGCCTGAAGACATCAAGATGATCGATAACTACGAGGTGTTCAATATCCGTAACGATGTGATCTCTCTGCTTCGTCTCAACCGGCTCTTTGGCATCAAGACTCAGGAGCAGCAGGAGTATAACTTCATCGTTATCGTGGGAACTGCCGAAAAGAAGATGGGCTTCATGGTGGATAGTCTCATTGGCGAGGAGGATGTGGTGATCAAACCCTTACGCGACCAGTACACCAACTCGCCAGGCATTGCTGGTGCGTCGATTCTGGGCGATGGTTCAGTTTCCCTCATCATTGATGTGGGGCAACTGTTGGAACTCGGTCTCCGCAAGGAAATTGAGCAACGTCAGATTCGTGAGGCGTCGATACGGTAAATCATGCACGCAAAGGAGCGTTAGCAAAAAATGGCAGCGGTGATAAAAGATTTGGCGACCGTAAACGTGGATCTTCAGGAACAGAAGGAACGGGTTGATACGGCTGACTTCAAGATGGTTACTTTCTCGCTTGCGGGGAAGGACTATGGCGTCGACATCATGAACGTGAAAGAGATCGCTAGGGCGGATAAGTTTACCTATGTGCCCAACGCGGTATCCTTTGTGAGGGGTGTGTATAACCTGCGAGGTGACATCATCCCGATAGTGGACTTGCGGGTCTTTTTCCACATGGCGGTTGAGAAGAAGCGGGACGGGCAGGAGAATATGCTCATTCTCCACATCAAGGATCATGTCTACGGCACCATTGTTGATAAGATTGATAAGGTGGTGGCTATCAACAGCGAGAGCATACAGCCGCCTCATCCTATCTTCGGCGACATTAACGCCAAGTATATTCATGGCGTGGTGGAGAAGCAGGGTGAACTCTACGTCATCCTTGATGTGCTTCGTATTTTTAGCCAGAACGAGGAAGAGAAGCAGAAACCCCGTGCTGCGATACAGGAAAGTTCCGGCGATACCTACTATGTGCCACCGCCACCCACTCCTGAAGAAGCGCGGGAAAAACTGGCGGTTATGGCGGACTCAGCTATTGGCTTTATCAAAGAAAGCTTGCTCGCCCTCAAACAGTTTGCCGTGAGTCCACTTAATGAGACTTGGTTGCGGAAGCGTTTCACTGACTGGAGCGCCACCCGAAGCGAGTCGGAATTACAGCTTAAAAACGTTGGTGATGCTGAGGAGTACCTCTCAACGTTCTATTCTCCGGGTACAGGGAAATTCTGGCCTGCTGACTATGCCCATCAGATGCGCGAGACGCTCCCTGATCTCAGTTCGAATAACATTCAGGTGTGGAACATTGGGTGTGGAAAGGGCTATGAAACTTTTTCGTTTGCGTGTATACTTAAAATGCGCTATCCTGATGGGCATCTTAAAATCTGGGCTAACGACAGCGATATCATGGCAATAGCGAATGCCCCTAACATGGTTTATGAGCTTGAAGAAGTGCCGGAATACTGTCGGCCTTTCATAGTCAAGGGGCGCAATGGCTATAGCTTCAATCAAGCCATCAGGGACGCGATTGTCTTTGAGTACCACGATGCGCTGAACACCAGCGCTCTGCCTGATCTGGATATGATCTTGGTCAGGGATGTGCTATCGTTCTTTCCAGTAGCGTCGCAGGAAGCGATGACAAACGAGTTTTCCGAAAAACTCAAGAAACGAGGCGCTGTGATACTTGGAAGCAACGAGGTGTTGTTTGGGGATAAATGGCAGGCCATCGGAAACGAGCCTGTTTCCGTGTTTATACGGAATGAATAATAATTTGGAGGAGTTATGAGAGTTGAGTATATTAATCCTTTCGTTGAGTCCACGTTTAATGTACTGAAAGAGGTCCTTAACATAGACATCAAACGGGGTGATCTGAAGCTCAAGAACACCAGCATGCAGATTCAGGGTGTTGCGGCCATGGTTGGTCTTGCTGGTGATGTTCAGGGTCGGGTACTCTTTGATATGAATAAAGAGACCGCTCTCTTTGTTGCAGGCGTTATGAACGGCGGAGCAGCTTTCACCGTCTTTGACGAAATGGCCAAGGACACCATTCAGGAGCTTGCTAACATGATCACCGCACGGGCGGTTACCAAGCTTGGCGGTCTGGGTTTCAGGTTTGACCTTACCCCGCCCACCCTTTTCACTGGCGAACACATGGAGGTATCGACCAACATCAATGTCGAGGCGCTTGTTGTTCCCATGGAACTGGGTGGAAATGGCAGACTTGAAGTGAACGTTGCCATCCGCGAGCGGACGTAAATTTCTTATGCAAATCTTGTCATTTCGTCTGTAAGCATTTGACAAGATTTGCGTGTTTCTGGTAGAGTAGAAAAAGATCGGGTGGCAGAACCACCCGTTAAGGGCGGTTAGCTCAGTTGGTGAGAGCACTAGCTTGACATGCTAGGGGTCACAGGTTCAAGTCCTGTATCGCCCATGATGGTAA